>CADBNR010000021.1 GCA_902796035.1 uncultured Bacteroidales bacterium | reverse complement strand
TGGGAGGAGTGGGAGGAGTGGGAGGAGTGGGAGGAGTGGGAGGAGTGGGAGGAATTGGAATATAGGGAGGAAACAGGGGTAAGGTTGAAGCTGGAGCATTCCCTACTATCACTAACTTTAAATAATCCCATTGGTTCCATTATTCCCAATACTCCCAATACTCCCAATACTCCCATTCCTCCCAATTATCCCAATATTCCCATTCATCTAATTCTACCCAGTCGCGCTAAACCGTTTCGTTACCATATAGCGCACGAGGAGCCTGCAGTGTCGATTATAATGGGGTTGTCTATCGTCTATGTCCAAAGGTTAGGAAGATGGGTTAATAATGTTTTTGGTAGCGTACAAAAATAATGGAGGGCAGCCCACTGGGGAACTGCCCTCCATCGATATGGAAAATCTCAGTAATTACTGATTCTGAAGTTTGAATACCACGGGAAGGTTGAAGTAGCTTCGTACGGCTACACCATTGTTCTTACCGGGCTGCCACCTGGGCATCTTCTTTACGACGCGGAGAGCCTCGCGGTCCAAGTCCTTGTCAACACCCTTGAGGATGGTGGCGGTACCGATTGAACCGTCTTTCTCAACGACGAACTTCACGATTACACGACCCTGAACATCGTTCTGCTGAGCGGTCTCGGGATAGCGGACGTTCTGCGACAGCCACTTCATCAGGGCAGCCTGACCGCCGGGGAACTCTGCCTGCTGTTCAACGGCAACGAAGATTTCCTCCTCCTTGTGCTTAACCTCGGGCTCCGGTTCCTTAACTACTACCTGTTCCTGTACAGCCCTGAACTTGTCGGCGTCATCACTACCTTCCTGAGTAACGACACCACGGGCGGTGTTGTCCTCTTTCTGGGTATCCATGTCCATCACCTCGTTCTTCACCTGGTCGGCGTCGACGATGGCGATCTGAGTTACCTGTACGGTAGCCAGTACCTCTTCCGGTACAGTGACTTCGGGCTGTTCGAACTTCTGTTCTTCAGGTTCTTCCTGCTCCTCGACCTCCTCTTCCTGGGCGATCTGAGCAGCCATCATTTTCTCTCGCTGTTCCTGGAGTTCCAGGGCAGCTTTCTCTGCACGGTATGCCGAGTATTTGTTAAGACCGAGGATGAGGCAGAATACCACAACCAGTCCCATTAGCATGTAGAGCATAGCCATGTTATGACGTTTGTCGCTCTTCTTACGGATCTGGTATGCGCCAAATTCCTTGTTCTTCTCGGCAAATATTATATCATTCCATTCCCGTGATGTCAGATCTACGCTACTTTTAGCCATTTTCAGTCTGCTTTAAAGGTTAATAAATCCAACATTACTTATGATGACGATTCTGATAGTCGATGACCATTACGGAGTCAACCTTGGTCATGTTATCGATCTGATACTTGGAGATGGAGTTGATCTGCATTTCGTCAAGTACCTGCACGAGGCTGCCGTATGAAGCCTGAGGCGTGGACTTGATGATGATGACGGGTTTCTTCAGGTTTTCATCCTTGCGGACCTTGGAAGCAGCCTCGTCGTAGGCTGCCTGTGCCTTTTCGCGGCCGTCGGCTGTCTCAAGGCTGCCGAAACCGCCGCTGGCGTATTTCTCCTTGAGCTTGTTCACCTCGGTGAGCACTTCCTTGTTACGCTGCTGGATAATCTCGCGGATACCGCGGGCTTTGCCTGATTTCTCGTCGTTTGTGAGGAACTCCGATTCCTGAAGGTTATTGTTTGCTGCTATCTGCTCGGGGTTGGAGCCGATGCCTGCGTCGCCGCCGGGCTTGCCGAAATAGTAGTAAACAACAGGCACTACCTTGCCGTTGACTGTATCGACATCGAACGATCCGGTCTTGCGCTTGGCGTCGAGGATGATGGTCACTGCATCGTCGGCCGATGCCTGCGACATGTTCTCGACATTGTCAACCTTCTCGTTAGAGGGCAAGGCTATACTAAGAGTTTGCGATTTGATCATTGTCGTACAGAGCATGAAGAACGTGATAAGCAACATGTTCATGTCGACCATCGGCGTGAAATCCACGCGGATCTGCATTTTTTTCTGGTGGTTTTTGCCTTTGCCGCCTCCACCATTTTGCTGAACTTCTGCCATTGTCTTATTCTTCTGCGCCCTTAAGAGCGGTCAATAACGTAAACTTATTCATATGGATAGTCTGAAGATTATCCATAATCATGTGGATTATTTCGAACGAAGTGTTCTGGTCGGCCTTGATAGCGACGCCGGAACCATCTTTGATGGCCGAGGCGAGGTTATCGTTGTCGGTCTGACGCATTGCTTTCATCCACATCTGGAACTCATTGGGAGTCTGGTCGTTCTGATTCCAGTTGACGGGAATGCCTGTAGTATGGCTCGGATTGCCGTCGGAACCGTCCAGCCACTTATCCATGGCTGTCTGGCCTTCCTGCTGCGAGGCAAGGTTCAGGAATTCGCCCATCTGTGTCAAAGGAACGCCGAAAGTTCCCAACTTGCTGAAGGCATATTTCTGCTCCGGTGTGAAGCTGATCTTGTTCTTATGTGACTCGTTGTAGATCTCGCTGACCTTGTCGAGAAGCGCCATGCGCATCTTCTCGTTGCTCCAGTTCTTGGAGGTGTCGTTGTTCATCGAGAGCCAGACCTTCCCTTCGGGACTGACCAACACCTGAACGTAGTTGGTTTCCTGCACCTTTTCCGGCGAAACCGAAGGAGGCGTGATAACCTGTGTCGGTTCTTTGGAAAGGAAGGTTGATGTCAGCATGAAGAAGGTAAGCAGCAGCACCGTCACATCACTCATCGCGGTCATGTCGATGAATGTGCTCTTCTTGGCTATTTTTACTCTTCCCATTTTTTGCTGTCTGTTTAATCGGTTTTACAATTCGTTGACTGCCGCAATTATTTGTGGGTAGCGGCGTAAGTAGCTACGATGGAGAAACCGATTTCGTCGATAGCGTAGGTAAGGTTGTCGATCTTGTTGGTGAAGAAGTTGTAGGAGATAACAGCGAAAGCACCAGTCATAATACCGAATGCGGTGTTGACAAGGGCCTCGGAGATACCGGTAGACAGCTCGGTCGAGTCGGGCGAACCGGAAGCGGCCAGAGCCTGGAACGACTTGATCATACCCATTACAGTACCGAGAAGTCCGACCAGAGTACCGAGAGTTGTCAGTGTGGCGATGATGGGGAGGTTCTGCGACAGACCGGGCATCTCGAGGGCGGTAGCCTCTTCAACCTCGTTGCGGAGGGTGGTCAGCTTCTGCTCTTTGCTCAGAGTGTCGTTGGCTTCCATCTCTTTGTACTTAACCAGTGTGTTGTAAACTACAGATGCAACAGAGCCTTTCTGAGTCTTGCAACGCTTCATGGCGCCATCGATGTTTCCGGCAGCCAGGTCAGCCTTGATGTCTGCGACGAACTTGGTGGTGTTGCCCTTGCCGCTTGCGCTCTTGATGGCGATCCAACGCTCGATCGACAGAACGATAACGGTGAGAAGAAGGGTCATCAGGATAGGCACGATGAAACCGCCCTTGTAAACGGTACCGGCCAGGTTCAGCGGGTGACCAGCTGTGTCGTTGCCCTCGAAGTTGCCGGGGGCACCCATTCCGAACAGGAAGATGCATACTGCAACGACTGCGCATGCGATGATCACGATGAACGCGTTGCGGATGCCGCGTACGTTGCTGATCTTCTCTTCTTTCTTCACTTTGGCAGCGGCCGTAGTCGCTTTAGGCTGAGGAGCCATAGGTTTCTGAGATTCCATACTCTTTTAATTAGTTTTGTTTTTTTGGTTTGTGTGTATAGATTAGTTTGTATTTCTTCCAACGTCAATGACTCCGCACGGAGTCTATATGTCTTTTTTTTATAATATCCGGTTATTAAATTTTTAAGGATAGCTGCGAAACCTCTCAGCATTCCCGTTCTGTATAGTTGTTAAGTCGTCATGCACTGCGTCGGAGTCTCGTAATCGCTACGGTTTTGACAACCCGAATGCAAAGTTACTGAATTTTTCAAAAAATCAAATATCTTATCCCGATATTTTAGCAAGAAACGCAAAATTTTATAATAATTTTAGAATTTCTGTCTTAAAATCGGAAATATTTAATGGTTTCGCGGTAAAAATTCCGGGTACCCATAACGTCGCGGTCCTCCGTTCAGGCCGTGACGGCAAGATATATAAAAGCAGGAGAGCGCGCCGACGTGGTCGGTACACTCTCCGGTTTATATAGCTTAGCTTGGGGGATTCTTATCAGGCCTTGACTGCTGCTACGCCGGGCAGAACCTTTCCTTCGATGGCCTCGAGCAGAGCGCCGCCGCCGGTGGAAACGTAGCTTACCTTGTCGGCGAGGCCGAACTTGTTGATGCAGGCCACGGAGTCGCCGCCGCCTACCAGCGAGAATGCGCCGTCTTCGGTAGCCTCGACGATAGCGTCTGCAATGGCACGCGAACCGCCGGTGAACTTGTCGAACTCGAACACGCCGGCAGGACCGTTCCAGAGGATGGTCTTGGCGGGCAGGATGGCTGCGCGGAATGCCTTGATGGATTCGGGACCGGCGTCCATGCCTTCCCATCCGTCGGGAATGTCCATTACGGAGCAGATCTGTGTGTCGGCGTCGTTGCTGAACTTATTGCCGGCGACGCAGTCGGTGCCCAGCACCAGGTTCACGCCCTTCTTCTTGGCCATCTCGATGATGTCCAGAGCCAGCTGCAGCTTGTCGTCCTCTACGATGGAGTTGCCGATGTGGCCGCCCTTTGCCTTGGCGAAAGTGAAGGTCATGCCGCCGCACAGAATCAGGTTGTCAACCTTGTCCATCAGGTTCTCGATGATGCCGATCTTGGTGGAAACCTTCGAGCCGCCCATGATTGCAGTGAAGGGACGCTTGATGTCGCTGATGATCTTGTCAACGGCGCCTACTTCCTTCTCCATCAGGTATCCCAGCATCTTGTTGTCGGCGTCGAAATAGTCGGCTATCACGGCTGTCGAGGCGTGACGGCGGTGAGCCGTGCCGAATGCGTCGTTAACGTAAACGTCGGCATAGTCTGCCAGAGTCTTTGCGAATTCCTTCTGACGCTCCTTCATCTCCTTCTTGGCGGCGTCGTATGCGGGGTCGTTCTTGTCGATGCCCACGGGCTTGCCCTCCTCCTCGGGATAGAAGCGCAGGTTTTCCAGCAGGAGCACCTGGCCGGGCTTCAGATTCTTGGCCATATCCTGAGCCTTGGCGCAGTCGGGTGCGAACTCGACCTCGGTGTCGAGGGCCTTGGCTACTGCTTCACGGATCTGCGACAGGCTCAGCTTCGGGTTAACCTTGCCCTTGGGCTTGCCCATGTGTGACATCAGAATCAGTGCGCCGCCGTCGCCCAGAATCTTCTTCAGTGTGGGGAGTGCGCCGCGAATACGGGTGTCGTCCGTGATCTTGCCATTCTCATCCAAGGGTACGTTGAAGTCTACGCGAACTATAGCCTTCTTGCCCTTGAAGTTGTAATCTTCAATTTTAGCCATTGTATGTCTATTTGATATAGGGTTATTTTTCAAAAGGCAAATTTACAAAAATTTTCGCACACTGCATTAAGTAGCGCGACAAAAAATGTTAACACATCTATGATATACAGTATAATGTGCTATAAAGTGTGAATATCTGCGTTTACGGATGATATAATCATGGTGCCAAACTGCCGTTACATAATTATGGAAAAGGATATGGAAGAATTGCAGTCGTTGCACCGTGCCCGTTACGGCACGCCGGCTGCCGAGGTCATAAGGCTTGCCGGCGCCGGGGGCGACCGTCAGTATTACCGCATGCGTTCGGATGCCGGATGCTGCATCGGCACGGTAGGGGATTCGGAGCGTGACTGCCGGGCCTTCATCGGTCTGGACCGGGTGTTTCATAATCACGGAGTGCCGGTGCCCGAGATATATGGCGTGTCGGACGACATGCGATGCTATATACAGCAGGATTTAGGCGACAGGTCATTGTTTTCATGTCTCGGCAGCGACGAATGGCGCGGACTTGCCGAGGACTCGCTCAAGGCTTTGGTAAAATTGCAGACTGTGCCGGAATCGGAATGGGGACGGTTTGCCGGTTACAAGCCCTACAGCCGCCGTCAGGTGATGTGGGATCTGAATTATTTCAAATATGAATATCTGAAGCCGGCACGCATTGACTTCGACGAGGATAAGCTTGAGGATGACATGGAACGTCTCGCCGGATATCTTTCGGGGCCGACCTCGGGACCCCAGGGATTCATGATGCGCGACTTCCAGAGTCGAAATGTCATGATCCATGACGGTAAGCCGTGGCTTATTGATTTTCAAGGAGGTAGGAGAGGTCCTGTTACGTACGACGCGATTTCCCTCCTGTGGCAGGCCAAGGCCGGACTTAAGCCGGAGACACGCGAGGAACTGATGGAGCTGTATGCCTTTGAATATGAACGTGCGACAGGCACACCTGCACGGCAGATACTGGATGCCGTCCGTCCGTTGGCATTCTTCAGGACTCTGCAGGTGTTGGGGGCGTACGGTTTCCGCGGGTTGGTGCAGAAACGCGCGCATTTCATCGAAAGTATACCCGCAGCGCTCGACAATCTCGGCGACCTGATGAATCTGCCTGTGTTGGACCGGTGTCCCGAGCTGGCGCGCGTATGTCGCGAAGCCATCGCCCATTCTCCCGTGCCCGCCAGGCATGACGGCTTGCTTATAAAGGTGTACAGTTTTTCGTATAAGCGTGGCTATCCTGAGGATTACACAGGCAATGGCGGCGGATTCATGTTCGATTGCCGCGGTATGCACAATCCGGGTCGCTATGCCGAATATAAGTCATTGACGGGACGGGACAAGCCGGTGATCGATTTTCTGGAGAGCAGGGGAGAGGTTCAGAAATTCGTGGCAGATGCCGAGGCGATAGTGTCGCCGTCGGTGGAATGCTATCTGCGTCGCGGATTCTCCGATCTGCAGATAGGATTCGGATGTACGGGAGGCCAACACAGGTCGGTGTATTGCGCCGAGGCAGTGGCGCATGCCATCAAGCGAAAGTATCCGCAGGCTCAGGTCATGCTGATACACAGGGAGAGGGGTATAGAGGAAACGTTATAACGACATTGTCCGATTAGAGATTATGATAGCGATGATAATGGCGGCCGGTCTCGGAACCCGGCTAAAGCCCTGGACCGAACATCATCCCAAGGCATTGGTGCCGGTGTGCGGAGTGCCAGTATTGGATCGGCTCATATCAAAATTAAAGAATGAGGGCTTTGACCGCATCGTGGTTAACGTGCATCACTTCGCGGATCAGGTCAGGGAGCATCTGTCGGCGCATGACTATGACGTGCGCATCGACATCAGCGACGAAACCGACGAACTGCTTGATACAGGCGGCGCGTTGGTCAAGGCCGCACCGATATTTTTAGCAGACGGAGGCCCGGTACTGGTTCACAATGTGGACATACTCAGCAATCAGGATTTATGCGGGCTGGTGCAGAAGCATGAACAGGTCGGGAACGACATAACTCTGCTTACCAGCGGCCGCGAATCGTCGCGTAAACTGATATTCGACTCTGACGGCGAGCTTAAAGGATGGCACAACAACGTCACCGATGAGTACCGGCCTGCGGGGTTCATGTCCGACCGGAACATGACAGAGGAGGCTTTCAGCGGCATCTACGTGCTTGGCGCCGATGCCGTCAAAAGCCTTGCAGATTATTCGCACCGTTCCTGTCGTGCAAAATTCCCGATAATGGATTATCTGTTGTCACGCCCCGACGGGGTGAAGATACGTAACGTACGCAACGACCGGTTGCGGATGCTCGACATCGGCAAACCGGATGCGTTGGCCAAGGCCGAGGATTTCATTTCGTCGCTATAGCCGGCCGTCGCCGATCAGGGTCTGTGCTGTGGCGCTCTGTAACGTTTCTTGTTTACATTGAACTGGAATACGCAGCCTAAGATGAGAGCGATCACGGCGGCACCTCCCAATACCCATGTCAGAGTCAATCCTGTGGTGAAGCATGAGGCAATCAGTAGCGCGGACCCGATTATGTAGAATACGATGGAAAGTGTTTTCATAATAGTTTCATATTGATTATACAATATTAACAATCTATGATACCGAATTCCTTAATGCAGACAGCTCTTTAACACTGACAGACGGATATTTAACACATTCGCGGCAGACATCGGGATTCATCGAGATAAATCGAGATAAATCGGGATAAATCGGGATAAATCGGGATAAATCGAGATAAATCGAGATAAATCGGGAGGATATATAAAAACGAAAGGCGCGTCGTGATGACACACCTTCCAATTTTTTATCCGTAATGGTTCGCGTTGGAACCATCAGAATGTCACAGTTACCATGCGTGACGAGCGGATTACTCAGCGGCGGGAGCTTCCTCGGCGGGAGCCTCGGTCTCAGCCTGGGCGGCTTCCTTGGCGGCAGCCTCCTCGGCAGCGAGTTTCTCAGCGCGCTTCTTGGCTACAGCTTCGCCTTTGAGACGGTTCTTCTCAGCCTCGGCCTCGAAACGAGCCTTGCTGTCAGCTGCGGCCTTAGCCTCGTTCTTAGCAGCGTATGCTGCGGCTTCTTTGTCGCGTGCAGCCTTCCATGCGTCGAAACGCTTCTGGGCCTCTGCCTCGTCGAACGCGCCTTTCTTTACGCCTCCTCTGAGGTGCTTCATCAGCATCACGCCCTCTTTCGAAAGCAGTGAACGTACTGTGTCCGTGGGCTGTGCGCCCTGTTCTACCCAATACAAAGCACGGTCGAAGTCCAAACTTATTGTAGCAGGATTAGTGTTCGGATTATAAGAACCTATCCTCTCAATAAATTTACCATCTCGTGGTGCCCTGCTATCGGCTACTACAATGGGGTAATAAGCGTAGCCCTTGCGGCCGTGACGCTGTAACCTGATTTTTGTTGCCATAAACTTGCCGGTTTACTATTGATTGGTTTGTCAAACTTCCCTCCGGACTCAGGCCCGAACTCGGTTTGCGACTGCAAAGTTAATTCTAATTGCTGAATCTCGCAAGTTTTTAAAGTTTATTTTGTAATTTTGCAGTGACAATAGTGACAATCGTGTAATCTATGATATATGGCAGCATCAAGCTTAATAGAGAGACTTGACATACTCGAACCCCGGTTTGAGGAAGTATCTACGTTGATAACGGATCCGGCAGTCATAGCCGATCAGCAGCGTTATGTGCGGCTGACCAAGGAGTACCATGATCTGGAACGCATGTTGCAGGCAAAGCGTGAGTACGTCAACGCACTTGGCGCCGTCGAGGAATCCAAACAGATACTTGCCGAGGAAGAAGACGAGGAGATGCGTCAACTGGCGCGCCAGGAACTTGAGGAAGCCCAGGCCCGTATACCGGAACTGGAGGAGCGCATAAAGCTGATGCTTGTACCTGCCGATCCCGACGACGCCAAGAACGCCGTGGTCGAGATTCGGGGTGGAACCGGAGGCGACGAGGCGGCTCTGTTTGCCGGCGACCTGTTCCGCATGTATCAGAAATTCGCGGAGTCCAAGGGATGGGACATGGCCGTAAGCTCATATTCAGAAGGCGCGGCCGGTGGCTATAAGGAAATAGTGTTCTCGCTCACAGGGGCCGGCGTATATGGAGTCATGAAATATGAGTCGGGCGTCCACCGCGTGCAGCGTGTGCCGGCTACCGAGACCCAGGGACGTGTACACACTTCGGCAGCAACCGTCGCGGTATTGCCTGAGGCTCAGGAATTCGAAGTAGAGATACACGAAGGCGAGATACGGTGGGATACGTTCCGCTCAGGGGGGGCCGGAGGCCAGAATGTCAACAAGGTGGAATCCGGTGTGCGTCTGCGTTACAACTGGAAGAACCCCAATACCGGACAGGTAGAGGAGATTCTGATAGAGTGCACCGAGACCCGCGACCAGCCCAAGAACAAGGAACGGGCATTGTCGCGTCTGCGTACGTTTATCTACGACCGCGAGCATCAGAAATATCTGGATGACATCGCCTCCAGGCGCAAGACCATGGTCAGCACCGGCGACCGTTCTGCCAAAATACGTACCTATAACTATCCGCAGGGACGCATCACCGACCATCGCATCAATTACACCATCTATAATCTGCAGGGATTCATGAACGGCGATATCCAGGACTGTATAGACAAACTGACCGTGGCCGAAAACACCGAAAAACTGAAAAGCGCCGAACTGTAATCCCTACTTGTCGAGTGCTTCGTACTGCGAGTGGCTGGACTTGAATTCAGGCACAATCTCCTTCATGTGCTTCACTATCGTCATGTCATCGTCCTTCAGGCTCGATTCGTACAGGGCCTCGATGTTTCGGCAGGCATCCTCATAGTCGTAATCGCGGACCGTGGCGATTTTGATTTTCGGATTGTCGGTCGGCAAGGTGGTCTCTTCCTTATTCAGCACCTCTTCGTAAAGTTTCTCGCCATCCCGGAGTCCTATGAATTCGATTTTTACATCCTTAGCTCCGGACAAGTCTATCATTCGGCGTGCAAGATCCACGATGCGCACGGGTTTGCCCATGTCGAACACGTAAATTTCACCTCCGTGTCCCATGGTCCCAGCCTCGAGCACAAGCTTGCATGCCTCGGGGATGAGCATGAAATAACGGATTATGTCCTTGTGTGTCACTGTAATGGGCCCTCCTTTTTTAATCTGCTCCTTGAACAATGGGATTACGGATCCGTTACTGCCCAATACATTGCCGAAACGGGTAGTGACAAACTGTGTCACACCCTTTACCTTGCCGTTCTTGATGGCCTTGTCCAGGCTTTGGACGTAAATCTCGCATATACGTTTGGAGCATCCCATGACGTTGGTTGGATTCACGGCCTTGTCGGTGGATACCATCACGAATTTCCTGGTTCCGAATTCCACGGCGAGGTCGGCGATGTTGCGGGTGCCCTGCACGTTGTTGCGAACGCTTTCTCCTGGATTGTCCTCCATCATGGGCACATGTTTGTAGGCCGCCGCGTGGAACACATATTCCGGTCGGTACAGGTCGAAAAGCTCGCGCATGCGCCGTTTGTTTGCTATGTCGCTCACTATGGTCAGGGCTTCTATGTCCGGCCAGTTGCGCAGCATCATAAGTCGGATGTCATGAAGCGGAGTCTCCGCCTGGTCTATTAGGATGAGACGTTTGGGATTGAACAGTGCCAGCTGGCGCACTATCTCGCTGCCTATGCTGCCGGCTGCCCCGGTCACCATTATACTGTGATTGGTGAGCTGCTTGCCTATGGCATAGATGTCTATCTGAATTTCATCGCGGGGCAGAAGGTCCATGATGTCCACTTCGCGGAGCTGATTGTGATCCAGGTCGGACTTGCCGTCCCATTCTTTGGGTGACGGCATCATCATCATGGTGACGCCTGCCTGCATCAGCATGTCGGTCATTCGCTCGTTATTGCGTATGGCTTCGTTCTTGTGTGGAGATATCAGCACGGTCTGGATATTTTCGCGTTTCAGGACATCTGCGAGATTGGCGTCGTTAAGATATACCTTTACGCCCATCAGCATGTGTTCGGGCATATCCTCGCCGTCGGTGATAAATCCGCACAGTTTATAACAGCTGTTGTTGTTGCGTATGCTCTTGGCCAGGCCCACGCCGCCGTGCGATGTGCCGTATATCATGGTGCGCTTGGCCGAGGACTGGGTAAACGTGTTGTCGTATAATACCTTCACCACCACACGCATGGTCCACATCAGGATTGTGGCAAGCAATGCGGACACTATTATGTCGCGCATGCGGATGGGGAAAAGCCAGTCGTTGGAATTAAATCCATATTTCATTACGGCTATCATACCCAGGCCGCTCAGCATTGCAAACGCTATCTTCTGCAAGTCAATGAACGACGAATATCTGATTACGCCCGAGTAGGTGTGGAACAGACGGAATCCAAGCAGGTAAAAAATCAAATAGAATAAAAAGGCACCGGTAAGAGGCTTGATAACTTCCATCGTATATGACGGACCGTTCATCAGAGAATAGACCAGCAAGTCCGAAAACAATACCAAGCAACAATCCATAATCAGTATACACCACAGCGGCAAAGCGCGTTTGGAGAAATACCAGCTTGATAATTTAGAAATCATAAGTTCGTAGTAATCGTTTTATCGACCGTAAATCACGATAATGTCAATTTGCCATGTAAACAGACGTAACCCGCAACTAATTCCATGTAGCGGACTGCAAAAGTAGCAATAAAAATTGAAAAAAACAAAATAAATGAAAACAGGCGTTGAAAAGAGCAATATAATGTACGATACGCAAAAAAGGACTGCCTTAAGCAGTCCTTGGGTAGTCGATCCGGGACTCGAACCCGAGTCTCCACCGTGAGAGGGTGGCGTGCTAACCGCTACACTAATCGACCGGTTATTTTGTCATCAGCAGGTGTTGTTCCTGTTTGACGATGCAAAATTACAACTTATTTTTGAATCTGCAAAATTTCGGGCGATTTTTTTTGAAAAAACTGCAAAAAAATCGTGGATTCATGCGGATTGCAAGGTGTTGTCGCATGGCATACCCGCCTATTTATTTGCCGTTTATCTCAATTACAAGGCCATCGTATGCAGGATGCACATTTTCCGGCAGACGTCGGTCAAGAAGCTCGTGGGTCTCCACTTCATGATTGAAGTGAGTGAGGTATGCTGTCTTAGGTTTCACTTCCTCAATAAGGTCTAAGGCTTCCCGGATGGTGAAGTGTGCGAAATGGTCGCGGTCGCGCAGTGCGTTTACGATCAGGACATCAAGACCTTCCAGTTTTTCTTTTTCCATTTCGCTGATATGCTTGCAATCGGTCAGGTAAGCGAAATTGCCGATTCGGTATCCGAATATCGGCTTGCTTCCATGCAACACCTCTATGGGCACTATCTTGAGTCCATTGATATGGAACGGATAGTTGTCTATGACACGCATGTCGAATTTCGGCACACCGGGGTAAGGATGTTTCTTGAAGCAATATGCCAGTCGTTCCCTCAGGTCGGTGTCTACGTCCTTGCGCACATATATGGGAAGATCGCCTGTCGTGCAGAATGGCCTCAGGTCCTCGATGCCGCCGATGTGGTCGTAATGCACGTGAGTGATAAGTACTGCATCAATGTTATATATACGGGCGTCAAGAGCCTGCTGGCGGAAATCTGCCGATGCGTCGATCAGCAGGTTCATGCCGTGGGTCTGTATCAATACCGACGCGCGTAGGCGTTTGTCGCGAGGATCCGTGGAGCGACATGTCTCGCATTCGCAGCCAACTTCAGGCACTCCCTTGGAAGTTCCGCTGCCCAATACCGTCACCTTAACAGAAGTGTCTATATAATTCACTTCAGGGAGCAGGTCGATATAGAAACGGCGTCTTACGGCGCTGCGCACTTCGTTTGCCAGCACGGCGACATCCGTAGCCGTGGCATGGTCCACATTGGCCAGGACTAACGGCTGTTTTTCCCATACCTGCGCTCCGCCCACGCGATGGCCTTTCATGCCGGCATGGTCTATGAGCCATGCGGCTGACAGCTTCTTAAGATGCTCGCCTACATCGTGTGCAGGAATCTCCATGCCGCTGCGAGCGCATATATCCTCCCAATGCGGACGGCTGATGATCGGATTCTTGAAGAAGCTACCCGCACTTCCCGTTTCATGCCAGTCCGGCAGTTTCTCATTGCGTATTCTTCTTATCTCATTGGCTGTCTCGATAAGGGTAGGGGTATGTCCTGATTTCTCCTTCAATTCACGCAGCGGGCCATATTCCAGGTTTTGAGCTTCATTCCCGGGAATCATCTTGAAGCATACGCGCAGCACGATGTACCGGTCCTTGCCTTCGTGCTTGAAGAACGAGTCGCGGTATCCGAATCTGCATTCCTTGTTGGTGAACCGGCACGGTTTGCGTGTAAGGGTATCGAAACATTCCACGGAATATATCACATCTTTCGCCTCGACGCCGTATGCTCCAACATTCTGTACGGCCGAGGCACCCACGCAGCCAGGGATTCCGGCCATGTTCTCTATACCTCCCAACTGCCGGGAAACGCACCAGTCCACGAATTCGTCCCAGTTCACGCCCGCACCGGCTATCACATATACATTCTCCGGATCCTTGTCGTAACGGACTATGCCGCCGATGCGCGAATGAAGCACAAGCCCTTCAAACTCGTCTATGAACAGAAGATTGCTGCCGCCTCCCAGGTTTAGTATCTCATTGTTGATGAATATCTCGGAACGGGATATCTTCAGCAGTTCGGCTTCGCTGGTATATTCGGCATACCATCTTGCCTTGGCCGGTATGCCGAACGTGGTGAGAGAGGTCAGGTCTTTATGCTCTTCAAATTGAATGTCCATGATTATCGTTTGTTGTCCACGAGTCTGTCGTCGATGAAAAATAGGTATTTGCCGTCGGAATATTTCCAGATGTCGGCCAGGATGTTCCAGTCGTGTCCGGTTTCCACCTGATCAGGATTGCCTAAGGCGAGCTTGCATTCCTGTTTGGTCATGCCGGGTTGCACCTGTTCGGAGCATATCAGGTCCCATACTTCGGGAGTGATGTCGGGGAATCTGAGTTTCGGGTCGGAGATATAGAACAGCGAGGCGAAGTTGCGCGAGCCTTGGTTTCCTTTGCCGTCCGGCATGTTCATGGGGAGCCATGACTTGTCCTTGCCGTCGTCGAAACATATAAGGAGCGGGAACGAGGAATTGCCACGTTTCACCTCGCTTATGGTGACGGGAATGAATTTGCGACCCTTTATCGGATTCATGTCGTTGTCGTACCATAGTGCGGTGCGCAGCCACACTTTGCGTCCGGTAAGAATCGTGCTGAATTCCGACACCATGTCCAGGTCGATCAGCATGGGGAAGTCGCTCCATACCATCGACCCGGTAGCAGCGGGATCCTTGCGCACCGTATATGTCATGAACCGGTCAAGGGAGGGTATGTCGAATTTCACGACCGATATGTTCCGGCCGTCGGGAGCTACGGCAGCATCGGTGCCGATGTAACGCACGGTCATATCCTGAATGGAGTCCTGATGCGAGCGGCGTCCGCTGCGGTCGGTTATGTCGTAAAGCAGGGCCGCGCGTGAGTTGGTCACGACGAATTCCTTGCCCGGCGTCCATTGCGACAACGGGGCCGGACGCACCGAATCGGCCAGCGCTTCCTCGGCGCTTTCCTTCATGATAAGCCGGTCGGCGCGTGTGGGCGTGATTCTTTTGGTCCGCTCTATGCCCGTGTTGCACGATGCCATAATAAGCAGAGACGCAAATAAATATATGGTATGTCTCAGTTTCAATTTCAGATATATTGCCATAGTTCTGAATGCAAAATTAGAAAAAATATCGAGAAATTTTGGTCAGTTTGTAAATTTTATATAACTTTGCACTCGCAAACGGCGGGATAGCTCAGTCGGTTAGAGCGTCGGATTCATAACCCGGAGGTCCCGAGTTCAATTCTCGGTCCCGCTACGAATCGTTTGAAAGGTGCGTCAAATGCAGGTTTGACGCACCTTTTTTACGTTCCCGATGTTATATCATTATAGATTTATAATAGATGATTCCACGGGAATAAAAGAATAGCGCTATGATGACAATGTACGAAAGGCTCATGACTCTGCCCATATTCAAGGGAGTAGGCACCGAACAGTTATCGATGTTTCTGGAGAAGACGCACCTGGATTTCGATAATTACGAAGCCGGCGCCGTGATACAGCCATTGCTTGAGGACTGCAACGGATTGAAATGCGTTCTGTCGGGCCGGATTGAGATGGTATATACATTGTCGGGGGGCGAAAGTCGTCTTGTGGCCGAATATGGTCCGGGCAAGGTGCTGGGCCTGGAGCGTCTGTTCGGCATGGACACGCGCACACGCCACGAAGTCAGGGCACTGGAGCCGTGCGGCACCATGAGCTTTTCGAAGGAACAGTATATGTCGCTGCTGCGCAACAACCACATCTGTCTCATAAATTACCTGAATTATCTGAACTATCACTGCCAGCGCATCGAGGTCTCGATGGAATCGTTGTACAGCCGTTCGGTGGCTGGCACTCTTGCCACCGTCGTGTCGCTGATGACCGACCGAGACTGCAGGCGGATAGTGCTGGAAGGCATGGACCGCCTCTGGGGCACAGGCCCTGAAAACGCGCAGGCCGATTACGACAGACAGGTTGACGAGCTGGTGGACGCCGGTTATGTCAAGTTCGGTAACGAAGGTGAAATCATCATCGAATCGCGTCAGACACTCCTTGATTACGCCGAGAGTCTGAAGGAAGAATCCCGCTGAAACGCCACTGAAATAGTGACCGGTACGGGGCATTCCGCTTCGATTACTTTGTCATGTTATCATTTTTTTATAAATTTGCCTTTCGGAATCATGAGCGGCCACATCTGTGGCGGCATATTTGAAAAACTCAACAGCTGCAAATTATAAAGAAATGACAAATACAGCAAAAATCAAGACACGCCTGTCGGTAATGAACTTCATGGAGTTCGCCGTATGGGGCGCATACCTGATATCGATGGGTATGTTTTTAGGCAATCACGGTCTCGGCGCAGACGTATTCTGGTTTTATACCGTACAGGGCCTCGTGTCCATCATCATGCCCGCGTTGATGGGCATCGTAGCCGACCGTTGGATACCGGCCCAGCGTACATTGGCGTTGTGTCAGCTTCTGGCCGGCGTGATGATGATAGTTACAGGCGCGATAGCCAACTCGCAACTTGCCGCCAGCGGCACTCTCGAGTTCGGTCCGCTGTTTGCCGCTTACACGGTCTCGGTGGCATTCTTCATGCCTACCATCGGACTCAGCAACTCAGTCGCCTTCAATGTGCTGAATCAGAATAAGCTTGATACGGTAACGCATTTCCCGATGATTCGTGTGTTCGGAACTGTCGGCTTCATTTTTGCCGAACTGTTTGTCAACTTCGTGCCCTGGGGTGGTCAGGCCATCCAGTTCTCGGCAGCACAGTTCTATACCTCGGGTATATTCAGCATCATTCTTGCGGCATACTGCCTGACGTTGCCCAATTGCCCGATAGACAAGAGCGGCGAGAAGAAATCGCTGTCCGATGCACTCGGTCTAAAGGCGTTCAGGCTGTTCAAATACCGCGATATGGCCATATTCTTCATCTTCAGCATGTTGCTGGGCGTGTCGCTGCAGATCACCAACAGTTATGGCTCGTCGTTCATCAATTTCTTCAGCAATCCGGAACTGCCGCAGTTTGCCGACGGATTCATGGACGGCTGGTGGGCCAAGAACCCGACGTTCCTGATTTCCATCTCGCAATGTGCCGAGGCATTGTGCATACTTATGATACCCTTCTGCCTGCGTAAATTCGGCATAAAGGGGGTTATGCTCATTGCCATGTTCGCGTGGGTGCTTCGTTTCGGATTCTTCGGAATCGGCGACACGAACTGCCCCGGCTTCATCTGGCTGCTCCTTTCCTGCATCGTTTACGGCGTGGCATTCGATTTCTTCAATGTCTCCGGAGGCCTGTATGTCGATAGCCGCACGTCGCACGACCAGCGTTCGGCCGCGCAGGGACTGTTCATGCTGATGACCAATGGCATCGGAGCCTCGTTGGGTACGTTCTTGGCAGGTAAGCTGGTGGTGAACAAGCTGGTGAACGCCACTGGCCTTACATTGCAGCAGCAGCTTGACGGCTGGCATGAGTCATGGCTGATTTTCGCCGCATACGCTCTGATAGTGGGCGTGCTGTTCTGGATAGTCTTCAAGGAGCGTAAACCCGAAGAAAGGCACGAAGCCGAGGATGAAAAGAAGGAAAGTAATCCTGATGCCGGCGGGATGGTCGAAATCTAAGCGGAAATGATACGTTTTTATTCGCCCGGCATAGAGCAGACAGGCACCCTGCCCGAGGATGAGTCCACTCACTGTTGCCGCGTGCTGCGCATGCGCGAGGGCGACGAAATCGAGACCGTCGACGGGGAGGGGCATGTGTACCGTTGCGTCATAACAAATGCGCATCCCAAGCATGCCGCTGTAGAGGTATTGGAACGGACGGATCAGCCTCAGAACTGGCGCGGTAATCTTATTTTGGCCGTGGCGCCCACAAAGAATGCCGACCGTATGGAATGGCTTGTGGAGAAGGCTGTGGAGATGGGCGTAAATGAGATAGTCCTGTTGCGTTGCGAGCATTCCGAACGCCGGAAGATGAATACGGAGCGACTGGAACGCATAGCCGTGTCGGCCATGAAGCAGTCGCTCAAAGCCCGCTTGCCGAAGGTCGCAGGCCCGGTCGATTATAAGGATTTCATTAAGGCCCATGCCGATAAACCGGAGTTCAAGTGCTTTGGATACTGCTCGCCCGAGGTGGAGCGTCGTGACTTCGGTCAGTGCTGCACTAAGGATAGCGACGTAGTGGTCATGATAGGTCCGGAAGGCGATTTCAGCCTTGCGGAAGTGGAGAAGGCCATCAAGGCCGGATTCCAGCCGGTAACATTCGGCACGAGCCGGTTGCGCACCGAGACAGCCGCGCTTTATGCCACGGCCGCGTTCCATGTAATAAACAACATGTAAGAATACTGAAAAATGAAGATATCGGAATATTTGCAAAGTAGCCCTACCGGCAATTTCTTTCTGTTGGCCGGTCCATGTGTGATAGAGGGAGAGGAGATGGCCCTCGACATAGCCGAAAAGCTGGTTAAAATCACCTCTGATCTAAACATTCCATACTTGTTCAAAGGCAGTTACCGCAAGGCCAACCGCAGCCGTCTGGATTCGTTCCAGGGCATCGGTGATGAAAAGGCGTTGAAGATACTTGCCAAGGTTCACGACACGTTCGGCATCCCGGTTGTGACAGACATCCATTCGGCACCCGAGGCCGCGATGGCCGCCGAATATGTCGACATCCTTCAGATACCCGCCTTCCTGTGCCGTCAGACGGACCTGCTGATAGCCGCTGCCAAGACGGGCAAGTTCGTCAATATCAAGAAGGGACAGTTCTTAGCGCCGGAATCAATGAGGTTCGCCGTGTCAAAAATAGTAGAGTCAGGCAACAATGAGGTCGCCGTTACCGATCGCGGTACATTCTTCGGCTATGGCGACCTTGTAGTAGATATGCGTGGCATACCTGAAATGAAACGCTCATGCGGATGTCCCGTTATCATGGACATAACGCATTCCCTTCAGCAGCCCAACCGCGCCGAGGGCGTGACAGGGGGAAAGCCCGAACTGATAGGGACCATAGCGAGATCGGCCATAGCAGCGGGTTGTGACGGAATCTTCATGGAGACGCATCAGAATCCGGCCGTGGCCAAAAGCGACGGCGCGAATATGCTTCCGCTCGGTGAGGTAGAGGATATGCTGCGGAAACTGACCGTATTGCGCATCGCGGTCAACGAGATCAGCTGATCAGCTGATCAGCTCTGTTGGCTCGGTTTTGACTCCGGTTTTGACTCCGACTTCGGCTCAGGCTCGCCCCAAACCTTTGAAGGCTGTTGCACGGGGCCGTTGTTGTTTTGTGCCGTCTGTGCATACAGTCCGGCCGGAGGGATGCCGGGATTCATAGGCGTGCTTGTATTTCGGAAGAAAGGGTAGGGCATGCCGGTCACGAATTCCGGATTCTTGCCCGGACTCAGATAGCCGTCCACAATGGTGTCACGGCCGGACGGATTCTCGAAGGTGTATAGGTGGAACCGGTGCATCATCACGGCTAAGTGCTCGAATACAGACGCCATGATGCCCTCGTAAGGCAGCCAGGAGGATGTGGAGGTGAAGCAGTAAACCTGCAGTGGAATCCCGGCGGATGTCTGTGCAAGTGTGGTCACGAAGCACGTGCTGGTCTGGGATATGTCGCTGTTGTTGGCCAGATACATACGGATGTAGGCGCGGAATATGCCTAAATTGGTGTCTATTGTCCCGTCCACCAGGCCGTCGGGATTGTTTACGTCATATTCCTTGCCGGCGGCTTTCTGTTTCAGCTTGCCGTCTATCCATTCGCTCATAAGAGGAATTTGACGGAACTCCTTAAGCATCTCATCGGTGGTCTCTACCACTGAGTCGGCGTCTATCATATACGACCGCTGGATGCGGCGCGTGTCGGACAGCTGCATGTTGCGGTAGTTAGTGAATCCGTTGGTGATCAACGTGTATGGCGCCACCGTGGTGACGGTCAGATCCCAGTTGGTGACCTTGACGGCTGTCAGTGATACTTCGGTCACGGTGCCGTTGGCATTGCTGTTAGGCACCACTATCCAGTCGCCCACATGCAGTGAGTCGTTCTGGGCTAATTGCACCCCGGCCACCACACCAAGGATAGAGTCCTTGAATATCAGCATCAGCACCGCGGCGAAGGCTCCGATACCTGCCAACAGTGATGCCGGCGACTTATTGACGAGAACGGCGCAGCAGATTATGATGGTTATAAGCCACAGAATTATCTTGATAATCTGCACTATTCCGTGAAGCGGCAGCCTCTTTTTGTTTTCGTTCATGTCGATATGTTCCCAGATGCCGTCGGCCAGAGTGCATAGCGACCGGGCCAGTACAATGGACATATACACCCACGACACGCGGGTAAGCCATGAGGCCAGGGTGACATGAGTATAAAGAGTGAACTGTATGAGAATCACGAACAATAACGGAGGAATCACATTGCACAATTTGATGAAGAAGTGCTTCCCGACCAGAATATCATACAGGGATAATTTATTTTTGAAACTTATATGTCTCAGTATGAATACGCATATAGTCTTCACAACCCATCCTGCCGCAAATGCCACGGCGAAGACTACCAGTGCATATACCACGACGAAGACATCGTCGGTTTTGGGCAGATGCAATGTCTTGATCAGCCATGATGAAAGGCTCATCAATAGTCTGGCCACGGCGTAAGTGCTTTGCTCCGTGACCGTCTCTGCAATATGTAGAGTCGGCATCTTATCGGTTGCCTCGGCAATATTGGTCGTTAAAGTCATATCCTATATGGTTTATAGTGGATATTTTCAGTTTATAGCGGAGATAAATACAGAGAGAACGTACTCACGCTCCTCTATATAATACAATGTCCCGACCTATATGGTTCGGGACCGGAAACAACCGTTTACTGTTGTGTGTGGTTATACAGTTTGAGAATGTACAAATATGACCATGAAAATGCATAATTGACGAAAGCAGGAGTTGAAAATGGTGAGAATGGGCATGTTACAAAGAGTTAACATTTGTTTACAATTCAGTAATTATATTTTTGCACACAATTTGCGATCAGTGCAAAATGTTCAAAAATATGCTGTAAAACATATTTTGGGGTTAATCCGCTAAATTATTGGTACTTGGGTGTAAAAATACACTTATGGATAATTATATTTTGAAAAAAAAATATTAAAACGTTTGGTTTTTTCGGAGAAATAGTTTTACCTTTGAGAAACAGAGAGATCGAAATCTTAAAATTGGTTAAAAGCGTGGAGCGTACATTGGTAATTCTGAAGCCCGGATGCATCGAGCGTAATCTGGTAGGAGAAGTTATAAGCCGCATAGAGAAGCGTGGTCTTACGATATGTGGAATAAAGATGATGCAGCTGGATGAAAAGATACTGCGCGAGCATTACGCACATCTGGTAGACAAGCCCTTCTTTCCCGACATCGTTGCGTCGATGACGGCATGTCCCGTAATCGTGATGTGTCTGCAGGGCGTAGAGATCGTATCCGTGTTCCGCGAGATGACAGGCGTGACCAACGGCCGCAAGGCAGCGCCGGGCACTATCCGCGGAGATCTGAGCATGAGCGGATCTCTCAATATAATACATGCATCCGATTCGGTAGAAAACGCCAAGATAGAGATAGCACGTTTCTTCAAGCCCGAAGAAGTGTTCGACTATCAGCCGGCCACACTTAAATATATATACGGCCCGGAAGAACTCTAAAGAAGGCATCCGAATCGGCGAAACCTGAATTATGATACAGATAAGGAAGATATTAAGCGGAACGTTACTTGTAGCCATGGCGTGTATGGGAGCGCAGGCTCAGAACGTACGCTCGAAGAACCCGCACTCGCAGATGCACAAGCAGCTGCTGGCCTCGCAGACCAAAAGTTCCGATCAGATTAAGTTGATAGAACAAAACACGTTCATCGACCTGATCGAGGATCTGGAGCCTGAGATCGACATCTATACCGAAGGCTGGAACTCAAAACGTGTGAATCCTTTCCAGGAGAAGGACGTGCCCAACCAGCAGGTTATAGATGTAACAGGCTATCACATGCCTGTCAAGAACATCCGCATCACGTCCAACTATGGCTATCGCGCCAAGTTCGGCCGTATGCACAAGGGCATCGACATGGGTATCAAGATGCGTGACACCATCTATGCCGCGTTCGACGGCAAGGTGCGTCTCACCAACTACGAGGCCAAGGGTTACGGCAACTATGTGATTCTTCGTCACCCCAACGGACTGGAGTCCATTTACGGCCATCTAACCAAAGCGCTGGTGAAACCTGAACAGACCGTAAGGGCCGGACAGCCCATAGCCCTGGGTGGCAACACAGGACGAAGCACAGGCCCGCACCTGCATTTCGAGACGCGTTACATGGGTTATGCCATCAATCCATCGGCAATTTTCGATTTTGCCAACCGCACCACCCATACCGACACATATACATTCAGCAAGAAGACGTACACCCAGCCCCGTAACTACGCTCCCAAGCGCAATGCGCTGGCCAAGACAGACGGCAACAGCTATCATGCAGCATCCAACACCCAGAGCACATACACGGTTAAGCGCGGTGACACACTGTCGTCGATAGCCCGTTCCTACGGTATGTCGGCCACGACACTGAGGCGACTCAACAAACTGAGCCACGTCGACAAGATTCAGGCCGGCCAGGTGCTGAAACTGAAGTAAGAAGTTGATTTTAGAAGATGTTATAAAGAGGGTCGATTAGTTTCGTCCCCGATTATCAGGCTCCGTTCCGCATTAAGTGCGATACGGAGCCTGATATTTTTTTCATGCAGTTTCGAGGTCATGGGTTTGTGTAATTGGCGACAAACGATTAACTTTGTAGTCAATACCCGAATCCGCACCATGTCCGGAGCCATGATTGACAGGGTATATGTATTATAATATGGACGCAAAACAACTGACGGAAGAATTAGGTCGACGCCTTGAGCGGGAGCCGCAGGATGTGACGCTGCTGTGCGAGCAGCTTGCCGGAGTGATCGGCGAGGTGCTGGCCGAAGGCGACAGCGTGGCCGTGCCCTCGTTCGGATCGTTCGAACCCAAGAAACGGATGGAACGCATCACGATGCATCCCTCCACAGGCCGACGCATATTGATACCCCCGAAATTGTCGGTTACATTCCGACCCTCCACAATGCTAAAACTCAAGGTACGTCAATCATGAGCGAGAATATTGAAGAGCGCAAACGAGATAGTGAGAAAGTGACGTTGGCGGGGCTGACGGCACGGCTGTCGGTACGCACCGGCGACACAAAACGCCAGACCGAAGATTTTCTGCGCGAACTGTTCGCCCTGATTGCCGGCGAGCTTGAGAAAGGAGAGAGTGTCAAGGTCCCCGGATTGGGAGTGTTCAAGAGCATCGAGGTCGAGGCCCGCAAGAGCGTGAACGTCAACACCGGCGAGGAGACGTTGATACCGGGTCATCGCAAGATAGTGTACATGGCGTCCAAGGAACTCTCGGCCACTGTGAACGAACCGTTCAGCATGTTTCAGACCATTGAACTTACGGATGATGCAGTCACAGAGCTGGAGGAATCGGAATCAACAGAACCGGAACCGGTCTGCGACGTACCGTTCGCAAGCACCGTCTATGAGTTGGAGGAGCCGGAAGTGATGGCAGAGGCTGAGCTTGAGCGTGAGTCGGTGCAGGAATACGCAGCCGAATCAATTCCGGAACAGCCGGAAACCATTCAACCCGCTTCGGAAGAATCCCCCAATTCCGATGACGACCCTAAGGACCCTAAAGACCCTAAGGACTTTAAGGACCTTAAGGACCCTAAGGACCCTAAGGACCCTAAAGACCCTAAGGACTTTAAGGACCCTAAGGACCTTAAGGACCTTAAGGACCTTAAGGACTCTGAAGATCCTGATATTTCTGAAGACTCTGAAATTCCAGCCATTCCAAAGAAACGCTTTTGGCCGGGCTTCTTAGTTGGATTCGCTGCCGCCTGTCTGATTGCGTTTGTTGCGGTATGGACACTGTGCCAGTATGGTGTGCTTTCTACCGAGCGTATGGCCGAGGCCAAACCCAAGCCTGCGTCCGAGGCCATAACAGTAAATAATGCTACGACTCATGTCCCGGAAGGAGTGCCTGATGAATCAAAAGCCGAAGCCGAGCCTGTCGGCAAGGAGCAGATATTGGAGCAATCGGCTCCGGAGCCTGAAGCCGAACCGACAGTTCCTACTCAGCCGTCCGACAAGAAAGTGTATGACACTATAACAAAGACCCGATACCTGACAACTATGGCCAAGGACCATTACGGCAATTATCACCTGTGGCCATATATCTACAAGGAAAATGAAAAAATCCTTGGCCATCCGGACCGCATACGTCCGGGAACAAAGGTTGTGGTGCCTCCTCTGTCCAAGTATGGCGTCAATCCCGACAACAAGGCCGACATAGACAAGGCAAAGAAGTTAGGCAACGAGATATACGCCCGCTATAATTAAACACAATCCGCCGCATAGGCGGCTATGCGACGGATCGTGATGTGACGGTGAGTGGAAGTGGCCGTTATTTCTTGTCGGAACCGAATTTATCATTCATGAAATCGCCCACTTTGTCCTTGACATCTTCAAGCATTTCTTTGCCTTTCTGGACGTATTTCTGACCCTCGGGCCCGCTGAGCCATTCCTTGCCTTTCTCCAGGGCTTCCTTGCCCTTGTCGATAGCACCCTGCACCTGAGGGCTGTTCATGAAGTCCTGTGCGGCTTCTTTTGCTTCCGTGGCACTCTTTTTCAAAGCATCGGTGTTCATATCGATAATGTTTGATGCACTCGGGGGACCTGAATCCTTGCGTGCGGTTAATATTCGAAGTATTAACAACCGACATGCCTGTGAGGTTGGTTAATAATTCACAATAACGTGATAACAAAAGCATAAAATGCTGACGAGTTATAATTCACAATTGCTTGACACGGCGGTGTCCGAGCTGTCGAAACTTCCGGGTATAGGCGAAAAAACAGCTCTGCGTCTTGCGTTGCATCTGTTGCGGCGCGAGCCAGAGGCCGCGGAAGCGTTAGGTAACGCAATCATCGAGATGCGCCGCCACATTCGGTACTGTCCGGAATGTCATAACATCAGCGACAGCGGCGAATGCCAGATATGCAGCGACCGCCGGCGCGACCGCAGTACCGTAATGGTGGTGGAAAACGTGAAGGATGTGATAACCATCGAGGCAACACACGAGCACCGCGGACTGTACCATGTACTGGGTGGCCTCATATCGCCGCTCGAAGGCATTTCTCCCGGAGACATAGAGATAGCAAGCCTTGTGGAGCGTGTTGCAAAAGGAGAGATAAAGGAAGTGATACTGGCCTTGAGCCCGACTATGGAGGGTGATACAACCAATTTCTACATCTACCGCAAGCTCGCGGACTATCCGGTGGATGTCACCATGCTGGCACGCGGTCTCAGCATAGGCAACGAGCTGGAATATACCGACGAACTGACGTTAGGCCGTTCCATTCTGAACCGAATGCCGTTTAAAGACACGTTTCATGGCTGATTCCGGATTACTGAGAAACGGTGCGTTGCGTCTACGTCCGGTCGAGCCTGAAGACGCCCTGGCCATGTGGGAGATGGAAAGCGATCCTACGCAGTGGATCCAGAACGGCATGATGGCGCCGTTCTCACTGCGGAATCTCAAGGAATACGCCCTACAGTATCGGGCCGATCCATTTGCCGAAGGGCAGTTACGCCTGATGCTGGTTGACAAAAACGTGGATGAACCGGTTGGTATAATAGATTTATATGATATATCAGCGTCCAATCGCACTGCATGGGTAGGCATTTATATACGTCCTGAATACCGCGGAAATGGAGTAGGGAAGAAGGCGTTGCAGATGCTTGAGGATTATTGCCGCCGATTGCTCAACCTGCGCATTTTGGCCGCAAAGATAGCTTCCGGAAATGTTGCAAGCCGGAGGCTTTTCGCTAAGGCTAGATATTTTGAATGTGGCTGTCTTAAAGACTGGCTTGTCTCTGCCGACAATTCGCAAGACATCCTGCTATTCCAAAAATTACTGAATTCTAATCCCGACTCCTCATCACATTCCTCTTAACTTTTTCAACTTTCTCAACTCTTTAAACTCAGAATTCTCATGCTTGAATACATAATCGGGAAACCGGCGGAAGTCTCGCCCGCGTATGCCGTGATTGACAACAATGGCTTAGGTTACGGCATAAACATCACATTGATAGACTATCCGCATATCGCAGCAGCCAAAGACAACGTCAAGCTATATGTCTTTGAGTCGATCCGCGAGGATGCCCATGTACTGTACGGATTTCTCAGTAAGGAGAGCCGCGAGCTGTTCATATTGCTTACCAGCGTGAGCGGTGTGGGACCAAATACGGCCCGGCTCATTCTATCGGCCATGACGTCCCAACAGCTTCAGGCGGCAATAGCATCGGGAAGCGAGGCACAGCTCAAGGCAGTAAAAGGGATAGGCGGAAAGACCGCGCAGCGCATCATAGTGGACCTGAAGGATAAAATAAAGGGGGTATCGGAGTCGTTTATTACAAGTACGCCTGCGGGAGAAACATACCAGGATGCGCTGGATGCCCTTGTGGCATTGGGATATACTCAGCAACAGAGTCAGAAGGTGTTGAAGAAAGTATTCGGAGACAATCCGAGAGCATCCACCGAAGAAGCTATAAGGCAGGCGTTTAAGATGCTTTGAAGTTTGTAAGCGGTAATAGATTGCGTAAAATAGTAATGTTTATGGCGGTACTGATAGCGGTACTGCCCTTTGGCATTATAGCGCTGCCGCAGTATTACAAATCCGAACTTAAGGAGCCTCCCTCCACACCTCCGGTGGAGACTGTGCTTCCTCCTGTCGGTGCCGGTGATTCGCAGGCCGACACCCTGCTGCTTCCGGGCCGTGTGCATCCCACCGTGCCACGTGGATACGACGACTACAATAACCCCGAATATCCAGCCGACCTCCGCGACCCCTCCAACGTCAAGACCGAAGTAGAGTACGATCCCGAATTAGGCCTGTATGTGTTCAAGACCATGGTAGGCGACCACGTCATCACCACTCCCTACATGATGACGCCCGACCAGTACGAAAACATGATGATGCGGCGCGATATGTATTCCTATTTCAATTCGCGCAACACCGAGACCTTCGAGAAGAAGGACAAGGAACCCTTCAATATATTCGACATGAACTTCAGCCTCGGGCCTCTTGAAAAGGTGTTCGGCCCCGGCGGCGTCCGTCTGCAGACGCAGGGTTCCATTCAGCTGTCGTTGGGCGTCAAGAGCAACAAGACCGACAATCCCGCGCTGACCAAGCGCAACCGCCGCAAGACATACTTCGACTTCGATTCCAAGATACAGGCCACCATCAACGCGTCGGTGGGCGACAAACTGAAGTTCAACATGACTTACAACACCGACGCTACGTTCGATTTCGATTCCAAGAACCTGAAACTGGCGTATGAAGGAAAGGAGGACGAGATAGTCAAGAATTTCGAAGTCGGCAACATCAGCATGACCACCGGATCGAGTCTGATCCGCGGAGGTACGTCGCTGTTCGGTGTCAAGGGCAAGTTCCAGTTCGGCAATCTGACCCTGACCGGATTGGTGTCGCAGCAGAACTCCGAGTCCAAAACAGTCAGCACACAGGGCGGCGTGCAGAGCACCAAGTTCGAGGTGAAGTGCGATAATTACGACGCCAACCGGCACTTTTTCCTGGCGCAGTATTTCTACGACAATTACGACCGGTTCGCCGCACGTCTGCCGCATGTGGCGTCCGGTATCAAGATCACGCGCATCGAAGTTTGGATCACCAACAAGAACTCCAACTATCAGCAGAGCCGTAACTTTGTCGGCTTCATGGACCTGGGCGAGAACCACCGTTTGGCCAGCGACTACTGGACGCCCGACCTGTCGTTCGACAATCCCAGCAATCAGTCAAACAACCTGCTGCAGATCATCAAGAGCGAATATCCCGGCGCACGCAACATCAACCAGGTGACTCAGGCCCTCACGCCCCTTGAGGCATACGGCATCACGGGCGGACGCGACTTCGAGAAGGTGGAGTCCGCGCGTCTGCTCAATTCAAGCGAATACACCCTCAACGACGATCTCGGCTACATTTCGCTGAAGTCGCCGCTCAACACCGATGAGGTCCTGGCTGTGGCATACGAATACACCTACAACGGTCGCGTGTATCAGGTGGGCGAGTTCTCGAGCGACGTCACCACCACCAGCGAGTCACTTTACCTGAAGATGCTGCGGAGCACCACCGTCTCGCCCAAGCTCCCGATGTGGAAGCTGATGATGAAGAACATCTATTCGCTTGGAGCCTATCAGATGCAGAGCCAGAACTTCAAGATGCAGGTGAAGTATCTGAGCGACACCACAGGAACCATGATCAATTTCCTGCCGGTGCCTCCCATCAGCAACCAGCCGCTGCTTCAGGTCATGAACCTGGATCGCATCGACTCCAACCAGGAATCGAACCCTGACGGATTCTTCGATTACATCGAGGGTTACACCGTGCAGTCGTCCAACGGCAAGATCATCTTCCCCGTGGCCGAACCTTTCGGACGCCATCTCGCCTCAAAGATAGGCAACGAAGCCATAGCCAAGGATTACTGCTACTACGAGCTGTACGACTCCACGCTGATAGTGGCCCGTCAGTTCGCCGACAAGAACAAGTTCTCGCTGGTGGGTGAATACCAGTCGTCTGGTGGCGCCACAATACGCCTCAACGCCATGAACGTGCCCCGAGGTTCCGTAGTGGTAATGGCCGGCGGCGTGGTGCTGACCGAAAATTCCGACTATACCGTGGACTATTCCATGGGTATAGTCACCATCACCAACCAGAGCATCATCGACTCCGGCACCAACGTCAGCGTCACGCTCGAGAACCAGTCGCTGTTCTCCATGCAGCGCAAGACGTTAGTGGGTCTGGACGCACAGTACCGTTTCAACAAGGACCTGACCATCGGCGCCACGCTGATGCATTTCTCCGAAAAAGCCCTGACCAAGAAGGTGAATATGGGCGAGGAGATCATCAACAACACCATGTGGGGCTTGAACCTGTCGTACAACAAGCAGTTCATGTGGCTCACCAACCTGTTGAACAAGATTCCGACCATCAAGTCGACGGCACCGTCGCAGTTCAGCGTCAACGCCGAGTTCGCCCAGCTGATTCCGCACAAGCAGAAAAGCGGATCAAGCAAAGGTTCAAGCTATATCGACGACTTCGAGGCCTCGCAGACATCCATCGACCTTCGCAGTCCCTATTCATGGTTCATGGCCTCCACGCCCTACGACCCGGGAGCCGACGCCCTGTTCCCCGAGGCCGCACTGTCCAACAACGTGGATTACGGCAAGAACCGCGCCCTGCTGTCGTGGTATTACATAGACCGCACATGGACGCAGCGCAACTCAAGCACCATCCCCGGCTATCTGAAGAACGACCCCGAACAGATGGCCAACCCCTACGTGCGCGAGATCACCATGACCGAGCTGTTCCCCAACCGCGAACTGCAGTATGGCGAGGCCAACTGGATACAGACCCTCAACCTCTCGTTCTATCCCCGCGAGCGCGGCCCCTACAACCTTGACGCCGAGAACATCGACGACCAGGGGAACCTGCTCAATCCAGAGCGACGCTGGGGCGGAATAATGCGCAAGATGGACAACTCCAACTTCGATTCCAACAACGTGGAGTACATCCAGTTCTGGCTGATGGACCCGTTCCTGGACCCCGACAACCCCAACACCGACGGCGGCGACCTGTACTTCAACCTCGGCGAAATCAGCGAGGACATACTTAAGGATGGACTTAAGAGCTACGAGAACGGACTTCCTGTTGACGGAGATAACCAATGGCTCACCGAGACCAACTGGGGCCGCGTGTCGCGTCAGAACTCCCTGACATACGCGTTCGAGAACGCTCCCGACGCGCGTCTGCTTCAGGACGTGGGTCTCGATGGCCTTCCCAACGAGGATGAGTTCACGTTCGGCTCGTACAAAGACTATCTCGACAAACTGCGCGCGCGTCTCAGCCCGTCCCGCATAGCCGAGATGCAGGACGATCCCTTCTCGGCATTCAACGACCCTGCAGGCGACAATTATCATTTCTATCGTTCCAACTGGTATGACGAGCACCGCAGCCGGCTGTTGGACCGTTACAAGCATTACAACGGCGTGGAGGGTAACTCGCTCAGCCCCGAGCAGTCCGACAATCCGCAGTATCAGTCGGCCCGCGCCGTCCCCGATGTGGAGGACATAAACCAGGACAACACCCTGAACGAATACGAGCGTTACTTCCAGTACAAGGTGTCGCTGCGCCCGCAGGACCTTGAGGTAGGGCGCAACTTCATCACCGACAAGATAGAGCAGGAAGTGCCTACCGTTGCCGGTAAGAAGCGTTCCGTATGGTATCAGTTCAAGATACCCTTGACGCAACCCGATAAGGTGGTGGGCGGCATCAACGATTTCTCCACCATTCGGTTCATCCGCATGTTCATGACCGGCTTCCGCGAGGTGACTCATCTGCGTTTCGCGACACTCGAGCTTGTGCGCGGCGAATGGCGCGACTATAAGTTCAACCTCAACTCGCGCAACGATTCTCCGGCCGAGGGCGAGCTGTCGCAGACCGTGGTTAACATCGAGGAGAACTCAAGCCGTGAGCCGGTGAACTATATCCTGCCTCCCGGCGTGGACCGTGCCCAGGATGCCGGCTCCACCCAGGCCACCCTGCTGAACGAACAGTCACTGCAGCTGAAGGTACAGGGTCTGCAACCCGGCGATGCGCGCGGCGTGTACAAGAACACCCAGATGGACCTGCGCATCTACAAGCGCCTGCAGATGTGGACGCACGCCGAGGCCCTTGTGGGCGACCACACTGACCTGAAGAACGGCGACCTCTCGGTGTTCCTCCGCATCGGTTCCGACGTCAAGAATAACTATTACGAATACGAGGTACCCCTGGAGCTGACACCCTTCGGACAGTACAGCCTCTACAGCTCGCGTGACCGTTCCATCGTATGGCCGCAGTCAAACTATCTGGACATAGCACTCGACAATTTCCCTGCCGTCAAGGTGCACCGCAACCGCGACAAGAGCGCCGGCACCGCAGGCGTGGGCTACACCATGCTGTACAGCGAGCAGGATCCGGAAAACGCTCACAACACAATTTCGGTGCTCGGTAATCCCAGCCTGAGCGACGTGCGCGTCATGCTGATAGGTATCCGCAACCGTTCCAACTCGGTCAAGGACGGCATAATATGGGTCAACGAAATGCGTGTCACCGACTTCAACGAGAACGGAGGCTGGGCAGTCAACGCCAACGCCGCGCTGTCCATATCCGATATAGCCAACGTCAACTTCACCTGGCATCGCGAGACCGACGGTTTCGGCGCCGTGGATCAGGGACTCTCGTCACGCCGTCTTGACACGTACAACCAGTATAATGTATCCGTACAGGCGGATGCCGGTAAGATCCTGCCCGAGAAGGCAAAGCTGTCGGCACCCATATATTACAGCAAGTCGGAGGAAACCACCACGCCGCGCTATAACCCGCTTGATCAGGATATTCTGCTTAAGGACGCCTTAGCCGCCGCCGCGACAAAGCATGAGAAGGATTCAATCAAGTCGTATGCCGTGACGCGCAAGAGCGTGGAGAGTTTCTCGATCTCAAACTTCCGCTTCAACGTGCAGAGCAAGAAGCCGATGCCATGGGATCCGGCCAACTTCCAGCTGAACTTCTCGTTCAACAAGCAGCGCAACGTAGATCCGACCACTGAATACGAGAACACCCGCGACTATCGCGGATCGTTCCAGTACAGCTATACGCCATACTTCAAGCCCCTGAAGCCGTTCTCATGGATCAAGAGCAAGAAACGCGCCGCCAAATTCCTGAAGGACTGGGAGATAAACTGGCTGTTCCAGAGCCTGACGTTCTATACGTCGATGCACAGGTACTATTACGAGCAGCAGACGCGCAGCGAGGTGGACGTGGATTTCCAGCTCCCCGTGCAGGTCAGCAAGAATTTCACGTGGGACCGTCAGCTTTCCATCAACTGGAACCTTATAAAGTCGCTCCAGCTCAGTTTTGCATCCAACACCACGGCGCGAATAGAGGAGACCATCGGCGCCGTGAACAAAAAACTGTTCCCCGACAGGTACAAGCAGTGGAAAGACACTGTTATGTCATCGCTCAAGGGTCTCGGTACGCCATGGAACTATAACCAGACTTTCACGGCAACCTATCGCGCTCCGTTCAATAAGATTCCGTTCCTCGACTATCTGTCGGGCAACGTGTCTTACAATTCCACCTACCGTTGGGACAAGGGCGCCACGGTCGATGACATATACCTTGGCAATTCCATCCAGAACCAGAGCAACTGGAACGCAGACGCCAAGTTCAATTTCGAGACATTGTACAACAAATCGAAGTATCTGCAGCGCATCAACAAGCGTTTTTCCGCCTCAAGTTCGGCCCGCAACCGTAACAACGACCGCAACAAGGGAAAGAACGAAAAGGGCAAAGGTGCGCTTAAGACCGGTAAGGAAACCGATGACAAGAACAGCAAGGTCAAGAAAGTGGAACGGGCCATCCAGCTCGCCGACACGGCCATAACCGTGAAGCATAATCTTAACACCAAGAAACTTCGTCTGTCGGCCGAAGTGGACGGAAAGCGCCGAAAGCTCAACTATAAAGTTAAGGATGCCAACACCATCCAGATCACCGACACCGGACATCAGCAGGTGAAACTGCTGATATCGCAGATGCCCAACGCCGACAAGCCGGGCCTCGGCCAGGAGATAGCCGACCATTCGCTGCGTTTCCTGATGATGGTGCGTTCCGCATCTTTTCGCTGGCGCAGCGGTCATTCGCTGAATCTGCCGCTCTTCGCGCCTAACGTAGGCGACATATTCGGACAGAATAACAGCCACGGACCCATGACGCCCGGTCTGGACTTCGCTTTCGGTTTCTATGACAAGGGATACGTGGACAAGGCACTGGAACGCGGCTGGCTCATCACTGACAGCGAGCAGATCTCGCCCGCATTGTGGAACAAGAGCAACGAATTCAACTTTGAACTGAACCTTGAGCCGGTACGCGGCCTTAAGATATTGCTGACGTCCAACCTGACCGAAAGCCGAACCGAGCAGATGCAGTTCATGTACGCCGGCAATCCCACCACATTCTCGGGATCGTATGTGCGCACGCATTGCGCCATAGCCACGGCCATGCGTACCAGCAAGGCTTCCAATGGCTACGCGTCCAAGGAATTCAACAACTTCCTGGAGTATATCCCTCAGGTAGCCGCAAGGGTAGAGGCCCAGTATGCCGGGACCAATTATCCCACAACGGGATTCCTGGAGGGCACTCCATACGCCGGTGCCGAATACGACGGCAAGAACGGCGGCGTCAGTCCCACCAGTCCCGATGTGCTCATTCCGGCATTCTTAGCCGCTTACACAGGCACAAAGCCCGGCAAGCAGACCCTGAACCTGTTCCCCGGCCTGTCGTCGATGCTCCCCAACTGGCGTGTCACTTACGACGGCCTCATAAATATCGGCAACCTGCGTCGCTGGTTCAAGTCGATTACGTTGAACCATGCTTATCAGTGCACTTACTCCATCGGATCCTATTCCAGCTATATGAACTGGGTGGGCAACGGTATGGGCAATAATGGTTTCGTGATGAACGAACAGACCCAGGCGCCTCAGCCCTCGTCTCCGTTCAATATACCGTCCGTTGCGATTACCGAAAAATTCGCCCCGTTGATCGGTCTTAAGGTCACGATGAACAATGATCTGACGCTCAACGCCGAATACCGTGACGCCCGTACGCTGAATCTCAACACTTCGGCGGGTCAGATTGTGGAGACGTCCAGCAAGCAGCTGCAGGTGGGTGCTGGTTATAAGATTGCCAACTTCAACAAGATACTGAAGATAGGTAGCAAGCAGGGCATGGTGAGCAATGACCTGACGCTGAACCTGGATTTTTCGTGGAGCCATAACCAGTCGCTGATACGGCGCATAGAGACCGCATACACGCAGGCCACTCAGGGCACCGAGACGTTCTCCGTCAATTTCATGGCCAGCTACCAGCTGTCGAAGCGCATCACGCTCTCCATGTTCTTCGACCATCAGACCAACACCCCGTTAGTGTCCAACAACGCATATCCCACCAGCAATTCCAACTACGGCATTGCGGTGAACGTGTCGCTGGCAAGGTAGTGTAGCGGGAGAATTGGGAGAATTCTGTAAAATTTTTCAGAGTAGTGTCACAAATCGGGCAGTCGTAGCGTCCTATAATTGTAATTAATACTGATTCCACAATGAACTTAAAGACAATTGCCGTTACGGCACTGACCCTGATTTCATACCTAAATACTATATATGCGGCATCGGCAGTCGTTGAGACTGCCGACACCACCATGACGGCTGCACCGACGGCGGAAACCGACACCGTCGGTGCGGCCGGCTATACGGATCTTGAGGATTTCGTGATAGTGCAGCAGAAGAAATTGGTGGAGAGCGACGGCGCGAAACTAACCTACAACGTGACCGAGGATCCTGAAGCCGGCAGCTCCAACATACTCGAGATTCTGCGCAAAGTGCCGGGTGTAACGGTGGACGCCGAGGACAACGTAAAGGTCAACGGGCAGTCCAGCTTCAAGATACTGATGAACAACCGCGAGGACCCGATGCTGAAAGGCGACCTTAAGACCGTGCTGAAATCCATACCGGCGTCGTCGATCAAAAAGATAGAGGTTATATCCGAGCCGGGAGCCAAGTACGAGGCCGAGGGCGTGGGAGGAATCCTGAACATTGTCACGGACCGGAAGCAGAATCTGAGCGGTTTCATGACTCAGCTGTCAGGTTGGGTGAACGCATGGCAGGCGGGCGGATACGTCAACTCAAGGTTCAAGGCCAACAAAGTGATGCTGGACGCTACGGTAAACTATAACAACGGCAACATCTGGCCACGCTGGAGCACCAGCGATCGTGAGCAGGAGGACCTGACCGGAGGACCCAACCATCTGATGCGCACCCATTCAAGATATAAGAGCGGCTGGGACTATGTGGGAGCCAACTTCAATATGTCCTGGGAACCGGATTCGCTCAATCTGTTTACATTGTCCGGATATTACAGCTTCAACAGCTGGGGAAACGACAGCCGGGAGAATCGCACCATGTTCGGTAACGACATGTCGGTGCTTTGGAATATGAACCGCAACGGCCGGAACCGCGGACGTTACAACGGATTCGGTTTCTCGGCTTCCTATCAGCATACTTTCGGACGCGAGGACCACACGCTCGTGGCCTCGTACGAATATGACTTAGGTCATAACAATCACTTTAACGATTATGTTACCGAAGCCATCGAAGGCGAGATCACGGAAGCGCCATGGTCGCGCAGCAACGAACTCAACAATTACGGCACGCATGTGTTCCAGATTGATTATTCCAACAGGCTGAACAAACATAATCTGATCGAGGCCGGTGCCAAGATGAATCTCAATCCTACTGACGCCGATACCAGGCCTTATTTCGGTACGGGTCCCGACGATGCCGTCATGAACGAGTCCTTGCGCGTGAAGCTAAGTCAGTTCAAGGATATATACGCTGCTTACGCTTCATGGTCCGGCACTTTCGACAAATGGAATCTCAAGACCGGATTGCGTTACGAGCATACACGCATGGGCCTGAAGTACAAGATAGGGGAGTATCCCGATTTCACCACACGCCTCAACGACGTGGTGCCGAATGCCGCCGTAAGCTATAACATCACGCAGGGATCAAGCCTGCGCGCCGCTTACCAGATGCGTATCTCGCGTCCAAGTCTGTGGAGACTCAATCCATACGTCAACGTGATGACTCCCGGCCAGATTTCGTACGGTAATCCTGACCTGAAGAGTGAGAAGGGACATAACGTGTCGCTGGCTTATTCCAATTACGACGGCAGTAAGATAACCGGCGGTGCGAAGATCAATTACCGATATGTGGACAATATGGTCAATGACATTATCTTCATGAAAGACAACGTCATGAACAGCACTTACGCCAATATAGGCAAATCCCATACGGTAAGTCTTGACCTTAACGGCGACTGGAATATAATACCTGACCTGCGCTGGTCGGTCTATGTCTCTACCTCCTACACGCACATGATGGCCAATTCCGATATGCTCAAGGCTAAAAGATGCGGATGGCAGTTTTACGGCAACACAAATATCAATTATAAGTTGCCGTGCAAAGTGCGTCTCAGCGCATACGGCGGTTTCTATACGCCCTGGATAGACCTGCAGAGCAGAGGCAGTCAGAACGGATATTATTACGGCATAGGCGCAAGTCGTGCCTTCCTGAAAGACGACGCCCTGAATATCAGTGTGAATGCCGGAAATTTCCTCCCGACGCACCGCACCAACGGTTATACTCAGTCGGACGAAACTGTACGGTTCACCAGTCACAACCGTTACAGCCAGTGGAACGTGGGACTTAACATTTCGTACAAGTTCGGCGGTCTGAAGGCAAGCGTGAAGAAGACGGCAGCCAACATAGAGAAAGAATCCAATGACGGTGGGCAGGGCGCCAGCCAGGGCGCTGGAAAGTAACCTTATCACTCGTCATTATAATGATGACCGAGAAGGAATTTCGACAACGGGTACTGCCGCTTCAGCGATTGATGTATGGTTTGGCGCTGAAGATGGGTTTGCCGCCCGACGATGCCGCCGATGTTGTGCAGGAAACACAGATCAAACTGTGGCGGCATCGTGTCGATATTCCGGACGATGACGGCGCGTTGAGGATGTATTCCCTTTCAACCCTGCGCAGGGAGTGCATCACGATGATGCGGCGACGGAAACCGGAGGTAACGCTCGATGAGGTAGCCGAATTCAAGGCTCCGGAAGAAAGGGCATCGACCGAATACCGCGACACACGGCACAGGATTGAGGTCCTGATCGATTCCCTGCCTGCGGGACAAAGCAAGGTTGTAAGGCTGAGCAGCTTCGGAGGCCTTGACAACGCGGAGATAGCCGAAGCCACCGGAATGACGGAAGCGAATGTGAGGCAGTTACTGTCGCGCGGACGACGAAGGCTCCGGGAACTGATGAATGATAACAATCTTTCCTCATGACTATGAACGAATACAACGACATACGCGAAATACTGAACCGATGGTACGACGGTAATACGACTCCCGCCGAGCAGCAGCGGCTTGCGGATTTCTTCGCCACAGACAGGGAGCTGCCCGCAGACCTGGAGATGGAGCGTGAGATGTTCCGTGCCATGGCTGAGGCGGGGGAGGATTATGCCGAAATGCCTGTTGAGGTATCCGAACGCATAACCGCAGCCCTTGAGGCGGAAATGGCCGGAGAAAGGGTAGAGCGACGCAAGGGCTTCGGCTGGCGCAGACGCGCTATGACAGCCTGTGCCGCCGCAGCATGTATGGCTGTGATATTGACGATACCTTTCCTGAAGTCAAGCGATAAGGCTATGATCGGAGATAAGGCAGGAATGGCTGTAAGCGAAACGCCGGATGCCAGACGAGCCTCGACCGACACAATGCTGTTTATGACGCCGGAACTGCCTCGGGCGGTCGCTCCTGCGGTTGAAAAGGAATCGCGGAAGTTGGCTTCGGCTCAAAAGAAAGCCTCGCGCCATGCCGTGAAGTGTAAGCCGGTAGAGACAGACAGCGACGACGATCTGTATCTTTCAGAGGAGGAGGAAGAACGCCTGGTGGCAGCCAATTACCATGTCGTAACCGACGAACGCGAGGCCGATGCCATTCTGAGCACCGTATTCGTCAGGCTTGAAAGCGGGATGACAGAGGAAAACTTCAGAATCAGCGATGTCAGAGCGCGTTACGAAATGGAAGTGAACGACATTTATGACCTATAAAAACACTTAAAGCAATATAAATATAATGAAGCATAAATCAATAAAATACGGTATGCGTGTCATGCTTGCGGCAGCAATGATGACATTACTATACGGTAATGTGTCGGCGCAGGACATCTTTGCCGAACTGGCCGGAGTGGACAATGTCGAAAGCACATACGTTTCGGGACGTTTCGCGCACAACAAGAAGTTATGGGCCAGTTCATCGGGACAGCATTCCATACGTCTGGACAAGGGATTCTCGTCGTTCTATTCCTATCAGTGCTATTCGGAAAAGAGTGTGGCGATGGCTAAGAAGATACTTAAGCAGTATCTGAAGGATAATCCGAGCGTAGAAGTAATGATGCGCACCCGTCAGGGCGTTCAGGAGTATGCGGTATACGAAAAATTTACCGACGACGGCAACAAGATAACGCAGATGGTGATCTGGAACTCTGATGCGCCTAATGTCGCGGAGGTGTCGGTGATAAACTGGAATAAAGGCCTCGTAAGAACCAAGTCGAAATACGAGGATTATGATGAAACAGATGAAGATGAATAAGAATAAGAGCGAATAACGATGAAAAGAACCATAATATCGATAATAACCGTCGCCATGTGTGCGGCCATAGCGGGAGCAAAGGAGCCTGCCGGCACCCTTACGCGTTTCCGTGGCGAAGAATTTACCAAGGTGATGAACTATACCTCGTCAGACCTGGAATATCTCCCCGGCTCGCCTCGAGTGGAAATCATAGGGTCGAAGCAGGCGCGCGAAAGCATCATGCTCATGTCGTCGGGCGACAATCTGATGATTCATGCCAGCGAGAAAAGTTATGAAAAGGAGCCGGCCAAGATCAAGGTATACGGCAATAAGGTAGAAAGCATCATGCTGTATGGCTCGGGCGATGCCGAGGTAGATAAGTTTACAGGCACAAACCTGTCATTGATGTTATTTGGCTCAGGAGATATAACTGCCGGTTCCGTCAAGGCATCTGTCGTGACGTTAGGTGTTTTCGGATCCGGCGATCTGGTTGTCGGCAGTGCAGAAGCCTCGTCATCGGGTAAGATGAATGTCGGTGGTTCAGGCGATATCCAGGTACGAAAGATGAATTCCCGATCAGTCGAAGCTAATGTGATGGGTTCGGGCGATCTGAACATCAATCTCGTAAATACCACGACGTTGCGGGCTGTGGTGATGGGCTCGGGCGACATAACCTTGGCGGGTTCGTGCACCAACGCCAGCCTGATGTGCCAGGGCTCCGGCTGCATCAACGCCCGCGGCCTTAAGGCCACCAAGGTCTCGAAGATAATTCAAGGCTCCGGCGACATCCACAACTGACGGGCAATAACTGCTAAAGACCTTAAAGACCTTAAAGACCTTAAAGACCTTAAGGACATTAGAGTCCTTAAGGTCCTTAAAGTCCTTAAAGTCCTTAACTCTCAGGCTACTTGTTCACGAACACCAGCTCGCCGTCGCGGACGTCGATAGTGATGGGGTGCTCGCGGTCTACCTTCTGCGCCAGGATGTCTTTCGACAGCTGGTTCAGCACCAGGCGCTGGATAGTCCTCTTCACGGGACGCGCGCCGAACTCGGGATCGTAGCCGTCCTCGGCCAGCAGGTCGAGCGCCGCAGGCGTAACCTCCAGGGTTATGCCGTTGGTCTGAAGCATCTTCTTCACGCTGCGCACCTGCAATTCCACAATCTCTAAGATTTCCTTCTTGCTCAGAGGGGTGAACATCACCGTCTCGTCGATACGGTTCAGGAACTCCGGACGGATTATCTGTTTCAGACGGTCCATCACATCCTGCTTGGTGCGCGATATGATGTCTTGCTTCTCGTCCTCCTTCTTGTCGTTGAAGCCCTCGAAGTTCTGACGTATTATGTCCGAACCCATGTTGGACGTCATGATGATGATGGTATTCTTGAAGTTGATGAAGCGTCCCTTGTTGTCGGTCAGACGGCCGTCGTCCAATACCTGCAACAGGATGTTGAACACATCGGGATTGGCCTTCTCGATTTCGTCGAACAGCACCACGGAGTAGGGTTTGCGTCGAACAGCTTCGGTAAGCTGGCCTCCCTCCTCGTAACCCACGTATCCCGGAGGCGCTCCGACCAGTCGGCTCACTGAGTGCTTCTCCATATACTCCGACATATCGATACGGGTCATCATGTCCTCGTCATCGAACAGGTATTCAGCCAACGCCTTGGCAAGTTCGGTCTTTCCTACACCGGTAGTGCCGAGGAATATGAACGAGCCGATGGGGCGTCTGGGGTCGTTCAGACCGGCACGGCTGCGGCGTACGGCGTCCGACACGGCGCGTATGGCGTCCTCCTGACCTACCACACGTTTGTGCAGTTCCTCCTCTAAGTGCAGCAGCTTCTCTTTCTCGCTCTGCGCCATCTTCTTGACGGGAATGCCTGTCCAGCGGCTTACTACCTCGGCGATGTCCTCGGCGTCCACTTCCTCCTTGATCATGGCGCCTTCGCCCTGCAGTTCCTTCAGCCGTGCCTGAATGGCGGCGTTCTCGTCCTGTTTCTGCTTGATGCGGCTGTAACGGATCTCGGCCACCTTGGCATAGTCGCCCTCGCGTTCCGCCTTCTCGGCCTCGTAGTTCAGCTGCTCGATGTCAATCTTGTTCTGCTGTATCTTGTTGATCTCGTTCTTCTCGGCCTGCCATTTGGCGCGCAGCGATTTCTCGGTGTCGCGCAGGTTTGCCAGGTCTTCGTCTATCTCCTTCAGCTTGTAGTCGTCGCCCTCGCGCTTGATAGCCTCGCGCTCAATCTCAAGCTGCTTTATCTTGCGCGATGCCTCGTCCAGTGCCTGCGGCTGGGAGTCCATTTCCAGACGCAGTTTGGATGCCGCCTCGTCTATCAGGTCAATGGCCTTGTCCGGCAGGAAACGGTCGGTGATATAGCGCATCGACAGCTGTACGGCAGCTATGATGGCCTCGTCCTTGATGCGAACCTTGTGGTGGTTCTCGTAACGCTCCTTCAGACCGCGCAGAATCGAGATGGCCGACAGCTCGTCCGGCTCGTCCACCATCACCTTCTGGAAACGGCGCTCCAGAGCCTTGTCTTTCTCGAAATATTTCTGGTACTCGTCCAGGGTGGTAGCTCCGATGGAACGGAGCTCGCCGCGGGCCAGGGCCGGTTTCAGGATGTTCGCTGCGTCCATGGCACCCTCGCCCTTGCCGGCACCCACCAAGGTGTGGATCTCGTCGATGAACAGGATTATCTCACCGTCCGAACCCGACACCTCGTTCACGATGGCTTTAAGTCGCTCCTCGAATTCACCTTTATATTTGGCACCTGCAACGAGGGCACCCATGTCGAGTGAATAGATTTGTTTCGACTTCAGGTTCTCCGGAACGTCGCCGCGCACTATACGCATTGCCAGACCCTCGGCGATTGCCGTCTTGCCGGTACCCGGCTCGCCGACCAGCATGGGGTTGTTCTTGGTGCGTCGTGACAGGATCTGAAGCACGCGGCGTATCTCCTCGTCGCGGCCTATGACCGGGTCGAGCTTACCGTTGCGCGCACGGTCGTTCAGGTTGATGGCATATTTGCTCAGGGCCTGGTATGTCTCCTCGGCGCTCTGGTCCTTCACCTTGTTGCCCTTGCGCAATTCCTGGATGGCGGCCTGCAGTTCCTTTTCGGTCAGACCGGCGTCCTTAAGTATCTGCGATGCCTTGCAGCGCGTCTGGAGTATGCCCATCAGCATGGCCTCCACCGACACGTACTCGTCACCGTTCTTCTTCGAATAATCCACGGCTTTCTGCAAAGCCTCGTTTGACTCACGTGACAAAGCCACGTCACCGCCTGACACTTTTGGCAAAGCGGCTATCGCGGTGTCCAGAGCGCTCTTGACCGATGCCAGGGAGGCACCCGTCTTCTGGAAGATAAAGTTCACGATAGGCTCCGACTCCGAAATGATGGCCTTCAGTATATGTTCCGGCTCAATCATCTGCTGGCCCGACGCCTTGGCGTAATCTATCGCCTTCTGAACCACTTCCTGCGACTTAATCGTAAAATTGTTGAAATTCATATAGTGAGAGATTAATGATCAATGATGTGTTTATAGTACTGATTTGGATTTACTAAATTTAACTAATTTCAAATCTAATTTTATAACACAAATTCCGTGCCATAAGTTTTGAAGAGAGTAGTGGGAATTATGGGATTAGTCCATAATTATTTGTCCGAACTTATATTTGTTACCGATTGTTAAAACAGCAGAATACTAAATACTATAAAAATCATATCATTATGGCAAGAATTACAGAAAAGGGTCTCGTGAGCCGCTATTGGTGGATACCCATGTTCACGGGTTTATTGGCGATAGGTTTCGGAATCTGGTGTCTGTGCGATCCCTCGCAGTCGCTGCCGATTCTGGCGTATGTGTTCGCGGCATGTATGTGTGCGGCCGGCGTGCTGAACTTCACATTCGCGTTCTCGGTGAGCGGTCTCTATTCGCAATGGGGATGGAGCCTGTTCCTTGGAATCCTTGAACTTTTGTGCGGCATCTGGATGTTCTGCATACCGATACCGGAGTTGGTCATCACATTCATGTATATAATAGGAATATGGATTCTGGTCGTGGCCATCGACGGCGTGGTGGAGAGTTGCATGATGATCAAGTATAATCCATGGTGGGTGGTATGGATGATCGTGATGCTGTTCTGTACCATCGGTTTCTCGATGATATTCCTGGTGAATCCCGTGGAAAGCCTCTACATCGAATGGGTATGGCTGGGCATCTCGCTGCTGACTTACGGCATATACCGTATCTGCTTCTCGTTCGCCATGAAACGCTTAGGCAAGTTCACGGGTGGAATCCTTTAAGGTCCTTAATTTCTGCTAAAATAGTATAAATAAGGTGGCGGCCTATATGCGGGTCGCCATTTTTATATTATATTTGCAGCAAAATGAAACGAAATGCACACAATAATGAGTAAAAACCACCATCTCAGATTGACAAAAAGACACAAATACAAGCCGGAATGATAGCAAAATTACAAAAATAATAACATTAACGATAGAAAATAGCGATAGAAATTAACGAATCCGTGACTCTGCATCAACAATTGTCGATCCCGCATTATAAATAACAGAATAATAATTATAGATAAAATACAGCGAAGACGCATGACAGGCCGGATTGCAGCAGTAAAATCCAATTTAAATTAAGTTAAACAATAAATGTCAAAATAGTATTATAAATTACGGACGGCAGTATGTAACTTTGCAACCGTGAAAAACTCATAAGGCGTCATTAGCCGGATGAAAAACTCACGACCGCAGAATATTTACGGCCGAATGAAGTGCCCCAGACCGCTTCGACGATAGAAACGAACGTAAATATGCAACAACTACAGAACTGGAAACATAATACAATAATAAACTAAATCACCTAATGAGAACGATTTTCAAACGTGTGACACACGCGTTGGTGGCGTTGGTTCTCTGTGGCACCACAAGTGCGGCAATGGCGCAGGTAGCGGTGCAGGGAACGGTCATCGACGACACCGGCGAGCCGGTGATAGGCGCCACCGTGATGGAGAAAGGCGTGCCCGGTAACGGGACGGCTACAGACATCGACGGTAAGTTCAAAGTCAATGTAAAGAGCAACAAGTCTCAGCTTGTAGTGTCGTATGTGGGCATGACCACACAGACCTACGACCTGAAAGGGCAGACCGACGTGACCATCCGTCTTAAGGAGGACGCCGCCACACTGAGCGAGGTAGTGGTAGTGGGTTACGGTACGCAGAAGCGTTCGGACGTGACCGGTTCGGTGGCTTCGCTGTCCGAGGACCAGATGCGTCAGACCGTAGTGACCAACGCCGACCAGATGCTGCAGGGCAAGATGGCCGGTGTGCAGGTAACATCCAACTCCGGTGCCCCCGGCGGAGCGACTTCAATCCGTATCCGTGGTGCAAGTTCGCTCAACTCCTCCAACGAGCCCCTTTATATCATAGACGGTGTGCCCATGAGCACTTCCAACTCCATCCAGGGTTTCGACTGGATGGGCGGATCTAACGGACAGACTACCGTCAACCCGTTGGCAGCCATCGCCCCGAGCGATATCGTCAGCATCGACGTCCTTAAGGATGCCTCGGCCTGCGCCATATATGGTGCGGCAGGTGCCAACGGTGTCGTGATCGTGACTACACGCCGCGGATCGGCCGGACGCACCAATATACACCTCGACGCTTACGTGGCCTGGCAGCAGGTTGCCAAGAAGCTTGACATGATGAACCTCCGCGAATACGCCACATATCAGAACCAGCTTCTTAGCGAGGGCGTGCTCAGCGGCACGAACTACGATGACACTTACAGCGACATCTCGCTGCTGGGCCGCGGAACGGACTGGCAGGATGAGATCTACCGCACCGCGTTCATGCAGAGCTATCAGTTCGGAATGGACGGTGGCAACGACAAGACACAGTACGCCCTTTCGGCCGGCTGGATGGACCAGCAGGGTATCATCATCGGATCTGACTTCAACCGCTTCAACACCCGTTTCAACATCGACCAGAAGGTTACGGACTGGCTGCGCTTCGGCGGTTCGTTAGCTTACACGCGCACCGACGAGACCATCACCCGTCAGGACGGCTCGGACGGCGTCATCATGCAGGCCATGACCATGATGCCCTCCGTGCCCGTGCGTGACTTCGACGGCAACTGGGCAGGTCCCAACACCGTGAACGGCGCTTCCACATGGAACCCCGTGGCACTGGCTCTGGAGACCAACAACAAGCTGCTTCGCCAGCAGGTGATGGGTAACTTCTACGGCAGCGTGGATTTCCTGAAGTATTTCAACTTCCGCGCGGAGTTCGCCTTCGACGCATCCCAGAACCAGAACAAGTCCTACATTCCTCGTTATAAGTTCGGTGTCGTGGAAAACAACATCAACCAGATGATGCAGCGTGAGGACCACAACTTCTACTGGATGCAGAAGGACTATCTGACCTATCACCAGACCGTCAAGGACGTACACGACATAACCGCCATGGTCGGCTTCGAGGTTTCGCGCGCGGCGTGGAACGGTACGTCGATCATCAAGAAGAACTTCCTGACCGACGACATCTTCGTGATGGGCGAGGACGGCGAGTTTGTAAGCAACCAGGGATGGAAGGACGCGCAGACCACGGCATCCGTGTTCGCGCGTGCAAATTATGCCTTCGACCAGCGTTACTTAGCTACTGTCACGGTACGTCGCGACGGATCCTCCAAGTTTGGTGCCAACAAGAAGTGGGGTACGTTCCCCTCGGTGGCGCTGGCATGGCGCATCAGCAACGAGAAGTTCATGGAGAAGGCCTACTGGCTCAACAACCTGAAGCTGCGTCTCGGTTACGGTCAGGTGGGTAACTCCAACATCGCAACCTATCGTTACGGTTCGGCGCTTGCGACGATGCTGACACCCAACGGAACCGCATATTATCCTCAGAACCTCTCGAACCCCGACCTGAAGTGGGAGGCATCCGAACAGTATAACGTCGGTCTTGATTTCGCGGCACTCGACAACCGCATCGAGCTGACCGTGGATGTCTACCGCAAGCAGACCAAGGACCTGCTGATGCAGGTGTTCGTGCCCAGCTACATGGGTCCCTCCGTAGACGACAGCTGGGGCTCCATAGCTCCTCCATACGCCAACGTGGGACAGACCCGCAACGTGGGTGTGGACGTACAGTTCAACGCACGCCCCGTCATCACCAAGAACTTCCGCTGGTTCTCAGGCATCACGCTGTCGCACAACAAGAACAAGATTGTGGCTCTCAACGACGACAGCCAGGTCATCTACGGCAACGTCGACTGGTACGCCGCGTTCCAGACCTGTACCATGTTCAAGGTAGGACAGCCCATGGGTGTGTTCTACGGCTATGAGACCGAAGGACTGTTCCGCGACGAGGCCGACATCATCGCCCACGCCACCCAGACCGGCGGCAACGTGCCCTACGCCAACAAGATTGACAAGGTGTCCGGCGCATGGGTAGGCGACATCAAGTTCAAGGACCGGAACGGCGACGGCGTCATCGACGACAAGGACCAGAAGGTTATCGGCGACCCCAATCCGCTGTTGACATACGGATGGACCAATACCTTCACCTGGAAGGACTTCGAGCTTAACATCGGCCTGCAGGGCCAGTTCGGCGGCGACATCCTCAACTGGTCGCGCTTCCGCACCGAGGGACTCAACTCCATCTGGGACAACCAGAGCACACGCGTGCTGAACCGCGCTCAGACCGAGCTGATCGACCCCAACGCAGCCGAGACCATCAGCAACGTACGTCTTAAGGAGGGTCACAACGGTGTGCCCCGTTTCTCCAACCTGGATGTGAACGGCAACAACCGTATGTCCGACCGCTGGATAGAAGACGGAACGTATCTGCGCATACAGAACATCTCGCTGGCATGGAACCTGCCGAACAAATGGCTGCACAAGGCATTCATCAAGCAGGCCCGCGTTTACTTCAACTGCCAGAACGTATATACTTTCACCAAATACAAGGGTTACGATCCTGAAATCGGTGCCTTCAACCAGAGCTCGCTGCTGCAGAATATCGACCGTGGTCGCTATCCTACACCGCGAACCTACACCGTAGGTGTGAATTTAACATTCTAATCTAAAGAGCACAACACAAATGAAGAATATAATATTGAGCGGTGTGGCCGCGCTTGCCCTGGGCGGATTCATGACGTCGTGCGACGACTTCCTGACCGTAAACCCCGCCGACAAGCCCGTGCTGGAGACGTTCTACACTACTCCCGAGAATCTGCGCTCCACCACCATGACGCTCTATGCGTCCAAGACGTGGTCAAACTTCCACATGAACTTCCAGTGGAAGATGGACATGATAAACGGCGACCTGTACTACACCTACGACCAGGAAGGCCAGTGGTACTTCGGTACATACACTCCCACCAATCCCTATATCAACGAGGGCTGGAAGGGTCTGTACAACGTGATCCTGTTCTGCAACTCCATCATCAACGACATTCCGCCGGTATGCAGCGGCTCCATCACCGAAGCCGACATCACCCACGCCGTGGCCGAAGCTCGCGGCATCCGTGGATACGCGTACTATATGCTGACCGAGGTATGGCGCGACGTGCCCATCGTGGAGAATAACTCGGCCGACATAGGCGCCGGCAACTTCGAGAAGCCCCGTAACACCCAGGCCAGCGTTTACCGTTTCGCAATGGAGGACCTGGACTTCGCGGTTGACAACCTCCCCGAGACAGACACCGACGCATACCGTCTGACCAAGCGCAAGGCCCGCGCTCTGCGCGCCAAGTTAGCGGTGACAATGGCTCAGCACTCCGACCTCGGCCTGGATCGCGACGCCCTCTACAAGAAGGCAGCCGCCGACGCTCTGGATGTAATCACCAACACTCAGGCTCTGACCGAGATAGACTATTCCACGCTGTTTGACGTTCCGGCCAACAACGGTCCGGAGTCCATCCTGGCCATACAGTGCGCCGTGCAGGGTTACTCCTTCGGCAATGCGCGCAACGTGGCGTGGAGCCGCAGCGCGCTCATAGCCGACCAGCAGTGGGGTGGCGGCAAAGGCCCCACAATCTCGCTACAGAAAATGTATGAGGAAGGCGATAAGCGCCGCAAGTGGGTGTATATGACCCAGGGCGACTTCTATCCCAAGCTGGCTACGGCTCAGGGTGGTTACACCTATAAGCTGATCAACCGCGATGCTGCCGGCGAAGAAATCGAGGGCCGCATAGAGATGAACGCCCACATCAAGAAATACCTGATCGGCAAGGGCGCCGACTGCGACGGTATGGTGGGTATCAACCAGGATGCCGCCAACAACATCTACCTGATGCGTCTGGCCGATGTATATCTGACATACGTGGAGGCAGTGATGGGCGCGGCCGACCGGACTTCGGACGCCACGGCCATGAAGTATTACAACATGGTGCGTCAGCGTGCCGGCGTGCCCGAGGCAAACAGCGTGACTTACGAGGAGCTGCTGAAAGAGCGTCGCCGCGAGCTGGCCTTCGAGAGCCAGACATGGTTCGATACCCAGCGCTACCGTTACCGCGTGGGAGATGCCAAGGCTCTGGAGTGGCTTAACAACGGCTTCGGCACCGGCATAAACCGTTGCGCGATGTACATTCCCAACGGCAACCTCGACAAGACCCAGGAGAACGATCCCGCCAACTACAAGATGGTGAGCAGCACCGACGATGGCGCAATGTACAATCCCATCATGATCACCGCAAGCGCGTTCCAGGCTCCCGTGCCTGCAGCCGTGACCAGCTCGTCACCCATGATGGGTCTCGACCCCGTGGACTACTATGCTGAATAACAAGCACTAACCCCTAAATTGATTAAGAACATGAACAAGATAATAAAGATAGGAATGCTGTCAATCGGGGCCTTGGTGCTGGGCGGCGCTCTGAGCTCGTGCGAGCAGACGGACGCCGAACACGACAAGGGCAAGACCCCCGTCATCAAGTATGCCCGCAGCTGTGACATCGACAAAAGCGACTCTCTCCTGGTCAGCGCCTCCCTTGGAGCCCGCGTATGCTTCGTGGGCGACAACATGGGCGATGTGCAGCAGGTATGGTTCAACGACCAGAAGGCGAAGCTCAATCCCAATATGGTGACGAGCCATACCATCATCGTGGACATCCCCAACAACCTCCCCGGCGAGGTTACCAATATCGCACGGTTCATCACCAGCAAGGGCACTACGGTTGACTATGAGTTCAACGTATTCGTGCCGGCACCGCGTATCGACGACGTGAGCTGCGAATATGCCCGCGCGGGCGAGGAGATGGTGATCAACGGCGCTTACTTCGCCAACGACCCCAACGTGCCCCTGAAGGTCGTCTTCCCCGGCGACATTGAGGCCAAGATCAAGAGCATAGCCCAGGAGCAGCTTGTAGTCGAGGTGCCCGAGGGTACTCATGAGGGCCCCATAGTGATCAGCTCGATCTACGGCGAGGGCGAGTCCGGGTTCAACTATATGGACACCAACGGAATGCTGTTCGACTTCGACGGCCAGACCGGACTGACAAACCACGGCTGGCACAACCAGCCCATACAGAACGAAGACGGTATCTCGGGCAACTACGTTCAGCTCGGCGACGGCTCCACCACATTGGCGGCCGGCGGCTGGGACGACGGCAAGTTCAGCTTCGAGTACTGGGCGGGCAGCTGGAACACGCCCACAGATTATCCCGAGCGTGAGGGTGCACGTCTGTTCGACATCGCCGATTTCAGCGACTTCAACAACAAGGTGCTCAAGTTCGAACTTTTCGTGCCCGAAAACGGCGCATGGCAGGCAAACCCCATGCAGATCATCTTCTCCGGTACGGACAAGGTGTCGATGGGTAATGCCGGCACCGATGTGTTCGGCAACAAGGTGGCCGGTGCGAACAACGACTACCTAAAGCAGGTGGCCGGCTGGGGACGCGGTCTCTGGAAGCCCTGGACCGAGGCTACGCCTTACACAACCAAAGGTAAGTGGGTCACCGTGGTGTATCCGCTCAGCGAGCTGACCTACGGTGCCGACGCCAAGGCCGCCAAGTCTGTACCCTCCGAGGTGAGCGACTTCGCCAACCTGCAGATTTTCCTGTGGGTGGACACCACCGACGGCGCCAACGCCGTATGGACCGGCGTGGACTGCACGCCAATCCTCCGAATCGACAACATCCGCGTCGTGAAGAAGTAACATCAGTCATTGGTACGCCTCCTGCGGTGTAACGACCGCAGGAAGCGCAACGACCAAAAAGATAACATTGAAAATGAAAAAATCAGGTAAATTTTTAGTCTGGCTGATGATGGGACTGGCAGCGGGCGGCTCCGCCGTGCTGACTTCCTGCAGCGACGACAACAATTTCGACACCAATCAGTATAAGGGCTGCGTCAACCTGAATGTGTTCGGTCCTTCGCCTGTGGCGCGCGGCGGTCAGCTCCGCTTCCTCGGCACCGGCATGGATCAGATCACCAAGATTCAGATACCGGGTTGCGAGCCTATCACCGACATAGAGCAGATCAACCCGCAGGAGATCCGCATCAAGGTCCCCCAGGAGGCTGAGCCGGGTCAGCTGACGCTGACATACCCCGACGGCGAAATAGTGACCAAGACCATGCTTACATACACCGAGCCCATCGGCATCGAGGAGATTGTTCCTTCGCCCGTAAAGCCCGGCAACGACCTCACCATCAAAGGTGAATACCTTAACCTTATCAACGAGGTTTGGTTCTCGTTCCTCAACGACAGCGTCATAGTGAAGGGTGCCGACTTCAAGAAGCACGAGCGTCACGAGATTGTGCTGACCGTTCCGGAGGAGGCCATCAGCGGCGTAATCTCCATCTCCGACGGCAAGGCTATGCCTAACGTCATCGAGAGCGAGCAGGAAGTGGAGATTGTTCTTCCCGCCGTAGTGAAGCCTTTGGACCTCACCGATGCCAAAGGTGGTGACGTCATCACCATCGAGGGCACCGACCTCGACCTGGTTCGCAAGGTAGTGACTCCCGCCAACAAGGAGATTGACTTCGAGTATGCCGACGGCAAGATCAGGTTCACCTTGCCCGGCGACATCAGCGACGGTGCCATCTGCGCAGTGCCCGCTTCGGGTGTGAAGGTGGCTGTGGCCAACATCGGTGTGGTGGTTCCCACCGGGCTTGTGGCTGAGCCGGCCAAGGATCTGCGCGCAGGCGACGCGTTCTCGGTTCGTGGCGTCAACATGGATCAGGTGACGACTATGGTATTCCCCGGCGTCGAAGCTGCCGTTACTCCCGAGATTACTGCCACGAAGATTACTACCAAGTGGCCCGAGATGGCTCAGAGCGGCGACATCGTTCTGAATCTAAAGAGCGGCAAGACCGTGACTGTGGCGGCCGCTACCGCCAAGCCTGAGGTTACGGCATTCAATCCGAATCCCGTAGCGGCTGCCGCTGCTTTGGAAATTCACGGCCGCAACCTCGACCTGGTCAAGGAGATTGTGTTTGAAGGCGGCGCCAAGCTTGAACCCAAGAACGCTACGGCCGACAAGATAACCGTGACCGTTCCTCCCACAGCTGCTTCGGGTGCCATTACCCTCGTGATGAAGAATGACGAGAAGGTCACCACGCAGAAACTTGAGGTGAAGCTGCCCGAATGCGCCTACATCACCGTCGTGAAGTCTGAAGAACTGCACGCCGGCCAGTTAATGGAAGCCGAGATCAAGAACGGCGACAAGCTGACGGCCGTCAAGGTCAACGGTCAGAACGTTCAGTTCATCGTGACAGGGGAGACCCTTTACATAAACCTGCCTGCTGACGCCGCCAAGAACACCACCGTCACTCTGATTTCAAGCAACGGCGAGATCAGCTATACTTACGACGTAATCAACCCCAACGCTTCGAACGAGACGGTGATCTGGACCGGTGATTGGGACAACACCGGATGGGGTGGCAACCAGGATATGGCCTGGGGCGGATATGACTGGAGCTCGGTCAAGCCCGGCACCAGACTGCGTATCTACTGCACGCCCCTCGTCGCTGACGGCGAATGGTGGTGTGTCGATGTACGCCATGGACAGGACTGGGCTGCGTTGCCCGGAATCGGTCAGGTTGATACTCCCGCGGGAGGCGTAGCCGAATATGTGCTCTCAAAGGCTGTCATTGACGACCTGGTGGCCAACGGTGGCCTCGTGATAACCGGTACCGGATATAAGATGACCAAAGTAACCCTTGAATAAATTATTTTTTCAAAACATGATCCCAAACATAAAGAAATATATGCCGGCTCTCGTCGCACTGTTGTCGTTCGGCACGCTGACCTCCTGCGACGACGATAACGTCAAGGACGAGCCAAACACTCTGCCTCCGGCCTCCGTCGTGGCCACGTCTGTGGCCGATGGCGCAACTGTCAGCGCCGACCTGAAGGAGATTACCGTAGAGTATTCGGAGCCTGTCGCGTTGAACCAGACCGTCAAGGCCACTCTTAACGGCGTTGAGGTGCCCACTGTCCTCGAGGACAACAAGATACTGAAGGCTACCGTCGCACTCAGCGAAGGCGCTGACTATACATTCGTCGTGCCGCGCCGTTGCGTGGCGACAATCGCCGCCGAGAAGTTCTGCGACGAGGTGACTGTCAAGTTCCGTACCGAAGGCGGCAACATTCCTGTCGACGACATGGCACTGGTCAATCCCAATGCTACCAAGGCTGCCAAAGACGTGTACGCGTTCCTGGTGCAGAACATCGGCAAGAAAATCGTGTCCGGTGCCATGGCCAACGTGAACAACAACAACGACTTCTCCGACTGGATCTACAAGATTACCGGCGTTTACCCGGGCATGACGTGCTACGACTTCATCCATCTCCCCGAGTCGGGCCAGAACTGGATTGACTACAACGACATTACGCCGGCGCAGACCCAGTGGAACGCCCACGGTCTGGTGGGCTACATGTGGCACTGGCGCGTACCCACCGACAAGGACGCCTACGACAAGAAGGACTACAACCGCTACGGTGCGCGCGTACCCGGCGATAATGTGGAGGGACCCACCGAATTCGACATCCGCGAGGCTCTGAAGGAAGGCACGTGGCAGCATGAATTCATACTCGCGGACCTTGACAAGGTTTCGGCCGTGTTCAAGAAGCTGGAGGCGGCCGGCATCGCGGTGCTGTGGCGTCCGCTGCACGAGGCTGCCGGCAGCTATGAGTACAACAACCCCTGGTTCTGGTGGGGACGTTACGGCGGTGAGTACACCAAGCAGCTGTGGAAGCTGATGTACGACCGCATCGTGAACGTGAACGGCGTGAATAACCTGATATGGGTGTGGACGGCGCAGTATTCAGCCGGCAAAGAGCAGGAGATGGCCGCCGACTATCCCGGCGACGATGTGGTGGATATCCTCGGAGTGGACCTCTATCCCGAGGCCGGCGACGACTCGAGCCACAAGGATGCCTACGTTGCCGTACGCAACATGGGCAAGAACATGAAGCCCGTGGCATTGGCCGAGGTAGGTTATCTGCCCGATCCCGACAAATGTCTGCAGGAAGGGGCCAACTGGAGCTATTTCACCCTCTGGTATACATACGACCAGCACAAGAAGGGCGAGGAAGCCGACGGTTTCGGCAACACGCCGGCGCACCTCAAGGCGGTGTTCACCGCACCTTCGGTGCTGAACCGCGCCCAGCTTCCCGGCTGGTAAGGACTCCTGCGGATTCAGAACGCCCGGCCCGATTTACGGCCGGGCGTTTGTGTTTTATAATTATGGAGCGCTTTTGTACGTTATATAAAGTAAAAGAAAAAATTTTGTATCTATAGTCAGAATTCCACATATATTCATGTCATTGATCAAAACTATTGACAATATGGACTGGGACAGCCGGTTTTTTGGCTTTGACGTAGCCCGGATCGACACCGACTGTGCTGAGGAATGTTCCGTCGATGCGGAGATAAGGCGACTTCAGCGGCAGGGTGCCGAGTTGATTTATGTGTTCAGCACGCATCCACTCCGGCTCTCTGACTTCAATGCAATCCTGGTAGACCGGAAACTCAGCTATGTGAATGCCAGCCCGGTATATAGACCCGTGGACAAGCCTATAGTGGAGGTAACCGAGGTCTCCCGGCAACTTTATGAGTTAGGCTGCCAGGCCGGAGGCCACTCCCGTTATAAGGTGGATCCGACCATAAAGGAAGAGGATTTCCGACGCATGTTCCGTTTATGGGTCGACAATTCCGTTTCGCGTCGGTTTGCCGACTATGTGTTCGCTTACGAAGTCGATGGCGTGGCTGTCGGATTCGTCACGGCCAAAGTAAAGGACGACGAACTCTCCATCGGGCTGATTGCGACTGATGAGAATTACCGTGGCTGTGGCATAGGGGGTGCCTTGATTCAGACCATCGTCAACCTCGCCTCCGAATTGCATCTCAAGGCGGAGGTTACCACCCAGGCCGACAATATAACGGCATGCCGGTTCTACGAACACCAGGGATTTAATATAGCTTCCCGGTCATACGTTTATCACGTATGGAGTAACAACAATGAAAATTCAAACCCATTATGAAGATACCGTTCAACAAGCCTTTTCTTACAGGAAACGAGGCTGAATACATCCGTCAGGCCGTTTATTCCGGCAAACTGTCGGGCAATGGAGTGTATACGCGGAAATGCCAGAAATTCTTTGAGGACCGTTATGGATTCCGGAAGGCTCTGATGACCACCTCCTGCACCGACGCCCTGGAAATGGCGGCCATTCTGTGCGACATCAAGCCGGGAGACGAGGTCATAGCCCCCAGCTATACATTCGTGTCCTCGGTTTTGGCCTTCGTGCGTCAGGGTGCCAGGATAGTGTTCTGCGACAGCTGCAAGGACAATCCCGACATCGACCCGGACAAAATCGAAGCCCTGATAACGCCAAAGACTAAGGTTATAGTACCGGTACATTACGCCGGCGTGGCATGCGACATGGACAGGATCATGGACATAGCCGCCCGTCACAATCTTCTCGTAGTGGAGGATGCGGCTCAGGCCATCGATTCATACTACAAGGGCCGTGCGCTCGGTTCGATAGGTCATCTGGGATGCTTCTCGTTCCATGAGACCAAGAACATAATCGCCGGCGAAGGGGGTCTTCTCACCATCAACGACCCGCGCTTCATCCGCCGGTCTGAGATAATCTGGGAGAAGGGCACCAACCGTTCCGAATTCTTCAGGGGCGAGGTCAATAAATATGGCTGGGTGGATACCGGCTCGTCGTTCCTGCCGTCCGAGTTGATCTCTGCTTTCCTCTGGGCTCAGATCGAGAATCTGGACATGATACAGACGCGCCGCAAGGAATTGTGGCTGCGCTATCATGCAGGACTGCAGGAGTTAGCAGACAAGGGTTGCCTGACATTGCCCGTCATTCCCGACTATGCCACCAACAACGCCCACATATTCTATGTGGTATGTCGTTCACTAAAGGAGCGCACGGCGCTGATCAGGCATCTGAAGGATAATGACATACTATCCGTATTCCATTATCTGAGCCTGCATAAGAGTGCCTTCTATACCACGCACCCGGATTTCCGTCCGGACAACTGCCGGGACGTGGAGACCGTAGCTGTCACCAACTTCGACGGCACCGTGACCGACGAGGTACAGATCGTAGGTCTGGACCTGCCCGAATGCGACCGATACGCCGACTGCCTGCTGCGTCTTCCCATGTACTACGAGCTGACCGATCAGGAGTGCGACCAGGTGATAGACTGTATCCGTGATTTCTTTATCGGTTAAAGGATGTATGACGGCAATAAATCAGATTTCTAAGGGGTTGCGCGTTTTGGTGGTTTCATCCAAACCGCCGGAATATTCCGGTAACTTGGGAGGGGGAGTTGTCAAGGCTCTGCGGAATGCGGGATGCCATGTGGAGTATCTGTCATTGATTCCGTCTGAGAAGGAAAATGATTTTCCTATCTATTCGATTCTGAAACAGGAACCTCAGAAGACCGGCGATAGGTTGAGCGAAGCTATGGCTGGTCCTGGCTTGAAATATGTCAAGAAAGTATTAAAACCTTTCGTTCACTTGTCAAGAAACATTATATATCGTTTCTCACATAAGCGGAAGGTGGCCGCTTTCAGTGCCAAGGCCGGCTTTATCTATCCCGATGAGTCTGCACCTCCCATTGATACTGATTCCCTTCTGAACCAATTGCCGGCTTCGGCTGGATATGATCTGATCATCACTATCTTCTGGCAGCGCATGTTGAACTCCACCTCGCTCCGGGCCCTGTACGACCGGTTCAAAGTCCCCGTTTATCTATATGCCGTCGATATGGCTCCTGTTTCGGGTGGTTGCTTCTATTTTAATTCATGTGTTCGATATAAATCGGGATGTGGTAAATGTCCATGTCTGCTGAGTGACGATCCCCACGATCGTTCTCATCAGAATTATCTCATAAAGAAGGCCAATTATTCGCATGCGCAGATATACTATGTAGGGAATTCATGGATGATAGAACGGGCCGTAGGCAGCCGACTGTTTGATGCCGAAAGAGTGCTCAATATCAGCCTTCTCATTGATGAGACTGTATTTTACCCTGAAAGGTCTGAATCCGTGCGTCAGTCGTTGCATTTACCTGAGGGCAAGGATATCATATTGCTTGTGCGTAGCAGCAATGCTACCCGCAAGGGAGGGGATATAATTGTGCACGCAGCTGAATATATCCAGACACATCAGCCTGCCGAGTACTTAAGTAGAATATGCTGGGTTACAATTGGATATGGATCCTTGCATGTAATGTTGGCGAAAACGGGAGCGTATGTTGTGAATCATGGCGTGGTGAATCAGGATAAGCTGGTGTCGTTATACAGGGAGGCATCCTTGTTCTTGAATCCCAGCACTGACGATGCGGGTCCGTCGATGGTAAACCAGTCCATAATGTGTGGCACGCCGGTTGTGTCGTTCAACCTTGGCACAGCAGTAGATGTCATTGAGAATGGAATTTCCGGCTTTAAGACCGATGACATTAGTCCGGAAGGCTTCTACCGGACATTAGAGAAAGCAATTCGCTCCCTGATTGAAGGTACTAACCCCTCTATTCGAGAGACCACTCGTGCCACCGCTCTGCGCCACAACACTTCAGCAGTTTTTGCCAGCCGCCTGCTGGGCCATTACAGCACCGTATGCTCCACACGGTAGCGGCCACGCTGCAAGCCGGAGCTGGAAGCCCCTCGCCGCAACTAACCCGCCTGCCGTGTGCTTCTGCCGGCGGGTGCTACTGTGTGCTTCTGCCGGCGGGTGCTACTGTGTGCTTCTGCCGGCGGGTGCTACTGTGTGCTTCTGTCGGCGGGTGCTACTGTGTGCTTCTGCCGGCGGGTGCTACTGTGTACTTCTGCCGGCGGGTGCTACTGTGTGCTTCTGCCGGCGGGTGCTACTGTGTGCTTCTGCCGGCGTTCTTTCCTATTGTATCAGGCGGGTTGGTCCGGGCACGGAGCTTTAGCTCCGCTGTGTCTCAGGGCTTCTTTGGTCTCCTCCTCAGTAGCGGGCGAGCCTCGCCCGGCTGCAACGCCGCTATTTGCCTCGCTATCTCATTCATGCCTAAGGCCTCCTCGCGCTTCATCGGTGCGTCCTGATTCTCGTGCGCGGCGGTCGACACCAGGAGCAGCCGCCCCTGTTCGCATAGCTCGAACAGAGATTTGTACGGTTTATACCTCTCGCGGAATTCATAGTTCACCACCATAATGATGCCCGCGCCTCCGTTCACAGCCTCATCCCTGTATTGCCGCTCCTCCTTGCTTACGAAGGGCGACACCAGCACCCCCTGCTGGCGTATCGCCTCGCGCCACGTCGCGATGCGCTGCGGAAGGTCACGCCGCTTCTCCGGCTTGCTGCTTATCTGCACGTACTCCTTCACGGGATTGTCAAGGAGCAGGAAGTTTCCGTATAATTGAAGCCATTTGTCTCCGATTTTCAGGTCCAGAGTGTTGCCGAAAAACTCCGGGTGCATTTTACGTATCACGTAGCGGTAGGGGTTGTCTTTGATATAGCGGTAGAAGGCATCCTTGGCTCCCGCTCTGTAGGCGATGCGGTCGTTGTAGCCCTCCCTGAATATGGCCGAGCGCTGAAGCGATGCCATGCGCTGGCGTAAGTCGGTCCAGAAAGACGTTCCACCCGGACCGGTGCCGGCATCAAGATAACCCTTCAACGCATCCTTGCAGCTATGGGTGAACGCCGCGATATATTGGCCCAGGTGCCAATCGGTTCGTTCGGTCACGAACAATTCCAGATGAATGTGGTCGGGCATTATTGCTCGGGTCAGCACCCTGACTTCAGAATGTAGCCGGAAGAATGCGTCGATGCAGTCGTATACCACCTTTCCCAGCGGCTGCACATAATGTATCGGCTCTAACTTACCGTAGACATGGCGACCGGTGAGTTGCATCAGAGGCGGCATGCCCTCTTCTTCCAGAATAGTGATCATATAAATGCACCTGCTGTGGTAGTCATGGTTTCGGCACCGCACATTGAAATTCATGGACATTGAGTAGTGGTGTTGGGTTGGCTAAACGAAAAGCAAAGCTACGAAAAACTTTGCGTTGGCGCAAATTTTTTTTCTTGCCTGCGAAGCCAATAAATGCGGAGCTGAAAGCTCCGCGCCTCAACCATCCCGCCAACCCCCGGTCCCTCAGCTTGCCCCGCCTGCATCAGGCGGGGTAGTTCGGGCCGGGAGCTTTCAGCTCCGCTGCCCGTTGCCGCCTGCATCAGGCGGCCTGGTTTAGGCCCGAAGCTTTTAGCTCCGGAGTGCCGTCTCCTGTCGTCCGCTCCCTTCCCACCCCCTTAAAAAGAAAGCGCACCCCGCGGGGTGCGCCTCCTTGTTTTATTTGCGTCTTAGTGCAGCCTTCTTCTCGAACTCGCTGCGCTAATTTCTAATTCCTAATTGCTAATTGCCAAAAATTATTTCATGATTTTTGTTGCCTTGCCGTTCTGCACGCGGATGAAGATACCGTTTTCGGGGTTCTGTACGCGCACACCCTGCAGGTTGAAGTAAACGGCCTCGCCGTTCTCAGCCTCTATGCCGGCGATACCGGTAGGAGTAGAAGTGGCGTAATCAACAGCAATTGAACTGATATTGCAAGTAGAGGTCGGGGTAAGTACTACAGATGTGATGTCTCCTTCAGCACGCGCTATTGTCTGAACAGAAGCAGAAGGAGTCCAAACTCCATTGATGATCGTACCGGCCGAAGCATTCATTGCAACTTTTCCATTCATGGTTATTTTAGACAATTTCTTGCCATTCTCGGCAGTGACGGTCAGTGTATTACCAGTGTATATACGCAATTCTGTGCCACCTCCCTGGTTTGTAGTTTTTTTCCACCAACGAGGTTCGTTATTGGTGTTGGTACCTACAGAAAAGCTTAGAGTAATGCCGTTCTTTGTCAGTGATTTACCATCAAGATTATTTTTGTCCGGGTCATCTTGACTGTTGCTTGCTTCTATTCCTGTGCTTCCTTCAGCTGCATTTATGCTTTCGGCATTAGTGAAATCAAATTCGGCAGTAGTCGGTTCTGTTACTGTGTACTGAACTGAGGAAGTTTCGCCGGCGATACCGTCGGCATTGATGCCACAAGCGTGCAGATAGCAGTTCTGGTTGATTGTCACCTTGGCCGGTGCGTCAACAGTCTGTGCGTCTGCCTCTGCGTCATCCGCGTTTTCTGAAATCCAATACTTAATCTGCTTTGCGTTCTCGCAAGTGATAGTTACTGTGCTACCCTTTGTTATAGTTCCAACACCGGGTGTAAATACAGGCGGCATTGTGCAGAGAGGAGCCTTCTTGACTACAACAGTGAAAGTTGCGGTTTTGGTTTCAGTGCCTTTGGTAGCTGAGATTGTCAGATTGTAGGTTGTATTATCTTCAACCGGAGTCTCAGCTGTCCAGCTGATGCTGTTTGTATCGCTTGTTATACTGGGATTCTCTTCAGTGCCCACTTTGATGCTCATGCTATCGGCATTGTCTGCAGTGAATGTGAATACATCGCCGTTATATGCAGTTTCGCTCTGACCGTTGGCAGCCTCATCACCATACATGACCTCACCGAGCTCAGTGGATACAGGAGTCGTTGCGTAGATAATTTCTATCATTGATAGATAACAATTTCCTGACGTTGAGCCTTTAGTGAATTGAAGATAGAAATACTCTCCAGTTGTACCGTCTGGAACTGTAAGAGTAGCTACGTTTGTTGCTTTTGAATTTACCGAGCCACCTGTTGTAGTTGCGTTTCCAGTGGGAGCCGCATTATAGGCTTTGTCGCTAATAAAGAGGTTAATCTTGCTGGGTACCAGATTCTTATCAGTAGCCGTAAGTTTTATCTCCTTGATTACACCAAATTTAGTGGTGTTAAAGAGATAAAAATCTTTGGCTAAATCTTTATTATTGCCACGAACTTGAAATTTGTCAGGATTAATATTATTTGTTTTGAACTTATTGTTTTTAGCGGTAAACTCAAACTCAGTTTCCACGTACGATGTGCTGGTATTACCAGTTTGAACATCAGTCTTTTCAATTTTTAATGTTGCTGTCTGAGCCCACGCGGCGCCGGCGGTTGTGGCAAGCAACGCGATGGCTGCGAGCAGCTTCGCGGACTTGCGCGCCCAAGTCTGT
>CADBNR010000020.1 GCA_902796035.1 uncultured Bacteroidales bacterium | reverse complement strand
TTGGCGATAATCACCAAAAAGACCTTTGAAGGAAAGAAAAGTAATCAAAAATATAAATTCGTGTTAAAAGTAAACACACTCTAAGATAAATCCTTAGATATTGACAGACATGACACTATATCCCAATCTTATAATCGATGCGTTGCGCGGCGTGCGTTATCCCGGCAACGGCAAGAGCATTGTCGAACTCGGCATGATAGCCGACAATATGCGCATAGACGGCATGAAGGTCTGCTTCGGCCTGGTGTTCGACAAGTCGACCGATCCCTTTATCCGCAGCCTGATCAAGACTGCCGAGGCAGCGATACACACCAATGTCAGCCCCGATGTGGAGGTGACCATCACGCCGGAATTCAAGCGTGACGTGGAGCAGAAGGTGAATCCGCTGCCCAAGGTGAAGAACATCATCGGCGTCAGCAGCGGCAAGGGAGGCGTAGGCAAATCGACCGTGGCCTCTAACTTAGCTGTGGCACTTGCAGCCGCCGGTTATAAGGTAGGACTGCTTGACGCCGATATATTCGGTCCCTCGATGCCCAAGATGTTCGGCGTGGAGGATGAACCCATATACATGATCAACGAGGAAGGCCGCGACTGGATAGAGCCTATCGAGAAATATGGCGTGAAGCTGCTGTCCATCGGTTTCATGGTCGACAAGAACAAGCCTGTGCTGTGGCGCGGCGGCATGGCCAGCAACGCCCTGAAGCAGCTCATCACCGACGCATGGTGGGGCGATCTGGACTATTTCCTGATCGACATGCCTCCCGGCACAAGCGACATACATCTGACCCTGGTGCAGACGCTGCCGTTGACAGGCGTCGTCGTGGTTACGACGCCACAGGAGGTTGCCCTGGCCGATGCCCGCAAGGGAATCGCCATGTTCCAGCAGGAGCAGGTGAACGTGCCGGTGTTAGGTCTTGTAGAGAACATGGCCTGGTTCACACCCGACGCACATCCCGACGAGAAATACTATATTTTCGGCAAGGACGGCGGCCTGCGACTGGCCGAGGAGACCGGCACGCAGCTGTTGGGACAGATACCGTTGGTGGAATCGGTGATGGCCAATGCCGACGCCGGCACCCCCGCCGCGCTGGGCACTACGCCCGAAGCCATAGCCTACCGCGCCCTCGCAGCGCGTGTGGTCGAGGCCGTGGACGCCCGCAACGCAACCCTCCCGCCCACCCACAAGGTCGAGATGCACTCGTAAAATTTGGAATATTGGGAATTTATTCCTAATTTTGCAGTCCGATAAGGGCCCTGATGGCGGAATCGGTAGACGCGCTGGTCTCAAACACCAGTGGAGCAATCCGTGCCGGTTCGACCCCGGCTCAGGGTACACGTAAAAGAGGATTCTCATTGCGAGAGTCCTCCTTGTTTGTTATCGATACATTGAATTGATGTCAGATGGAGATGCGGCGGGCGTCGTCGAGCTGCTGGAGGTGTGCCAGCTCGTCGGGCGACTGCGAGCCGAGCAGGGCGGGCGCAATAAGCAGGACCTCGCTGATGATGTTGGCATCGGAATGCTGCATGGACTTCGACAGCTCGGAGCGCGGCCGCATACATACCGTCAGATTGAATGCGAGCGACAGAAAGGTCATGTATATCACTAATGAAAGCAACGCCCCGAGAATGGAGTCGAACACGTTGTGCTCTTTCTTCCGGAATATGGCGAATACAAGCCGAGTGGCAAATGTGAATACGGGATAGACGACGATGAAGATAAGCGCGCAGGCAAGAGTGGAGTAAATGAATTCGGTCTCGGTACGTCCCTGTTCGAAGGGGAAACCCTGCATCAGATGTTGTTGAAGCGGTTCGCGGAAAATGTGTGCGCACACTATACCGAACAGCAGGCCGGCCAGTCGGGGCAACTGCCTGACGAAACCGCGGCGGAATCCGGACAGAAGGGACAGCGCTACGGTTGCGATGGCAATTAGCGACAGAAGCCAGGCAGACATGGGGTCATACTTTTTGCAACAGACACACTGACGTGGCTGAAATGCCTTCCTCGCGACCCTCGAAGCCAAGGCGTTCGGTGGTGGTGGCTTTCACCGAAACACGGTCAATGTCAACATGCATCACGTCGGCCAACATACGTCGCATTTCGGGGATGTAAGATGCGAGTTTGGGCTTCTGCGCCGCTATGGTTATGTCGGCATTGCTCAATTCATATCCATGACCGCGCACAATATCCATGACATGGCCTAACAGAATCTTGGAATCAATGCCTTTGTAGCGAGGATCGCTGTCGGGGAAGTGTTTGCCTATGTCGCCGAGCGCGAGGGCGCCGAGCAGGGCGTCGCACAACGCGTGGATGGCCACATCGGCGTCGGAATGTCCCAACAAACCAAGACTGTGCGGCACATGTACGCCACACAGCCATAATTCCCTGTCCTCCACCAGACGGTGGACGTCATATCCTTGACCTATCCGGAACATAATTATCTCTTGCGTTTACCTATCAGGTCGCGCAGACCGTCCATGTCGAATGTCAGCGTGAAGCGAAGCGTCTGGTCCAGCGGCGAAGACTGCGCCGTGGCCAGCATATACGATGCGTCCAGCTGTACCACGTTGAGCGAGAAACCGGCTCCGAACGCGAAGTAACTGCGGCCTCCCTTGTTGGGGTGTTCGTAGTTGTATCCCAATCGGGCGAAGAACTGCTGGTTGTAGACATATTCCATACCGACCGAAACGCCGATTTCCTGCAGTTCCTCCTTGGCGCCGCCGGGAGCGTCGCTGAACGACTTGAAGATACCTGTGATGGGCGACATGGAGTTCCATTTGTCCCATGCCGTGTTGAATTCGTCGTTGTTCTCGTACTGGTCCTCGCGCGGCATGGTGGGCACCAAGAGTTTGTTCAGGTCCAGACCGATGGCCAGCGAATGATAGTCGGCCAGGGGGAACATGAAGTTGGCGCCGAGCTTCAGGTTGGTGGGCAGGAAGTAGTTGTTGGTGCCGCCGTCATAGCTCACCTTCGTGCCGACGTTGGATATGTTGAATCCCCAGGAGAACTGGCACTCGTTACGGCCTATCATGGGGTATGACGTGAAATATCCGTTCAGGTCGACCGCGAAAGCGGATGCGGCATGGTTCTGCTCGCCGGTCTGCGTGTCCTGGAACGAGAGGTCGGACAGGATGTAGCGCAGCACCACGCCCATTGAGAATTTGGACGACAGCTTACGGCTGTAGCCAACGTCGATGGCCATCTCGTACGGATGGATGGTCTGTGCGTTGATGTTCTCCGAGCCTTCGGTGTATCCGGTGGTGACTTCGCCGAGGCTGAAATAGCGGAACGAAGCCGAAATTGCCTGGTTGTCGCCGCTTCCGATCTTGTAGTATCCCGACAGGTCGGCCAGGAAGATGTCGTTTACAATCTTGCGCAGCCATGGGGTGTAGCTTAGGCTGAGTCCTCCCGTAGAGTAAGCGAACGCATATTTCGACGAGTTCCAGTATTGGGAGTTCATGTCGGGATCGGTTGCGGCACCGAGGTTACCCAGCGACGAGCCGCGGGCATCGGGAGTGATGCTCAGCGTGGTGACACCGGTGTTCACCGGGTTGAACATCTCGCCCTTCAGGTCGTCCTCGGCGTATGCCGTGGCCGACACCAGTCCGAGAGCCATCAATATGTATGTCTTCAATATCTTCATTGTATTCTAATAAACTTTAAAAGCGGCCTGATATTGCGCGCGATGCCCTCTAAGGCCCGAAAGGCACATAAATCAGTCAATCAGAGTGAATGTGACTGTATTGCACCGTACGGTCCTGTGATCGGGAGCGCGCAGTGTGGCGGTATATGTGCCAGCCGGCAGGTCCGAGCAGTCCCAGTCCACGGGGCCATCCACATTGTCTTCGGTAAATACTATGCGCCCGTCGGAGTTCATTACTATCAGCTGCATTCCGGCAGTTCCGGACTCGGGTATGAAGCGCATGGAGTCGATTCCGTACGAACGGCTGGTGCTGAGAAGATTGGCGGTATTGTTGCGGCTGACGGTGAAACGCAGTGTTTTTGTATCGGTGACATTGCCCGCCATATCCCTTGCCGAGTATGTCAGAGTATGTTCTCCGTCGGCGAGGTGGCCCACGAAATATCCGGTTTCATAATGGGCCGTTCCGCAGATATCGTCGCTCTGCAAGGCTTCAGTAGATATGTCGCTGTTGTCGATGCGCATGTTCAGACCCGTGGCGCCACCCACGCCTGGAATGACGGCTACATCGTCCGAAACGGCCACATTCAGCGACATGGACGCCTCGTCGTATTCCGCCGTCACCGTCGGAGCCTGCGTGTCGGTCTGGTCCGGCGCCGGAGTCTCTGTGCGCACCTCACCCGCCTTCATCATAGGAACTTTTACCAGTGTCGCGGCCGACAGGCGCTGAGACGGATCGTAAGCACCTATATAAAGATTCAGATTGCTTATCGCGCCATCGTGCGACATGAAGGATTCCACGGCCCGTGACAACGGAATACGGGCTGTAAAGACGCCGTCCTTCACGCTTACGTTTGCCGATGATATGAGATCTGCCTGAAATGTCAGCTTGTAGGCGGGATCTGTCAGGGATGAGCGGATCTGGTCGGGCTGACATATCTTGAGTACCGCACGTCCGTTGAACGGAGCATCTCCATCATTGGCTGCTATGGATCCGGACAGCGTCAGTACGTCGCCGGAACGGTATGCGGATAGATTGCCGGTAAGTTCGCATTCCATTGAGCGCGTAGGCAGAGGAATGGTAAGGGCCGGATCGCCGACGTATATGTATACCAGCTTGTTGGTGCCGTTCAGGGATGATTTTGCCTGCGCGTATGCCTCGCCGATGGTCCGTGACCGTGCCAAAGGTTTGTTGCTCCTGTCCCTGAATAACGCTTTGGAGAAACTATCGGCAAGATTGAAATTTTCCGACGCCCACGCCGTACGTGTGGAACAGAAGGAACCGATCAAGGCGTTGTCGAAGCGCGTCACGATTTCGGTGCCTAAATGCGTGTCTCCGTAATCGGGTATAGTCAGGTCGCATCCTGCGAACATCATGAAGAACGGAAGTTTGTTGCGCAATTTTGCATATTCCGGGCCCGGGCAGATATGGGTCATGTCGTAACGTGCATGTCCGATATAATAGGACATAAGCTTTCCACTTTCGAGCATGTCGACGTATACAGGCGTCTGACTGTTTTTCGTATAGAATTCCTGCGCGAAATTATTGTTGCGCAGGCACCCTCCAGTGGCGGTCCTGATGTAATTCTGAAGATTGGAGCCGAGTCTGGCCGCCTGATCGTTATGCAGGTGGTCGTCGCCGGTGCAGGATGCCGTAATCGTTTCGTTGACGTACCATGCGAAATCATCGCTGTCAATGAATGTCAGGTACTTTTTGATTTTGGACACGACGCGCTCTCCGTCCGTCGCGGTATATATCGGAAGCACTCCGACACCGGTCTGCATAGTCATCCCTGAAAACTGCGTGGGCAGAAGATTGTCGGACGTGTTGCCGTAGTAATCGAATACGATGGCGGGTTCGCGATTGCTGTATATGCCCCCTTCCTGAATGCCGATGATGGGATACCTGTATGTGGATTTTACCTGGATTCCGCGCGTTTCGCTGTTGACAGGCCCCACCAGCAGTACGTTCTTAAGGGCGTTGTCTTGCGACTCGTACATCATTTTCACCATCATGCGCACGGCCACGGGATCCTGGTTGCCGCTGCTGAATTCGTTATATATCTGCTCGGTTGTGACCACGGTCACGTTTATTTTGTCGTGATTGCGATGCAGCCGGGCTATCTGTTCCGCGTATTCCAACATCTCGGGCACCGCAACAATAAGGAATTCATATTTTTGATGCTGCAGACCATGCAGGTTCTGATTGGCTACGTTTACCGGGTTTTCCGGCATGAGCTGGCTGTTTGACGGATTGAAGGCCAGGAGCGTCCTGTCGACGGCTGATTCCTTGAAATAAGCCTTGCCTGCGTTCGCGGGCAAGACGAATGGCTGGAACGGATCGGTCACGTCAAGAACTATGGAGCCAGAAGGAATCCTGACATATCCGTTGTCGGTATCCTGTGCGGACGGACGGAGATACAGACGTTCCTGCACCATATCCCTTCCGGCCATACTCAGGTCTTTGGTATATGTGAGCAGTGTCCAGTCATAGAATAAATCTGTGTTCGATGAGTTCAGTCTGACTCCGACACTGACAGACGACGCCTTTGGAAGCGTGAATGAATTGGTGCGTATCAGTACAGGTACGCCCAGTAGATCGGAGGATCCTGTAGAGCCACCGGTGTATGAGGAGGGATGATTGTTGCTGCCCAGTCTCATAGTCATGTTGTATGATGCTCCGGACTTGGTCTGCATATAAACGATGCGCGACAGTGTGGAGCATTCGGATTGAAGCGCCATACAGCTTACGGGCATGTTCCACGTCAGAGTATTGCCCTCCGACAGCGCGCATTCCCAGAATTCGTTGCCGTAATTGTGATGTCCATGCATTCTGTCCTCTTCGTGAACGCGCCAGTCATAGCCTTTGGAACGGTCGGCGGCGTTCTCCATGAGACTCGACGCGTCGTCCGGCTCGGTAAGTGTCATGGCCTGGCCGCTGTCCGTCAGAAAATAATGTCCGGTGTCGGAATATATATTCAGCGAGTTGCTTTCGAATCCGGACGAGCCGAGAACGGGCTCGCGGAGGCCGCGCGCATAGAAATAGAGTTTGCCGTTTTTATGTATCACAGGTACCTGACGCAGATCGTCGGACACTGCATTCCTGCCGTTCTGCACCAGCCGGTCCGGCATCTGGATGCCACCGGATCCATAGACCGATACCTTGTCGGGGTTACTGAATCCCATTTCGGCAAGTCGGGCATGGCTCAGTTCGTATATTCCGGCCTGACGCGTTTCTACCTTTACCCATTTGCCTGTAGCGAGCGCGGAAGCCGGACTGAATACATAGGCGCCGCCATGCGCCATGTCTGCCGCCAGGGCAACGGCAAGTGCGATTAGAATATAGACTTTAGACTTCATCGAATACTGATGTCAAGTATTTTATTGTTATTGTGTTCATCTGTTATTGTCAGCCTTGACCCTTGGGTCAGGATTAATCCGTTCGGGTGCAGCGATGCCAGAATCATGTCTCCGTCCTTGACGGTTATGTCGCGGCTGATATCGGCGAGCGTCTCACCGATATCCGACATGACGGATTCCGTTGAATAAGTCAGTGAGACGTTACCGCTTCGTACATTCCATTCCAGAGGCATCCGGTCAGGTTTTATAAAACCGCCGATCATGCAGCATTTGTCGAAAGCCACGGCACGACACCAAGGTCTTCCATCACTGCGAAGCTGTTGCAGAAGGTCGGAAGCGATTACGGCGCAGCCCATCGTGACTGCGTCCACATATCGGACCGCGAACCGTGGCGCGATTCCTTTGCCGAGGCGTCCGATGCGGAACACCGCGGAAGGCATGGCCCGGAACTCGCCGGCGAAATCGGGTATGAAAAACGGTTGCCCCGAGCGTAGAAGCGATGAATCGGGAATCTCGTATCTGTCCCCGGTCTCCATGACTGCGAATATCTTCATGACTGCAGGGTGCTCAGACGGTTGTATATGATTGCAAGATGTGCGTAGATGGATGTGTTGGCCATCACTACATCCTGGGCTACCTTGACACGATAGGGCGTAAAGTTCCATATCGCCTTGATGCCGGCGGCTATCGCGGTGTCTGCGGCCTCCTGGGCGGCCTCTGCGGGTACGGTAAGGATGCATATCTCGGCAGGGTATTTCTCCATGGCCCTGTCGATGCCGTCGGGATGCAGCACCGGGACTCCGAGGTCGGTGCGGCCTATGTTGGCGGGGTCGTTGTCGAATCCGGCCACAATCTCAAGTCCGTATTTGGTAAGTCCGGAATCGCGCATCAGAGCCGACCCCAGACTTCCCACTCCCATCACGTATGCCTTGTGAGGACGAGAGAAGCCGAGGAACTCGGACAGCGCGTCGCACAGCGTGTTCACTTCATAGCCTATGCGTGTCTTGCCGCGCAGGTTCAGAAACGACAGGTCCTTGGCTATCTGAGACGAGTCTACGTTCAAGGCTCTGGCTATGCGCGTCGAGCTGACGAACTGTTCGGAGCGGGCCTTCAGTATTTCAACGTATGCCAGATACCAGGGGAGACGTCTCAGCGTGGGTTCCGGCAGAATCATGGAAGGTGTCATCTTGTTTATTGAGCCGTTACGGCGAGTTTGTTGGTTTTGGAAGCCCAGTTACCCTGCGGGGTTTCGACACGGACGCGGTACAGGTAGATGCCGCGGGGCACGCGCGAGCCGGATTTGTTACACAGGTTCCAGTATGTGGTGAGGCTTGACGAAAGTCCCGTGCTGTCGCTGGTGGTATCGCTCCATATCACGCGGCCGTTGAGGTCCATTACATCCAGCTCGCATTTCATCTCGGTGTTGGGCTGGTCCAGACTGATGCGGAATGTCACGCCGCTGGTGGCCGGATTGCAGTCGGTGCCCACGTTCACTATGCGCGGGTCGGCCGTGGCGTTTACCTTGAACCTGATGGTGTGGCGTGTGGAATTGTTCAGGTTGTCCCATGCCTCGAGCGTCAGGGTGTGGTCGCCGGCCGGCAGGTCGCTCAGGGCGTATGCCACCGAGCCTGAGGTGTCGTCCACGTCCGGCACGAAGTGTTGCGACACATCGTCGTATGGATGCTGTTTGTCGAGAATCAGCGAGATTCTGTGGCCCACGCCCGCGTCCGACACATTGATGCCCGCCGGATCGGACAGGCGTATGAACGCCACCGGATTCGGATTGACGATGTCGCCGTCCTCGAACCGGTCGGTGTTGAGATAGAAATAATCTATTTTCGGACCGATCGTGTCGGCATCCTCGGTGTCGGGGAATCCGTAGACATACAGCGATTCGGAATATCCGTTGGCCTCGGCACCCTTGTCGTTCCATGCGTATGCCGACAGCAGGGCCGGCTGGTAGTTGTTGCTTATCTCCAGCGGTACGGTGAGGCGGCATCTGAACCGTCCCTGTCTTACCGATGCGTTCACGCTGGCCAGACGGGTCTTGCGGTCGTTGTACATGCGGCTCTCGCCGGTCTTGCCGTTGCCGTATGTCTCCACCACTGTCTCGGCGTCGTAGAGCAACAGATTGACCGTGCCGTCGAATCCTGTGTCGATATTGCCCTCGGGAGTGCGCACGCATCCCGCCACGTCAAGGCGCGAGCCGGCGGTGATCACAGGCATTTCCTGTGATGCGGCCATGTCGATTCCGGCTATGGAGTCGACCGTGACGATGTTGCGTATATTGTTCAGGCGTATTGCCGGATCGCCCATCAGCGCGTACCGGAGCTTATTCTCGTCGCCGGGGTATTTGTTCTTGCCGTTGATGTAGGCTATGCCTACGGGCAGGATACGTCCGTCGTCGCCTGTCTTGAACAGTTCGGAGGTGACATATCCGTTCAGGATGCCGTTGGCCTGGATGTAGACGGTGCGCGAAGTCGAAATCATTCCGGCCACGCCTCCGCGCGGATTCAGCATCAGTTCTTCGGCAGCCGATACGATGGGTTCGTCCCATGGCATGAAGCGGCATGTGCCGGTGTACATGAATGTCAGGTTTGAGTTCTTCATGCCCGTGATGTCGTTCCATACCCATAGCTTTTCATGTCCCCAGCCCCGTTCGGAGGCGTGGCCCAGATAGTTGGTGAACACCACGCCCTCGTTGTAGTTGTCCAGCATCCGCCGGGTGGCCTGGGGGTATGTCTGGCCCAGTGCGGTGGTGACAAGCGGATAAGAGTCGATGTACAGTCGGTCGTACAGGTATGCCGCGCCCCGGCCCGACGCCCGCATGTTGTTGTAGGCTTTCTGTGAATCGTCGAGGTGAACGGCCTTGTCGTCATCGTCGGCTATGACCATCACCTTGTTGCGCCATGCACCGTATGTGGGTTTGGTGACATGGTCCACTATCTTCTGCGCCATGGTGCGCGCCTCGTCCGCGCTTTTGGCCGGAATGCGGCCCACCGCCACATGGATTATTGCACGACCCATATTGAAGTCGGATGCCGTGACATCGTCAAGCATACCTATATAATCGTCGTTGCTGTATGAGGTGGTCTCCGACAGGCCATCGCTCGATTGCCATATAGGCACAGGATTGTAGCGCATCTGCTTGAACTCGGAGGATTTCCCTTTGGGATCGAAGCTGGGCTTGCCCATGATCAGACAATATTTCGGCGCAGTGCCACGGTCATGCCACATCTTGAGAAGTTTGCGCCATGCTCCCACATCGGGGATACCGCCAGAAAATTCGTTATATATGACTTCGGGACTCAGAACGGCCACATTCATCGAGTCAAGCGACTGATGCATGTCGGCTATAGTCTGTGCGCCGGTCCGATACTCGTCCGGGGTGATTATGAGCATGTCAGGAGCCTCCATGCCGTGCAGGTTCTGGTTGTCTATGCGTCGTCCTATTCTGGATTTGCCGGTGGAGATTTTTTCGGGGTCGAACGCCACGAATTCGCGATAACCGCCACGTTCCAGCCTCAGCAATGCCCGGTCTCCCTGCAGGGTATAGGCCACGACTGCCGGATGAGCCGGATCAGTAACGTCGTATATCACGGTGGATTGTGAGGCTCCGGTCACTCCAAGTGTCTGTCCGGCTTGCCATGTGCCGTAGAAATGCAGCTGGCCGCCGCTCAGTGTCAGCGACCTGTTGTGAAACACCTCGATATAGTCGAGACGTGCCAGAAACAGCACTCCGGAATTGGTATAGCTTATGTTCAGCGACAGTCTGTCGGCCTCGGCAGGTGCCTTGAACGTGCGCGAGACGAGTGCCGCGTATTGATTGGATCCCACTCCGGCGATCGAGTCTTCCGATGCACGGGGAATGGCCCGGTCGCCTACACGGTACGTAAGGCGCGAGCCTCCGCTCGAAACCTTGGCTCCGAAGCGGATGGAAACGGTCGCCTCGCTGTCCGTGAGATCAGGCAGCTTAAAGTCGAATGTCTGGCTGCGTGTGCCACGGAAATCCTCGCCTAAATACGTGCGGCCCGATTCTCCCAAGTGTGCCAGCTCCTGCTCGTGCACCTGGCGGTTCACGAATGTGGTGATGTCGGCTGTGGAGCTTCCCTGCAGATTCAGTTCGCCCACAGTCCTGCCTGTCTCCGCGTCGCTGATAAAGTATACCGATTTCTCGGTGTACGGATTGATGGTATGAGCGTATGGACGCGCGCCGTCGCGGGGCGCCCATGTATGGTTGTCGCGGGCGAAAAATACTATTCCCTTCGACGTCCGTACGGACGGAACCATAGGCAAGTCGTCGGGCATGGAGATGTCAAGAGCCTCGGCCACCATGGATCCTCCGGTACCGTATACCCGCACTTTCGACGCGTTGCTGAAGCCAAGGTTACGGAGCATCGCGTCCGTGATCAGGGTCATGCCGGTCTCCGATACTTCGACCGTGGCCCATTTTCCTTCCGACAGCACGGAACGCTGTGCGTAATGGTTCGCGTCAAGCGCCCATGACGCCGATGATATCGCGGCCAGCAATGTTGTCGCAAATATGTGTTTAAGAATTGTACCGATTCTCATCAATGTCGTCCTGTTGTTTCTGACAGCCGCCACAGCATTTGATATGCTATGACAGCTATCCAATAAAACGGAAAAACCGGTGCATTATTTTGCGAACTGGCGCAGATGCTCATTCCACTGTTTGCGGTTGCCGTAGAAAGCGTTAAGGTCCACGTCGCCGCGTATGCCGGCCACTTTCCCACGGTGGTCGTACTGCCAGTAAGTCCAGTCGCGGTTGGCTGTCTTTTCATTGAACGAGCATAGCCAGAGGGGGAATCCGGGACAGTTGGGATATACGAGTTCGTCATATCCCTGTTCGTTGGTGTAGAATGTGGGACGGTATCCCTTCAGGCTCAGGAAATCCACCATGTCGTGCAGCCTCATTGCGACGGAGTCGGAGGGAACGCCCTTGGCATTGCCCTGATATTCCACGTCGATGGCTACGCCAAGCTCGAGGGGCCGGGCCTCGACGGCGCGTATCAGATTGAGTGCCTGCTCAATGCCGTCGCGGTCGAAGCGGAAGAAATGATACGCGCCGCGCTTCAGTCCCGCATGGCCGGCCTTGAGATAATTCAGCGCGAAGTTGGGGTCGCGGAAATCAGCGCCCTCCGAGGCCTTGATGAAGATGAATTCATAGCCGTCGGCGGCTGCCGCGTCAAGGTTCATCATGCCCTGATGGGCAGACACGTCGATGCCGCGTATGGGGAACCGTTCGCGGCTCACATGCGGCGGACTGGTGATATAGCGGTTCCACGAGAACAGGATGGTGAGCGTAAGTATGACCACCACACCGGCGAACCATCCGGCAATCCGGATGTCGCGTGGCGAACGCTTGTGCAGCATGTGCGGCTCGTCGGCAAAGTCAAGCAGCTCGCGGTCGCCTGAGCTGTCGCCGTAAGCCGAAATGTGCAGGTCGGTGCGATCGGGAAATATCTGTGTGACGCGGCGCACCTTCTCCGGACCCTTGCAGTTCGGAACGGCGAACCGTCCTGTCAGGCGGCCGTCGGCGTCCACTTCGATGTCGGTGCCCATCACGGTGTCTATGCCGTGACGCCGCGCCCACGGCTCTATCCATTGAGGTACGCTGGCCGAGCATATCGCTATCTTGTCGCCGCGTTCCCGGGCACGGTTCAGCTCGTCCATGCCACGCTTGCGCAGATTGCGGTCAACTACATCGGCAAACGCCTCGCCGTATGCCTTGAAAGCACTGACGGGCATCCCGCCGTACAGTGCGCCGAACAGACGCTCCTTGGCGTGTGCGCTTCCCTTAAGGCCGAGTCGCCACGCCATGATGGCCGGCAGGGCCTTTATCCCGGCGTGCCACATCCCCTTGCGCTTACGCACAAACCGGGCGAACAGCAGGAAAGTGTCCTTGTCGGTCAGCGTTCCGTCAAAATCGAATATCGACAGCCCGGTCATGTCGCAAGTGATGAGTTATGAGTGAATAGTTATGAGTGATGAGGTGGTTAATGCTTCGGTTTCTTTTTGTCGGCGGGGTCCTCCGGGAATTTGTTGGGGAACGAGAACTTGACCCGGGGATGGGCCAGTGCCCGGCATACCAGGAACACTCCGATCAATATGAACGGGATGGACAGCATCTGGCCGATGTTCATGCCGTAGCGGGCTATCATCTCGTATTCCGAGCTGACCTGCACGTTCTTGATGTATTCTATCAGGAACCGGGGCAGGAAGATGCCGATGAAGAACACGCCGGTTATGAGCCAGGGGCGTTCCTGGGCGTTCTTCTTCCAGTACATCCACATCAGCACTACGAACAGCACCAGATAGCTCAGGCTTTCGTACAGCTGCGTGGGATGGGCGGGTACGGTCTCGCCGTTGCGCACGAACACGAATCCCCACGGCAGGTCGGTCGCACTGCCGTATATCTCGGAATTCATCAGGTTGCCGAAGCGGATCATAGCGCCCACCAACGCGATGGGTATCACTATCTTGTCGAACACCCACGACGCCGGCTTATGGCTCGTGAACCATGAGAACAGGAACAGGGCTATGATTATGGCTATGGTGCCTCCGTGGCTGGCCAGGCCGCCGTTCCATATCTTCACGATCTCGCCTGGATGCTGCGAATAGTAGTCCCATTCGTAGAAGAACACGTGCCCCAGGCGTGCGCCCACTATGGTGGCTATGGCCACGTACGCCAGCAGGATGCCGAGCCAGCGTTCGGGCGCGCCTTCGTGACGGAACATGCGCTCCATTATGTTGTAGCCTATGATGAAGCCCACGGCGAACATCAGGCCGTACCATCGAACGGAAAGCGGCCCCAGTGAGAACATCACCGGGTCCGCGTTCCAGTAAATTATCGATTCTATCATCTATAACAGTCTGTGACCGCCGGCCGCATGAATGCGCGGCCGTCAGGTCATTGTATGGGCAGATTACTTGAGGTTGCCTACGATTTCAGCCGTGTCTTCGGCTATCATCATCTCCTCGTCGGTGGGGATTACCACCACCTTCACCTTGGAGTCGGCCGCGGAGATGGTCACTTCCTCGCCGCGCACCTTGTTGGCCTCGGCGTCAAATGTCACTCCAAGGTAACCTAAGTGACGGCAGATGTTCTCGCGGGTCTTGGTCTGGTTTTCGCCTACACCGCCCGTGAACACGATGATGTCCACGCCGTCAAGCACGGCTGCGTATGCGCCGATGTATTTGAGGATGCGGTATTCGTACATCTCCATTGCCAGCTTGGCTCGTTCGTTTCCTGCGGCGATGCCTGCCTCGATGTCGCGCATGTCGTTGCTGATGCCGGACACGCCGAGCACGCCGCTCTCCTTGTTGATGACGGTCTGCAGCTGCTTGGCGTCGAGGTTGGCGCGCTCCATCAGATATACAAGTGCGCCGGGGTCGACGTCACCCACGCGGGTACCCATCATCAGGCCCTCGGTAGGAGTCAGGCCCATGCTGGTGTCCACGCTCTTGCCGTCCTTGATGGCCGTGATGCTGCCGCCGTTGCCGATGTGACAGGTGATGATGCGCTGCCTGTCGTAGTCCACGCCCAGATATTCGCAGGCGCGGCGCGAAACGTAGCGGTGGCTGGTGCCGTGGAAGCCGTAGCGGCGGATGCCGTACTTCTCATAATATTCGTAGGGGAGGGCATACATATATGCCTTGGCGGGCATGGTCTGATGGAAGGCGGTGTCGAACACGGCCACGTTAGGCGTGCCGGGCATCAGCTCCTGCACGGCCTCGATGCCGATGATGTTGGCCGGATTGTGCAGTGGTGCGACAGGGTAGCATTCCTTCACCTTCTCGATCACGTCGGGAGTGATGAGTACTGACTTGTTGAAGTATTCCATGCCGTGCACCACGCGGTGTCCGATGGCGTCGATCTCAGACAGGTCCCTGATCACACCCTCCTTCGGGTCGGTCAGCACCTTGAACACCTGGCGTATGGCCTCCTTGTGGTCGGGCATCAGCACGGTCACGGTCTCCTTGCTGCCGTCGGCCTTCTTGTATTTCAGGAAGCTGTCGGGAAGTCCGATTTTCTCTACGCCGCCTTCGGCCAGAACCTGCTTGGTGGCCGAGTCTATCAGCTTGTATTTAACGGAACTCGATCCGTTGTTGAGCACTAATATCTTCATTATGAAAAAACTGCTGTTGTTATTTCTTGTCGCCGATAGCCTGGTTGCAGGTCACGATGATTGTGTTCACGATGTCGTCTACGGTAGCTCCGCGGCTAAGGTCGTTGACGGGAGCTGCCAGACCCTGGAGGATAGGACCTACGGCACCGGCTCCGGCCAGACGCTGTACGAGCTTGTAAGCGATGTTGCCGGTTTCCAGGCTGGGGAATATCAGGGTGTTGGCGTGACCGGCCACGGGACTGCCGGGAGCCTTCATCTCGCCGATCTTCGGCACGATGGCGGCGTCGCTCTGCAGCTCGCCGTCTATCTTGAGCGCCGGGTCGAGGTGACGGGCTATCTCCGTAGCCTCTATCACCTTGTCCACACGCTCGTGGGTGGCGCTGCCCTTGGTCGAGAACGAGCACATGGCCACGACGGGGTCGAGTCCTGCGATGTTCCTGGTGGTGCGGGCCGTCTCGATGGCTATCTGTGCCAGTTCCTGTGCGTTGGGGTCGGGCACTACGGCGCAGTCGGCGAATATCAGCATGTGGTCCTCGCCGAAAGGCACGTTCTCGGGCAGCAGCATGATGAACGCGCCGCTCACCACCGACACGCCGGGCTTGGTCTTCAGCACCTGGAACGCCGCGCGCAATACGTGGCTCGTGGGGCTGAGTGCGCCGGCCACCATGGCGTCGCCTTCGCCCTTCTTGATCATCAGGCAGCCCAGGTACAGCGGATTGGCTGCCTGCTTGCGGGCCTCCTCGATGGTCATCCCTTTCTTCTTGCGAAGCTCGGCCAGCAGTTCGGCGTAGGGCTCTACTACGGCCGCATCCTTAGGATTGACGAACCTGGCCTTCTCGATGTTGCTGAGCCCAAGCTCGAAGGCCTTGTTCAGTATCTCTTCCTTGTCGCCGATGAAGGTAACATGGGCGATCTTATTGCAGATAACACGGTCGGCCGCCTGCAATGTGCGCGGTTCGGTCGACTCCGGCAATATCAGTCGCTGGGGGTTTGCCTGCGCCTGAAGGGTCAATCTTTCGAATAATTTCATGTTTTTTGGTATTTTTCCAAAAGCAAAGTTACAAAAATTTTCGTGTCTCAGCAATAATTTCTAATTTTACAGCCGCAAAACATCAAGGTTGCGTTCCGATGATGGAAGCGCAACACATATTTCACGTGATTTGAAACGTTTATACCGGTTCATACTTAAGACATTCCTGCCGATGTTCGCGATGACTTTCTTCATCGTGCTGTTCATCGTGCTCATGCAGTTCCTGTGGAAATACATGGACGATCTGGTGGGCAAAGGCCTGGGTTTCGGAGTGTTGGCCGAACTTTTCTTCTACGCCGCCCTCTCCATGATACCGATGGCGTTGCCGCTGGCCATTCTGCTGGCGTCGCTGATGTCGTTCGGCAACCTGGGCGAGAAGTCGGAGCTCACGGCCATCAAGGCCAGCGGTATTCCGCTGATACAGGTCATGTCGCCCCTTATAGTGCTGATAACCATAATAGCCGTCGGCGCGTTCTTCTTCCAGAACGACGTGCTGCCCAAGGCTCAGGTCAAGATGTGGACGCTGCTGTTCTCGGCCCGTCAGAAAAGCCCCGAACTCGAGATTCCCGAAGGCTCGTTCTATGACCAGATCACAGGCTATAACCTGTATGTCAAGAAGAAGAACCCAGACACCGGTATGCTGTACGGCGCCATGATCTATGATGTGGGCCACGGCGACAACCCCACCATCCTCCTTGCCGATTCGGCGCGCCTGGCCTTTACGCCCGATATGGATTACCTCTATCTGCATCTGTGGTCGGGCGAACAGTTCGAGAACCTGCGCGAGCAGAACGTGAACTCCAACAACATCCCGTTCCGTCGCGAGTCGTTTGCGGACAAG
>CADBNR010000019.1 GCA_902796035.1 uncultured Bacteroidales bacterium | reverse complement strand
CTGTCCGCTAAACCATAAAATAGTGAGTCCAACTTCTTGAACGGCAGAAGTTGGACTCACTATTTTATGGTTTAGCGGACAGTAATAATTTTCAATATCCGGCTAAATTTAGCTAAAACATATACAAGATCGTGTAATTTTAAACTCTGAGTTTAAAATTACACGTTTTTTTACAAACCTTTATATGGACTGCTTAAAATATTTGACGAAAATTAAATACGTTCGGCGGTATGAAGTCTCCGTCGTAGACAATCCTTGAGTCCGTCACTTTATCGCCGAGAAGTTCCTGCAAGTATTTGATGTTGCGTGTAAAGTCCTTGTTGAATGTCGAAGCAGACTTTATCTCCGTAAGTGAAAGGTGCTGTCCATCTTCCTGCAGCACGTCTACCTCCCGACCCGCATTTTCTCGATAGAATGACAGATTGGGCCGTTTGGCCGAATTATATCTGTCCTTAAGCATCTCTGAGATAACCATATTCTCAAATACGGCTCCACGCAATGGATGTACTGCAAGTTGTTCAGGCGTCGCGATATCAAGCAAATAACACAACAGCCCGGTATCGTAAAAATATATTTTCGGTAATTTAGACAGCCGTTTACCGATATTCGCATAGTATGGATATAACGGGAAGGTTATATACGAGGTCTGTAAAAGCCCGAACCATTTTTTGATGGTCGGGGAACTGACCCCTATCTCATTGCTTAAGGAAAGGGCATTGAGTTCACTTCCCGTACGTCCTGCCAACAGACGCATGAATTTTTCGAATGCCGGTAGGTTAAGAATCTCCTTAATCTGCCGCACGTCACGCTCCACGTACAAGGTGTAATAGTTGGAATAGAACATCTCATACGGCATTCCATTGGCCCGCACAGCCGGATAAAATCCCCCTATCAGGATGTCATCGGTTCGGGACTGTTTATATTCGCCCAACTCCTTTAGTGAAAACGGCATCAGCGTAAACACGGCGGAACGTCCGGCCAAACTTTGACTGATGGACTCAAGTAACGCAAAATTACTGCTTCCTGTCAGAACAAACCTTCTGTCGCGATATTCGTCTACAATTACCTGTATGTATGACAGCAGTTCCGGCACATGCTGCACTTCATCTATAATGACATGATCACCACAGCCATTCAGGAATTCTTTCGGATCTTCCCGTACTGACATCCGCAAAGCGGCATCTTCAAGATTATAAACACTATAATCCTGAAACATACGCCTGCACAAAGTGGATTTACCTACCTGACGAGGTCCTGTGACAACGATTACCGGAAAATATCTTGCTGCATCCTCTATATGCGGCGTTATCAGTCTTGGTATATAATTCATTGCGTGCAATTTTAAACTCTGAGTTTAAAATTACGCAAATATATAGATTATTTATGATATTGGCAAGTCTTGACGTAATAGAGAAGACGAAAAAATCGTGTAATTTTAAACTGAGAGTTTAAAATTACACGATTTTTATTAGGTTACCGGCGTTGTGCCGGATTATCGGCGGGTTACTTCTCCTGTTTCATCTTACTTCACCGGCTTCATGATGAAGGTGAAGGTGCGGTCGCCGTACTTCAGGCGGTACTGCGGCAGCGGAATGGCGCCCCAGCTGTTGATACAGCCTAAGCCCATCTGCTCCTTGTCAATGATCAGGTTGGTGAATCCGGCCTTCTCAACCTCGGGGGAGTGCGCCTGACGCTTGTGCAGACCATCGTCCAGGCTATCGATGGTGTAATCCAGCGCCGATGCCGAGAAGGGAGCGTCGGAAATGAATTCCAGGCCCTTGCCGGCGTGGTTCAGCTGCTTCCAGTAGCGGATGTCGGTCTTGGTGCCCGTCTCCTGCGGACGGACGTAGGGGAAGAACTGCTCGGCCACCGTCTGTCTGTACAGACCCAGCCTGGTGCCGTGGTTACGGTCGGAGTAGTTCTCGATCGGGCCGCGGCCGTAATATTCTATGGCGTCGAAGCTTTCGGGCATCTGCATCTGCATACCGAAACGGAACATGTCGGATACCTTCGCATCCTTAGTGGCCTTGAACTCCTCAGTCACCTTGACGGCACCGTTGCCGTTCACCACGTATGTCATGTCGAGCGTACCCTGCACGCCGGGCATCGAATACCGGGCCGTGATGTAAGCCAGGCCGTCCTTGCTTTCGCCGGTCAGCTTCTCCAGCTTCATCTCCGGATTCTTCCATGCGGCATACTTGCGCATCAGGTCCGCGCCGAAGTCATTGTCGGTAACGGCGCGCCAGAAGTTGGGCGCCAGCTTGCCACCCTCGTTGATGTACTCAGTGCCGGCGACTTCGTAACGGGTCATGAACCCGCTGTGACGGTTGAACTCAACCGTGAAGTCCTGACCCTTCACAATCATATAGTGACGGTCGTTGTCCACCACCGTGGCAACGGGAGCATCCTGGTTGGAAGCGGCCACAGTGGCGATATTCATGTCGTTGGCTTTCGGTCCGGTAAGAAGGAACTGTTCGCCGGCAATCTCATAACCTGCAGGAAGAACGCCGGTGCTTTCCTTAAGAACATACGATACGTTCAGAGCCCATTCTCCCTCGTCCGATATCTCGCCGTAAGGAATCGTCACCTCTGTCTCCTCGCCCGGCTTCACCTTGAAGTCGCTGATGCGACCTTCGCGCACCGGCACGCCGTTGTTCAACAGCACCCAGTCGAGGTTGACATCGCACAGGCACTTGAAGAAGCGCTCGTTCTTGATCTTGACCTTACCCTTGGCCAGATCCACGGGGAGGGTCCAGATATCCTGGTAGTAATATTTTACTTCCGTTGCCGACGGATTGGGAATGCGGTCGGGGTTCACGATACCGTTTGCACAGAAGTTGTCGTTGCTGGCGTCAAAGCGGTTGAAGTCGCCGCCGTAGCCGTATATCTCTACACCGTTCTTGCCCTTGGTGCGGATGGCCTGGTCCACGAAGTCCCAGATGAAACCGCCCTGCAGGTTAGGATACTTGCGGATCAGGTCCCAGTATTCCTTGAAACCGCCCACGGAGTTACCCATGGCGTGTGCATACTCGCACTGGATCAGAGGCTTGTTCACCTCCCCTTTCAGTCCCTTCTCGCCCCACTTCTCCATTGCATTGTAGTCGGCGTACATCGGGCAGAACACATCGGTAAGTCCCGTGGTGTGGGCCTGCTCATACTGTACGGGACGGCTGGGATCCTCGTTCTTCACCCACTTGTAGGCAGCCTCGAAGTTGGGACCGTAGCCGGCCTCGTTGCCGAGGCTCCAGAATATCACGGCCGGATGGTTGAAGTTCTGCTCCACGTTGCGCTGGTTGCGCTCCATGTGAGCCTTGGCATACTGCTTGTTCTTGGCCAGAGTCTTCTCGTCGTACCCCATGCCGTGGCTTTCCAGGTTAGCCTCGGCCACCATATAGAGTCCGTACTTGTCGCACAGGTCGTACCACAACGGATCGTCGGGATAGTGACATGTACGCACAGCGTTGACGTTCAGCTTCTTCATGGTCTCCACATCCTGCAACATACGCTCGGGTGAAACCACATAACCGCCGTCGGGATCCAGTTCATGACGGTTAACGCCCTTGAACAGCACGGGCTTGCCGTTGACCAGCACCTGGTCCTTCACCATCTCTATCTTGCGGAAGCCTACATTGACAGGCACGGCCTCGTTGTTGCCCTGCATTGTAGCGGTAAGGGTATAGAGGTAGGGCTTTTCGGCGCTCCACTTGTTCACGTCGGCCACCTTGAGTTGCGTGCGGCCGCTCTTGCTGGCGGTGCCTGCAGCGACCTCATTGCCCTGGGCATCCTTCAGGCTCAGGGTTACGGGAGCCGAAGCCGTCAGAGTCAGGTCTACGTTCAGAACGCCGTCCTTGTATTCATTCTCCAGATCGGGAGTGACACGCACGTCGGCGATGCGCTTCTTGTCGCGGGCGTAAAGATAGGAATCACGCGCCACGCCACAGAGACGGAAGAAGTCCTGGTCCTCCAGGTAGGTGCCGTCACACCACCGGAATACCTGGAACGCTATCAGGTTCTCCTTGCCCGGCACCAGATAGCGGGTCACGTCGAACTCGGCGGCGAGCTTGCTGTCCTCGCTATAGCCTACGTACTGGCCGTTGACCCACAGATATATGTTGGACGTGACCGATCCGAAGTGCGCTATGATGTCCTTGCCCTTCCAGCCGGCCGGCACCTTGATCTCGCGGCGGTAGGTGCCCACATGGTTGTTGGCCACAGGCACGTAGGGAGGATTGTTCTCGAACTGGTTGCTCCAGGCGTATTCGATGTTGACATACAGCGGATCTCCATATCCGTTCAGCTCCCAGATGCCGGGAACGGGCATCTCGCCCCAACCCTTGTCGTTGAAGTCTTTCTTCCAGAAATCCACAGGACGCCGGTCGGCGTCGTTGACCCAGTTGAATTTCCACAGACCGTTAAGGCTCAGATAATTTTTAGACGCCTTCATATCGCGGCTCTTAAGCGCCGCCTCGTTCTTGTCATAGGCGAAATTCGCAGCGCGCATCGGTGCGCGGTTCACGGCATTCACCTCCGGATTCTGCCATTCCTTGAATGTCTGCGCCGGGGCACCCATCGAGGTCACGGCGGCAAATATTGCCGTCAATAACACTTTATTCATAATATCAGATTAGTTAGTAATTTCACACACATCACATCGGGACCCGAGGCCCCGAACGGGTAACAGGGCACACGGGTAGCAGTTTCATCCCCCAAATTGTGTAAAATTAGCACTAATCCGCGGCTCCGGCAAATTTTATGGTATGTTTTATAACACCCTCAGCGGAACATCATCTTGTAAGTGACTGTTCGAGCCATTCTTGAGCCTGACTGTACGTCATCAACGGCATGGCCGGCTGCTCGTTATGCAGGCTCTGTACATACAACCTGTCGGTGCCCTTGCTTCTCAACAACAGCAGCTGCAGGTTGGTGGCCATCGGCACCACCTCGTAATCACGCCAATGATCGGCCACCCGGTCCCAGTCGGTCGTCACATATCTGCATCCCGGCACCGCCAACTGGCTCAGCAACGGCATCAGCGTCTCGGCATGTCCGAAGCGCAACGTCATCGCCGGGCCGTCATAACCGGGCCGCGAGGCATGCTCCAGGCTCGCCGCTATGTCCGCCACAAGACTGCGCGACATGCGCGACGGCGTAAGGCTCAGTCCGTTGGCCGAATAGGTCAGATAATGTCGCAGGTTCTCGCTCTGCCATGCGCGGCGGTATTCATCAGGGGTGTAAAACGCCTGCCAGTCCACGCTGCCGAACACGGCGTTGGCTCCGGCCACTATCTTATACATCACACGCGCCATCTTGCGCAGTTTCTTGTCGCTCACAGCGTTGCAATTGGGTATAAGCCGGCGCACAGCATCTACGGGACTGACCTTGGCGTCGTATGCTTCCCATACACGTTTCCATTCGTTCGATCTGTCGTATGCAAGATACGCGCTGTCCGTATCGAAAAACCGCACCAATGTATTGTAACGCGGCCCGCTTCCCTGACCCATCTCCGTTTTGGGATGATTCCATATCACGGCATGCGAGCACATATCCATGCTCATGACACAGCGTGGCACATACGAGGCTATCGCCGTGACACTGTCAAGCTGACGCAAAGCCTCCGCTCCACGCCGCGACATCCTGTCGCCTATGCCAGTCTGCTCCACCATTCCTATCGAATCCAGTGCCCCGTAACGTCCGGCCGTCACGGAATCAAGACGATGGCACAATGCACGAAGCCTGACTCCGGCTGCCGTTAACGGGCCGGCATCGTCAAGAAATTTCAGCATATCGCGCGTATATGATGCTTTGGAAAGAAACCGCGCTCCATGCCGGCCCACATGGTCTATATACACCACTTCAAGCGAATCCGGCACCTGATATGCCTCATGGTCGCCGAGGCACGGGTACGGCAGACTCGTGCCGGCATATTCGCACACCCCGGCAGCCGATGCCTCCGTAACCATCGCTGTCACCAGCGTCATCACAATTATTCCAATCCTTTTCATAGCCATTCTGTTTTATAATTAAAAACCATAACCACGACAAAAGGTTGTGTCGGATATTTTTTGTAATTTTGCGGCATGGCAGACAATTACCTTGAAAAGAAGATGGAGGAGCTTCACAACCGCAAGTCCGGTTGCGCCCCGACGCGCGTCAGCCCGGCTTCGCGCCACCTGCTCACATTCCCGTTCAAACCGTTGCGCGTATTGGTCATTGCCCGCGACAGGCATGCCGTGAGCCAATACATTAAGCCGTTTCAGAATGCCGGTTGCCGTGTGGCCGTCGTCAGCACCATTGATGCCGCCGAAACCGACCTGCCGCAGAATCACGGCTGCAGATACTACGTCATCGGCAACGATGAGCAAGCTGCCCCGGCCTTCTCCAACGATAGGCAAGTGTCCGCCACCTTCTCCAATCTGATCGCCTCCTGGCGCGACATCGATGTGGTTGTAATGCTTGACAATTGGCCGGACATGACCGCATTGCTACGCGCCCATGCCGCCGCGCGGCCCTACCCCAACGACTGGGGTTTCCCGATACTGTCCGTATCCCAAAACCGCGTCACACGTCACGACATCATGGCCGACATCACCATCTCCTCTCCCGTCCCCGACATCTCCGACCGTCCCGAATCCACAGTCCTTACCTTCCTCGCCCTGAAATCGAGCGCCCCCATCTCCTCCATCACTTTTTAAATCCACCGGTCTTCCACAAGCCCCAAACCCCTCCTTAATCCCGATTATAACAATAGTAGCGCGTTGCCGGATTACCAGTCGAGCGAATTTTCATTAAGAAGGAAATCATATATACTTATGATTGTTATTCCATATTCATCGCGTATTACGGGAGTTGATTCTCCAAGGATAATTATTTTCTTGAATGAATCATCTATGTTTTTTAATGAAGCTTTCTCTTGGCTGACTTTATCTTCATCAATCATTTTGTATGCCGACTGGATGTAATAGCGCCGGCTGCCCTGATTGCAGACAAAATCCACTTCATAGTTTCTACGGATTCGATTCCCGTCATCAGTTCTCATTTGCTTGGACACGACGCCGACATCGACATTGAATCCCCGGATAAGCAGCTCGTTATAGATAACGTTTTCAAGAAGATGTGTAAATTCTATCTGCCTGAAATTCAATCTGGCATTTCGAAGTCCGCAATCACTGAAATAGTATTTATACGGACTGTCAATATATCTTTTCCCCTTAATGTCATATTGGTTTGATTTCTCAATCAGAAACGACTCGCACAGGTAGTTCAGATATGAGGTAATGGTCATGCGGTTTACCTTTTCATGTCTGACACTCTCAAACGTATTACATAATTTTGTAGGATTGGTAAGGCCACCTGTTGACGATGCCACAATGTTCAACAATTCATCCAGCACATCGGTATTCTTTATGTTGTAGCGCTCCACGATATCGCGGATATACGTGCGCTGAAACAAGGCTTTCAAGACTTCAGACTTTTCTATTTCAGTATTTCTAAGCACTACCTGTGGCATACCGCCAAAAATCATATATTCACGCAGATTTAAAGTCTTATCACCGTCCCTCGTTGAACTGAACTCACTGAAACTAAGCGGATGGAGTTTTATTTCATCGCCTCGTCCGGCAAATTCGGTCCGCACGTTACTTGACAGGAAACGGGCGTTACTTCCAGTGACATATACATCGGCATTAGGCATATTGAGATAGCTGTTCAGCACGTCTTCAAATTCGGGAACAAGCTGAATCTCATCAATCATTATGTAGTGCATATCATCGTCTTTAATTTTTGAATCGATGAATGCAAGCAAATTGTCCGGATCTCGCAGACTCTTGTTTCGCCGGTCTTCAAGATTAATATCAATAATGTGGTCATCGGATACGCCCTGCTCCTTAAGCCACCCGGCATACAGGGTGGAAAGGAGGAATGATTTGCCACAACGGCGAATGCCTGTAACAATCTTAATCAAACCGTTATGGCGTAAAGCAATCAGCTGATTAAGGTAATGAGGTCTTTGTATTATCATGCTATTGTCAAATCATGTGCCTTGTCACAATATTTGACAATGCAAAGTTAACGAATAACTATTGCACCACAAAATTCCTACTGCTAAAAGTTACAAAGCTATGGCTTTGCCGTCAGTTCTGCGACTTGAAAATTCAAATTATTCCAGCCTATATAAATTGAATAAAGGTTACTTCTTTTTGCGGCGGCGGGCCATCTTCCAGCCTGAGACGAGTACGAGCACACACGATGCGCCGGCTAAGAAAATAAAGAGTACGGAGACAGGTCCCAACAGACTGTCGTACAGGCGGCCGCTGTGCGCCTCCAGGGCCACGTTCCATAGCGACATGGGCTGTCGACTCAGCACCTCCGGCATCTCAGGCAATCCGACCGCGCCCTTGTAATGGTCGAACACCACGATATTGCCGCCGGACACGTCTCGCGTAAAACCGGCCACCAGATGATCGCTTATGGGCGGTCCCGGCTTTTTCTTCCTGTATTCCTGTCCGGTAAACCAGTCATGGATTCTGCCCGACCGCATGTCCCATACATACATCCCGCTGAATGAGCCGATCAGCCACTTGCCCGGCTCCATTTCCTCGAATACGGTGACTCCCATAGGGCTGACCGGTGGAGTCACTTTCGTTCCCGACGGTTCGGGCGCGGCGTGAAAATCCTCGTCAACCGTATAGAATCCCTCGGATGTGGACATCAGCCAACGGCCCGACATGCTGTCCCATCGGATAGCCCGCAGGCGGTCGTGCCAGAAATTGTCATGATCCAGCGTTGTGCCGGGAATAGCCTTGGACCGGTTTAAGGCCAACGGCACCATCAACGGCGGACGCAGACACGCTCCGGTCACCGCTACCAGCAACGTCAGACCGATGGTCCAGTAACCCACACTGTTATGCCATCTGAAATTCCATTTCAGCCATCCTGCCTGACGCTTCACTTTTGCCACCGCGCTCCGGCGCATGGAATATGGTAAAACAAAGACTATTATACCTGTAATGCTCAGAAAAATAAACACTACGGCAAGCGCATCCACCACCAGAACGCCGGGCAAACCGAACAATTGTCCGCTGTGCAAATGCCACACCGTCTTGAACAGCGTCACTTCATTCTTTACCCCGGCGGGAGCCTTAAGGCCGACATTTCTGAATACAGCATCATTCGCAGACTTTACATAAATGTCCGAACGGGTCAGGGCCAGCACTCCGGCGCTGTCGGGCAGCAATGCGACGTCGGTAACGCGTTCCGTATTGCCGGGAAGTCCGACCTGCCTCCATCTTTCTCCGTCATGACGCATCAATCCGGCCTGTGCGGCTGCGTACAGCTCGCCCGTGCGCGTACGCACCACGTTGCGCACATTGCGCCCGTCCATTCCTTTCGGAAAACCGGCGTTGAAGTCGAGGGCATCGGCGAGCGACGTGTCGCTGAGCCATATCCCGGCATTGCCGAACAGCAGAACCGTGTCGCCGCCCAACCTCACCGTACCCCGGACCACGCCGTTGTTGTAGTCTTTAACCCGGTATGAAGACGGCAGCAGCTTACGGCTCACGTCGCATCCTGATACCAGATTCCGATGATTCAGTATCAGACCGGACACGCAGAACACAAGCATCAGCACCGCCATCACCAGTCCGAGCCAGCGATGCAGTCCGCGCCATGTTATATGAAATCGTTTCCTGTGCAGTTCCTTCTTCATTGAACCGCAAAGTTATGAAAAACCCGTTGCTCCCACAATACCCATTTCAGAGGATTGCGGAATCAGGCCTAAAAATCTAATTTTGCGCATAATTTCGATATAGTGTTTATTTCAGATTACATCTCAACATATTATGAAGTCCAAGACTAAAAAAACATATCCGTTCAAAGCGATTTCTTCATTCCTCATCGTATTGTTCCTCATGCCGTTAGGACACGCGATGATGATATTGATGGAACACTTCATGCAGCCCGCCGCGCTGCATTATTCGGCCTTCGCCATGGGCCTGGCCGGCATGCTGATGGCCATCCGCGGCGTTTTTGCCAAAGGTGATACGCACCAGACGCTGTGGGGACTGATAGGCGCCCTGCTGTTCTGGACCGGCTGGGTGGAATTCCTGTTCATGTATTTCGCCAACCGCTTCGGCACACAGCCGATGCTCGACCCCGTCACAGGCGAGGTCGTGACCAAGCCCGAGTATCTGATTCTGCCGGCATCGTTCGGATTCTTCATGCTGATAATGGTGATGTACACGTTCAGCACACGCAACGGCTGCAACTTCATCAACTGGTGTCAGCGTCAGCTGCTGAGAGGGCGCAAGAACGAAATCTGCGCCCGCCCCATGACGCGTCACGTCTCGATTGTGACATTCATGGAATTCAACATGATAATGTGGGCGTCGTATCTGCTGCTGATGTTCTGCTACGACCCTGTGTTCTTAGGCGACAGCCATCCCGTCACCATCTTGGTTGGCGTGGGATGCTTCATCGGCGCCTGCTTCATGTTCGCCCGGCAACTGCGCATACCCTCCTGGGGAGCCAACCTGCGCATGTCCATCGCCACCGTCATCGTATTCTGGACCCCCGTCGAGATAATGGGCCGCAACAACCTGTTTCAGGAAATCTGGGTCGCACCCCTCGACCACGTCACCGAGATGCTGCTCATCCTCTCCGCCTTCATCCTGTTAGGCATCTACATGGTCTACACCTCCCGCCGCAAAAAGAACGTTCGGTGATAGCCATTCAGTCTTTACCACAACCATTTTTTTGCAAATTCATTCGAATTTTATTTCCCATACTCCTTTCTTTGTCGCACCTTTACGACAAAGAACTACACCTTCCTTTTCAAGATTTTTCATTAATGTACGAACTTTATCCACTGTCAGATTCAATCCTTCCGCCATCTTAGCTAAGGTTATTGAAGGTGTTTCAATTATAAGGCGTAGTAAATCTTTTTGAGATTTTGATAAATTTCGATTACCTATATTTCTTAGAATCACATCTGTTTCTTTGGGATTCTCCATTGTTTCTTTGGGATTCTCCCCTGTTTCTTTGGGATTCTCCCCTGTTTCTTTGGGATTCCCATTATGGGTGGCGACTGTTGTAATTATATTAGGATTTTAAGTTTCGCAAGTTCAACTTGCTGATTTCAGATTGTAAAATTTAGCGATATGAGCCAATTCGTCAGATTGATTGATCACAGCAT
>CADBNR010000018.1 GCA_902796035.1 uncultured Bacteroidales bacterium | reverse complement strand
GCTCTGAATCTCGGGATACTGGAAGGGCACGCCCCACAGAATCTCGTTCTGAGCCTTCAGGCTTCCGCCGGGCATGAACATATCGTTGTTGCCGCAGAACAGCGCCAGATAGTCGTTGGCCAGACCGCTGCCCTGGAAACCGCCGCCCTGGTGACGGGCGATGATGTTCTTGGCGTGATCCCAGCACTTGTCGTACATTTTCTTGCCAATCCAGCTCTCTGCATTCAGATAATAGCGGCACAGCAGGGCCTCAACGCCGTCCTTGCCCACTCGGCCGTAGAGTCCTGACTCCTTGAAGTTGGCCAGCACGTCCTCCAGGTCGGTGGTAACGAGTTCGAACAGGTCCTCGCGGCTCATCTGCTGCGGTACCTCGCCGTAGGGCATGTCGTCCCAGGCGCGGACACCGTTGCCGAAGAAGTCCAGCACATAGTAGTACGACAGGTCGCGCAGGGCGCGTGCCTCGAGTGCGAACTGGTCGGCCAGGGGCTTGTCGGCCTCAGGAAGCTGGAACAGGTCGTCGTTCAGCTGGCGCAGGAAGTCGTTGCACACAGCGATGTGGGTGTACAGACGTCCGTAAGCGCCGTACAAGTTGCCGTTGCCCGAGCCCCACGTGCCGGTACACAGGTCCACCACGCCCACATCGGGCCATATCCAGTTCACCTCGTCGGTGGTGAACTCGTTCAGCATGAAGATGACGCGGGTCCAGTTGGACGTACCGCCGTCGAGTCCGGATATATCCGAACCACCGTCAGGACCTGACTGACCCGAGACGGCCAGCGAGCTGTAACATTTCGCCATCACCTGCGCCATATACTCCTTGGGATTGTTCTTGAACTCATCCGGAGCGACGGTGTTGGGGTCCGTGGGTGTCTGGTCAAGGTCGTTGACACAACCGGTCAGGCCCACCATCGAGACCACGGCCAGTCCCATCAGGAATTTATTGATATATGATTTCATATTGATTTCCTTTTATAATGAGAGAATTTAGAATGTGGCCATTACACCGAGAGTAACGGTGATGGGACGCGGATATACGTTATTGTCGATACCGCCGAACACCTCGGGATCCAGACCGTTGTACTTCGTTATCACGAACGGGTTCTGAACGGCCCCGTATATGCGGAGGTTCGGAATCTGGTCCAGCAGGTTGTTCCATGTGTAGCCTAACGTGATGTTGTCGCAGCGGAGGAAGCTGGCGTTACGCAGCCAGTAGTTGGACAGATAACGGTTGGTGGTCTCACCTCCCTGGAAGATGAAGTCATTGTCTATCAGGTTATGCACGCCCGACGTATTGTAGGTATCGTTCAGCGATGTGTGGGTGGACAGCACGTCGTTATACACGTAGTTGCCCAGGGATGCACGGAGCTGGAAGCCCAGGTCCCAACCCTTCCACGACAGGGTGTTGTTCCATGCCATTGTGACCTTCGGGTCCTTGGAGTGGCGCATCACGCGGTCGTTGTCATCGATGGTGCCGTCGCCGTTCTGGTCGATGTAGCAGCCCTCGATAGGTTTGCCGTCCTGGTCATATACCTGCTCGTACAGATAGTATGTGTATGCGGGATAACCCACCTTGTGAGCCTGCACGTTGTTGCCCGTACCGCCGGAGATACCGCCGGTGGCGATGTATGAGTTGGGGTCGTTGGTGCTGTTCAGCTTGGTAATCTCGTTCTTGTTCCAGGCCACGTTCAAGCTGGTGGTCCATGTGAAGTTGTCGGTCACGACGGGCTTCGCGGTAATAGTACCCTCGACACCGATGTTGCGGAGCGTACCGATGTTCTGGTCCATCATGTTTGAAGTCGTTGCGCCGGGAGCCATGGTGACAAAGCTGAGCAGGTCCTTGGAGTCACGCAGATACCAGTCCAGAGCCAGAGTGATGCGGTTGTTAAGCCAGCCCATGTCCAGACCGACGTTCCATGTGGTGGTTTCCTCCCACTTCAGGTCGCTGTTGTACACCTGCGGATACAGGGTGTTGGTGTTGCCGTCGAACTTACCGGTATACATATTGACATAGCTCGAGCCGCTGCTTGAGTTCTGCAGATAGAGGGGCATGTAAGGGAAGTAACCGCCCACCGACTGCTGACCGGTGACACCCCAGCCTAAGCGGAGCTTGAATTCGTTCATGGTCTCGCGGGCCTTCTCGAAGAAGGGCATCTCGCTGATTTTCCATCCAAGGGCCACGGAGGGGAACAGACCCCAGCGGTTCTTCTTGGCGAAACGCGACGTACCGTCGTCACGAAGGGTGACGGTCAGCAGATACGCATCCTTGAAAGTATAGTTCAGACGTCCGAAGAACGATACCAGCACCAGATTGCCCGAGCGCCATTTGTACTCCTGATTGTAATGGGAGCCGGGAGCTGTGGCCTCGTCGGAGGTGGTGTCAAGAATCAGCGTGCCGTTGGTCTTGGACGGAGCGCGGAAGCCGTAGGTGGTGTACATCGTGCCGTTGTTGTTGCCGAACGCATCGAAACGCTGCCAGCTGTAACCGGCCATCACGTCCAGGCTGGAGTATATGGCGTCGAAATCCTTCTTATAGTTCAGATAGAAGTCCAGCAGGGTGTTGCGGCGCATCTCGTACACATGGTAATTTGTGCCGGCGCCGTTCTTGGCGCCTTCATTCCAGGATGTCGGGGAGTTCTGCGCGATGTTGATGTTCTCGAACGAACGGCTGATGTCATAACCTAAGTTCAGGTTCAGGTGCAGTTCGGGGAGGAAGTGCAGCGCATAGTCAACCTGAAAGTTACCGTTGCTGCGGAACACCTGCGACACGTCGTTGCGGTCCTTGATCACGGCCACCGGGTTGACGGTTCCGTTGATGTTCCATGAATGGAAGGCATCGGTGGTGACCGAGGTATATCCGTTATAGAAATAAGGGAAGTCGCTGTTTCCCGAAGCGATATTGGAATATACCGGCACAGTGGGGTTGAACGCAACGGCGGCACCTACGGCACCCTCATTTGAGAATTTGTTGCGGATGTAGTATCCCTTGACATTGGCGTTGATTTTCAGCAGGCCTCCGAAGAACTGGGGAGTCAGGCTGAAGCCGGCCGTGACACGCTGCATCTGCGAGTCCTTAAGGATACCGTTGTTCATGGTGTACGAAGCGCTGACGCGGTAAGGCAGGAAGCCGGCCTTGCCGCCGAGGCTCAGATTATACTCTTGATTGAACGATATGCGGAGCACCTCATCCTGCCAGTTCATGTTGGCCGTGCCGAGTTCGGCAGCCTGAGGCGAATCGGCGCCCCATTTCTGGATGAACACGTCGCGGAAACGGTCGGCGCTCATCACGTTCCATGTCTTGCGCGGAGTATTGACTGCGAAATTGGCCGAGAAGTTGAGCTGCGGCTTGCCGCTCTTGCCCTTCTTGGTGGTGATGATGATGACACCGTTGGATGCGCGGCTACCGTAGATGGCGGTTGCGGAGGCGTCCTTCAGGATGGTCATGGACTCGATGTTGTCGGGAGCGATCATGGCCAGAGGGTTGGCCATACCCTGTACGCCGTCGTTGGCCAGGGGCACACCGTCAAGCACGATCAGAGGGTCGTTGGATGCCGAAAGGGACGCACCGCCGCGGATTCGGATGTTCGCGGCGCCGTCGGGCTTACCTCCGTCGGGAGTAACCACCACACCGGGGCTGGCGCCTACCAGCAGGTCCTGGGCCGATGTCGAGATTCCGGCCTCGACTGCATCGGGAGTCACAAGAGCTACCGAACCGGTGGCGTCCGATTTCTTGACACTACCGTAACCGATCACGACCGTCTCGGCCAGCATCGTGGCATTCTCCTTCATCACGATGTTCAGGTGGGTCTGCCCGTTGACGGACACATCCATCGGATCGTAGCCTACGTAACTTACTGTTAATACGGCATTCGACGGAACCTCGATCGTGAAGTTACCGTCTATGTCGGCGGCTGTTCCGTTAGAGGTGCCCTTCTCGATGATGGTCGCCCCTATCAGGTCTTCGCCTTGCTCGTCCGATACATGGCCTGTCACCGTGATCTTCTGAGCCAACGAGGGAAATGCTATCGCCAATAACATCACTGCTATCAGACACATCCCCTTGTTCAGATGAAAACATAAGTTCTTCATGCAGGAATATGTTTTAGTTTTACATTGGGTTATTTCTTCTCCTATGTCGCGTTTCTCACGTCCGTCCTAACAACGGACCTTAGATTAAGTATCTATATATCTGGTTGTTGAAAACTATCCAAGCTTTTTCATGGTCTGTGGAGAGAGAAGGATTGCGCCAGTATCCAACTTGGTCGTTTGCATTAATGCTTGCAAAAGTAACTATAAAGTATTAATAATTGTAAAAATGCGCAAAGGTTAACACTGTTAATTAACAGTTGTTAATATTTCACCAGGCCTTCACAGGCGCCATGCCGACCGCACCTTGCGCCGCACGGCCACTATGTTGAACGCCACGATCAGGGCCGTAAGCGCCGCTCCGGTCAGCACCGACACGAGCACACCCCTCGGCTCGGCGCCGAGACCGGTGATGGCTCCGAGGTACGACCACCGCATGGCGAACATGCCGCACAGCGCCAGCACGTATGCCGCCACCGACGACACGGCCACGAGCTTAATATACGGCGCGCCGACCGTGCGCAGGTCATAGCCCAGCATCAGCAGTGCGTGCAGCTTGTCGCGGTTCTTCTCCATGATCAGCGACACGGACAGCAACAGGATGAAGAAGCTGAGCAGAGTGATGACGCCGCCGATGACCAGTATTATGCCGGTCACCACCTTCAGCAGGAAGCTGGCTTGGCTGGCGCTCTTGTCGCCGGCCATTTCCCAGTCGTGTTCTTCTAAATATGGAGCTATGGCCACATCGCCGGGGCTGCTCACGTCGACGATGACGCGCTGGGGCAGCTTCTCACGGCCGTCGCCCAGCTCGCGGTTGGCTTCCTGCAGAAAGCCCTCGGGCACCAGGATGGTGTTCAGGCGGTTGGAATACCCTGCTACATGGCCGTGCAGCTCCTTGCGGCGCATCCCTGACTCATCGGTCAGCACCAGGGTCATCGGGATGCCGCTCATTATACCCTCCGACATGCGCGGCAGCCCGGCCGAGCCGGCGAAACCGAAGTTATACAGCGTCAGATAGTCCTTGCTTATGATGACGGGCACGTCGTCGCTGCCGGGGCGCCACGACCATTGCGAGGCGGGCACGTCGACGAACTTGTCGGGAATGGATTCGAAGAACATATATGTGCTCATGCTGTGGCTGCCGCCCTGCACCGACATATATGCCTTGAAATTGTTGGAGGTGAACAGGCCCACGTCCCTCACCCACGACTGGCGGCGCAGGTCGGCCACCTCATTTGGCGTGAAGCCCTGGTCGGCGCCCTCTAAGGTCTGACGCGAGGTCACCTTCTTGTTCAATACGAGATAATCGGTGGATATGAACGAGTCGTCGGCCTCCCAGATGCCGCGGGCGTCCTGATAGAACTGCAGGCCCCCCAATACGATGGCCAGGCCGATGAAATTGGATATCACGAAACCCACGATGCGCGGCACCGAGGTGTTTTTCCGCAACAGTCTGCTTACGAGTTTCATAGATGCATTCGTTTGTTATAATCGAGCAGCAGGTGGTTGCCCACGCTTGTAGATATGATGCCGGCGCCCTGCCGGCGCGCTTCCTCGGTTATGATTTCGGCGGCGATACGGTTGTTTTCCTCGTCCAGATGCGACACCGGCTCGTCGAGCAGGATGAAGTCGAAGGGCTGGCACAAGGCGCGGATTATGGCCAGACGTTGCTGCTGGCCTATCGACATGCGGCCGGCGGGATAGTCACGGCGGAACAGTATGCCCAGCCGGCGCATCCACTCCTCTATCTGCGCCGGCCCGGCATGGTCGGTTAATGAATTCTTGAGCTGTATATTGTCCCAGGCCGAAAGTTCGGGGAACAGCGACAGTTCCTGAGGCAGATAGGCTATGTTGACGCGGCGCACGCGCTGCCAGTCGTCGGGACTGAGTCCGGCCACGTCCCGGCCGTTGAACAGCAGCATGCCTTCGTAGTCGGTGCGCGCTCCGAATATATAGGAGCACATCGATGACTTGCCACCGCCCGACGCAGCCTCCACCAACACACTCTCGCCGCGACGGAACGTCAGGTCGGCGTTCCATACCTCCGACACCGGAATGTTCTCCCCCTTGAACACGCGCGGCAACATGCCCCGCAACGTGATGCTTTCAAGCGGACTGAACTCCATCCCTTTCATTATCCTTATCTCCTCTTTTCTTTTTTGTTGTGATATTACGACCTGTCCGGCCGTGGGGTCAATTCATGCTTAAGATCAGCGCCTTAACCGCATTGACATTCTGATCTTTCGTCTCCGTCTCGCATTCCAGAACCACGCTGCCCGATTTGGGCACCAGTTTCACGGTAACAAACTTCAGTGCGTTGGTCTCGCCGGGATTCTTGATGAAATCGGACGAAAGCACTACGCCCATTATGGAGCCCTTCAGCTTCTTGCCCATCATTTCCGGACTATTGGCGCCGGTCATGGCGCCGCGCTCGAAAGTCACGAGCTTGCCCTGCTTTGCGGGGCGGCAGTCCAGTTCGTTCAGCAGTCCCATCAGGTCGGACGTGCTGCCGTCGCCGGTCTGGATGGCTCCCTGGTACGCGCCTTTATCCTCACCGCCCACCGATACGGCAACCGTGCCGTCGATCGAGCCGAGTGCGCCGAACACCACCGACAGCATCGACAGCTGACCTTTGGTCTGCTCCTGCAGCTGTTTGATCAGTTTGGCGGGAACGGCGATGCCAATCACGCCGTCGGCGTTGGCCTTAAGGTCGTTGAACAGCGATGTGTCCAGTTTCTCGGAAGCATACAGGAATTTGGCGTCGTTACCCTTGTCGTTGAGAATGTGGGCCGTCAGTTTCATCAGGCCTTTCTCGAAATTCATGGTGAACGATGCGAAGTTGGCGTCCTCGAACACAGTGCTTGTCATCATCTTGACCACGGCGCGCTGTTGGAAGGGTGTGTTGGTGGTGTTCATCACGCCCGCCAGGTCGCACCATCCGGACACCTCAGCCTCGCCTTTGGTCAGAAGGCTGCTGAAATCGCTCGATGCGAACGACTGCTTGTCGCTCAATGCCATGTATTCGCGAATCTTGTCGGGGTCTATCGTGCTGCCCCCTGAACCGAGAATCCAGAACTGATTGCCTGACATGGCCATATCGCCGGCGTGGCTTACGCCGTTGCTTTCCTCCACGGGCTGGCCGGACTTCTTCTGCATCCAGGCCTTGAATTTATCCGTGTCGGTCAGGAAGCCGGTCAGATATACCTTGTATCCGTCGCCGAACGCCACAAATGCCGAAGGTTCGACACCAGCATCGCCGTTCAACGCCTGCATGAATTCCTGATTCGACGAGTTTTTGTCCAGAGCGGCCTTCAGGTCGGCATCAAGCTCGATCTTGCCATCTTTGACCTTGGCACCGGCCTTGTCGAGAAGAGACTCGACATCAACCTGCACTACGAACGATGCCGTGTTGGGGACTTTCTGAAGCAGTTCCTCCACTTCCGCGCCGCCGTTCTTGCGGCAGGAGGCAAACGAGAGCGCCAGCAGTAGGGCGCAAAGATAGCATATTCTTTTCATAGTCTGGTATTTAGGTTATTAATAAATTCAGTCCGGAACAAGACCCGCGGGGTCTTGCCACTGTTGCGTGTAAAAAAAACCAAGGGCATCCTCGCGAACGCCCTGTAGTTGTATATCGCTGTTTTAATTTGAGTGGGTGGAGATGGATTCGAACCACCGTAGGCGTAAGCCAGCAGATTTACAGTCTGCCCCATTTGGCCACTCTGGTATCCACCCGGGCTTGTGTCTTTGCACTGCAAAGTTAACACTTTTTCCATTTCCTGCAAAATTTAGCCTAAAGATTTATACTTTTCCCTCTTTTTTTGATTTCGGGACGCCAATATTAAGGAATTTTTTCTTTATAATGATGTGCAATTAACTTTTTTTCGTTAACTTTGCAGACTGAAAAAGGTTATAAATATAACACAGAGGCGCCCTCCTCCGGAAAGACAAAGCATGACGAATGCAAGGAACAAAATATAACAAAAACCCAAAATAATAATTATCTGTTATGGATACACTTAACCTGTCGCAGTACGGCATTAAGGATGTAAAGAAGATCATCCACAATCCGAGTTATGATGAGCTGTTCAAGGACGAGACGAACCCCAGCCTGGAAGGCTACGAGAAGGGCTACGTTACCAACCTTGGCGCCGTAGACGTATTCACCGGCGTATACACCGGCCGTTCGCCTAAGGACAAGTACATCGTTAAGGACGAGGTTTCCGAGGACACCGTATGGTGGACAACCGAAGAGTATAAGAACGACAACCACCCCATGACCACCGAGGTATGGGACAAGATTCGCGAGAAGGCTGTCAAGGAGCTGAGTGACAAGACCCTGTACGTTGTCGACTGCTTCTGCGGCGCCAACGCCAACACTCGCATCGCCGTCCGCTTCATCATGGAGGTGGCATGGCAGGCTCACTTCGTGACCAACATGTTCATCCGTCCCACCGAGGAGGAACTGAAGCACTTTGAGCCCAACTTCGTTGTGCTCAACGCTTCGAAGGCTAAATGCGAGGACTACAAGGAACTCGGCCTCCACAGCGAGACTGTAGTGGCATTCAACATCAAGCAGCGCGAGCAGGTGATCCTGAACACCTGGTACGGCGGTGAGATGAAGAAGGGTATGTTCTCGATGATGAACTACTTCAACCCGCTTCGCGGCATCGCTTCAATGCACTGCTCGGCCAACACCAACATGGACGAGACCGAGACCGCTATCTTCTTCGGCCTCTCCGGTACAGGCAAGACCACTCTGTCCACCGACCCGAAGCGTAAGCTGATCGGCGACGACGAGCACGGATGGGACGACGAGGGCGTATTCAACTATGAGGGCGGCTGCTACGCCAAGGTAATCAACCTCGACCCCGAAAGCGAGCCCGACATCTACAACGCAATCACTCGCGATGCCCTGCTTGAGAACGTTACCGTTCGTCCCGACGGAACTTGCGACTTCGCCGACAAGAGCGTGACAGAGAACACCCGCGTTTCCTATCCTATCTACCACATCAAGAACATCGTCAAGCCCGTCAGCAAGGGTCCGGCCGCCAAGCAGGTTATCTTCCTGAGCGCCGACGCATTCGGCGTGCTGCCTCCCGTTGCCATCCTCGACCACGAGCAGGCCAAGTACTACTTCCTGAGCGGTTTCACCGCCAAGCTGGCAGGTACGGAGCGCGGCATCACAGAGCCCACCCCCACATTCTCGGCTTGCTTCGGCCAGGCTTTCCTGGAGCTGCACCCCACCAAGTATGCCGAGGAACTGGTTAAGAAGATGAAGCTGAGCGGCGCCAACGCTTACCTGGTGAACACAGGCTGGAACGGTACCGGCAAGCGTATCTCCATCCGCGACACACGCGGCATCATCGACGACATCCTGAACGGTGACATCGACAAGGCTCCCACAAAGAAGCTGCCCTACTTCAACTTCACCATCCCCACGGAGCTTCCCGGTGTTGACACCAAGATCCTCGACCCGCGCGACACATACGCCGATCCCGCAGAGTGGGACAAGAAAGCCAAGGAACTGGCAGGCATGTTCATCAAGAACTTCAAGAAGTTCGAGAACAACGAGGCCGGCAAGGCTCTGGTAGCCGCAGGTCCCCAGCTCTGATAAGCCTTAACGCAGGCCTCCGGGCCTGACACCCGATACAAGGGGCGTGCCTTTCCGGCGCGCCCCTTCTTTTGTGCCGCCGCTCCACCTCTCCCCTTCTTTTGTCTCGGCGGCGAGCTTTAGCGAGCCCACCCATGTCTATACTATCATATCCATTTATTTGTTAGAGTGCCCGATATTTCCCCATCTTTCTTGGCTGTCTCGCGTTTTTTGGCTATCTTTGACAAATAATTACAATTTAAGTTTCGCAAGTACTGATTTCATAAGATAAGGGCATAAAAAAACGACATGGGTTCTTGCCTAATTGCAAGAAAATGAGTAATTTTAAGTACCACAAAAAAACTAACTCAGGGCCAT
>CADBNR010000017.1 GCA_902796035.1 uncultured Bacteroidales bacterium | reverse complement strand
GGTGCTGAACGAGGCTGCCATCAACGCCAAGACCGACACTCTGGAGGGTATGAAGGAGAACGTGATCTGCGGTCACCTGATTCCCGCCGGTACGGGGCTGCCCGAGTATCAGAAACTCGTGGTGGCCAACAAGGAGGAGCTCGAGGCCCTGCAGCTCACCGACGATCCCAACGAATATCTGGAGATCGACGCCGAAGCCCAGCTTCAGCCCCAGAACTGAAATTACTGACATTGCATAGAAAAAGAGAGAGTCAGGCCCCGCAGGCCCGGCTCTCTCTTTTTTGTGTACTGTATCTGAAGAATCTTTTTAGGATTTTCAGAATCTTCTTTTAACGGATAAGGAAGGGGGATGGGAGGGGTGAGGTAATTTTGCTGAAAAAATGAAAGGCAAAATTGTAAGGGTGAAGCTGGGGAAGGAGAACCTGCATGACCGGATCAAGTTGCTGCAATTGTGGAATCCCGACAAAGAACTGCAGGATGTGGAAGTATGGGATGACTTGACGGAACAGGAGAGGCAAAGATCCGTGCCGGGAACCATGACGGTGACGTTCAGTATGGTGAAGGCTGAGTTAGAGGATTGGACATCGGATGTGAGCGGGTATCCGCGCGGTATGGTCAGCTTTAAGTATCCTGAAGCGGACATGGAAAGGGTTATGGCCTGGATGACCGGAGATTTCGGCAATGTGACGGCCCCGGCTTCGGATTCACTTCTGAGGAATGTCACTTCAGCAGTGTCAGGATTATTGAAGCAGTACTTTGCGGCCGCGAGCGGTCATAACCTGTTTACATCTCCGTTCAAGGTAGGATGGGCGCTCAGAAAAAGAGACGGCACACGCGAAATGACACAGCCGCTGACCCTGATGCAAATTAATCCGAATTCCCCGATACTACCTATAGCTAATTATTCCGTGCGTCAGGAAGAGGCACAGACATTGAACGACATCATCAACAATCCGGGTAGCATTCAGATCACTCCGTCATCGATTCCTACCGAGTGGGGAGAGGTCTCTCACATAGACATCATCGCCACACCTCCGGCATCGTTAATTCCACAAGACATGGTGATTACGGGGGTGACCACCGTAATGGTAGGCGACAAGCGTCAGCGCGCCTACCGTTACAATCGTCTTGATGATACGGAAGTGTGCGGTGCGGCATCCATTCAGAACGATCTTCGCATCATAGCCTCGATACCAGTAGGTGAAATGACCGAGGGCAAGCCAATGACCGTACAGTTGATTCCCGGAGCCTTAAGCAACTGGAAGCTTCTTGACAAATTCAGTACGGGAGGCGACGGAGATACGGGGGACGGAGACGACAAGGATGACAATCAGGGCAACCAGGAGGATAAATGGGAGCCGTATATAGATAAGGAGACCAATCCGCTTGACCTTGGTGATCCGGAACGCCGCAAATGGATGTATATGGCGGCGTTGCGAGGCTGTTTCGACCGTAAGAGCATCCGTATCCGAGTGTATGCCTCGCGTCACAGACAGAACTGGCGGCTGATAGCCGACGGCAGGCGCGGATGGGTGTCGGCGGCCACGCATCAGGGCTTCAGATGGTTCAAGGTAAGGATTACGGGATCCATGAACCGGGGCGATTATGTGGATGCCGTCAGCTTCCTCGTGACCCGTTTCAGATAACGTTAAAGCACTGAGAAACAAAAATCCGGAAGTCATGCCGGGCTTCCGGAAGATAAAACGTTAACATGTATTGTGTTAAATCTGTCAACAAACTTTAAAGGGTCTAACAAATACAGATTCCATACGTTATGTAGGTAAGCAATATGGAAAGTCGGTATACGGTTTCGCGAGAAAGTGTTGCCGATTATGTTTAGTTAGATATAGTTTATAGTGGAATCGCGATAGGGCCGCATTGGTTGCGGCCCTATCTTTTGTGTTATGCTGATAAATACGTGAAATACAGTGCTATTCAAGATGCTGCCTTAAGGCTTTGGCGGCGTGGGAGCCTTCGGGTAAGGCCCTGAGAATCTCCTGCGCGTCGTCGCGGCGCTTCAGCAGTCGGAATGCGAGCATCATGGCGTCCTCCATACAACGGCTGTCCGACGCCATGTCGATGCATTCCTGCTGTGTGAACTCCTCCGGCTTCATAAGCCAGGGAGCCAGCAGACGCGATTCGCGCACGTTGCGGTCGTTCCACAGAGTCAGCGCCAGCTCGCGGTTGAATCCGATGCGCCGTCCTAATTCCGACATGGAAGGGACATCGCAGCCGAATATCATCTTGAACGGCGATCCGCCACGCTTCAGGATGTCGGCCGTGTTGCCGTTGCGGCGGGCGAAAAACCACTGTTTTATTTCAGGTATCTCCATGCTGTTTCGATTTTATATGCTGTTCCGATTTTACTCGGCACCGCAGCTTGTGGCGCATCCGTTCTCGCACTTAACCTTGCCGGTCAGAGGCGAATACTGGTTGGACAGACGCATCATCTGCTCCACGTAGCTTTCGGGCCAGGAGATCTTGATGTCGGTGATATTGCCCTTCTGATCCTTCACCGGGGTGTAGACCGGGTTGATGAATCCGCGATAGGGAGGAATATCGAGTGTGGAGAAACGTTTGATCACCTCCTTGTGCAAATTCGGGTCGATCTTGACGGCATACTTCTGGATCAGCTCGTTGCCGCCCTTATAGTCGCCTTCGCTCTTGATGCGCTGCACTTCGCCCAGCATCTGGCCGAACAGCTCGCGCATCTTGCGATAGTCGTTGATCTTGACGTAGGTCTTGCCGCCTTTCTTCACCAGCTCTACTACGTCCTTGCCCCCTTTGCCTTTCTTCTTGCCGTGCTCCAGCACCCACTTGGCTATCAGCTGACGATTGCGCATGTGGGCTTCCTCCACGTCCTTGCCTAATTCGATGCGGTTCAGCTGAGTCATCAGACCGTTCATCATATACTTGTAGTACTCGGCCTGATAAGCGTCGGGATTGTCGAGGATGCCGAGCTCCTGCAGCTTCGGATCAGCCAGGTAATAGAGCGCGAACAGGTCGGCGCGAGCCTCCTCCAATGCCGAACCGTTCTCCTTGAGAGCATCCTGATCAACGCCGGGCAGCAGCTTGCCCGATGCGTGGCCCAGACACTCGTGCAGGTCGGTGTGGAGCATATCGGTGATGTAGAGATAGTCGTCCAGCATCTTGCGTGTCGGAGCGTCAATCACGAACTCCTCGTTGAAGCCGTTGCCGTGCGAAGCCATCTCGTATGCCTCGGTTATGTTCTCGATGGTCACTGACTTCGAGCCATGGGCGGCGCGGATCCAGTTGGAGTTGGGCAGATTGATGCCGATGGCCGTAGAGGGGAATGCATCGCCGGCAAGCATGGCGGCGTTGATCACCTTGGCCGACACACCCTTAACCTTCTCCTTCTTGAAGCGCTTGTCTACCGGCGAATTGTCCTCGAAGTACTGGGCGTTGCCGGAGATCTTCTCGGTGCGGTCGGACGACTTGGCGTTCTTGAAGTTTACGTACGACTCCCAGCTTCCGGTCATGCCAAGCGGGTCGCCATAGCTCTCGATGAAACCGTTCACGAAGTCTACGTCGCTCTTGGTGTCCTCGGCCCAGAGGATGGAATATTCGTCGAACAGTTTCAGGTCGCCGGTCACGTAATAGTCTATCAGCTTGGTGATGTAAGCCTTCTGAGCGTCGTTCTCGGCATACTGCTTGGCCTTGTCCAGATAGTATATTATCTTGGCGATGGCCGGCCCGTAGAGACCGGTGAGATGATAGCGCATCTCGCGCAGGTTGCCGTTCTTGTCCTTCACTACCTTGGCGTTCAGACCGTAGCTGACAGGTGTGGGGTCGTTGGGGTCCTTCAGTTTGTTGTAGAATTCCTCGACCTCGGCCTGGGTCACGCCCGGTCCGTACAGGTTGTTGGCGCTGTTCACCACCACGTCGACGGTGCCGTCCTGGTTCACGCGCTTGGCCATCACTGTTGGATCGAATATGACCGGAGTCAGCTTAGTCAGCATCGCGTCGAGTGTCTCGCCTTTTTCCAGGGGCAGCTTGGCTGCGGGCAGAGCCTTGACCTGCTCGGTGAAGAATGCCTCCGAGAATTCCGGGGTGAACTTGTCGGTGCTGTAGTGATGGTGTATGCCGTTGCCGAACCATACCTGTTTCAGGTATTTCTCGAATGCCTTGAAGTCCTTGGAATTGCGGTCGCCCTTGTAGTTGTTGTAGATGTTCTCCAACAACTGGCGGATCTGGAGGTTGTACACGCCGTTCTGGTCCCAGATGATGTCGCGGCCCATCTGCGCGGCCTCGCTCAGATAGTACAGCATCGTCTTCTGGTTCAGTGACAGGCGGTCGAACTCCGGCACCTCATAGCGAAGCACCTCGATGTCGGCGAAACGGTCCACATGGTAGTTGAAGTTCTTGTCTACCACTGCGCCGGCCGGCAGTGTCGCTACTGTGCCCATGATGATAGCGGGAATTATGTGTTTCATATAAATAGGAATTAAAATGAGCAATGGGGAGGGATGAGAGGCCTGAAGGCCCGGGAGCTGAGCTCCTGACGGAAACGGCTCCGCGAGGTTACTTAAGCTCCGCGAGGTGGGGTTAAGCTTCGCGAGGGAGCTATTCTACTTGCAATACCAAGCCCTTGAGGTATTCGCCTTCGGGGTGGGCAATGTCGATGGGATGGTCGGCGGGCTGTGTGAGCTGGTGCAGGATGCGCACGCGGCGTCCGGCCTTGACCGAGGCCGAGAACACCGCCAGGCGGAACATCTCTTTGGTGATGGCCTGCGAGCAGCTGAACGTGAACAGTATGCCGCCGGGCTTGATTTTCTCGAATGCCCGGGTGTTGAGACGGCGATAGCCTATCAGACCGTTCTTGATTGCGCCGCGATGCTTGGCGAATGCCGGCGGGTCGAGTACGATGAGGTCGTAGTGGTCGGCCGGCATGTCGTTCAGGAACTTGAAGGCATCCTCGGTAAAAGAACGGTGGCGTGAGTCGTCGGGGAAATTGAGCGCGATGTTTGCGTCTGTAAGTGCCACGGCCTTGGCCGACGAGTCGACCGAGTCGACCGAAGCGGCACCCCCGCGCATGGCGTATACCGAGAAACCGCCCGTGTAGCAGAACATGTTCAGTACATGCTTGCCTTGCGCGAATTTCTCCAGCAGCTTGCGGTTTTCGCGCTGGTCGACGAAGAAGCCTGTTTTTTGCCCCTTCAGCCAGTCGATGTTGAACTGCAGGCCGTTCTCCAGGGCGATGTTGCCGTCGTACTGACCGATCAGGTATTGATTTTCCGGCTCCAGCTCGGCCTTGAAGGGAAGTGTGGAGTCCGATTTATAATACACGTTTCTGATACGGGCGTCGGGCAGGAGTGTGAGCGCGTCGGCCACCTCGCCGCGTGCGAAGTGCATGCCGGGGCTGTGCGCCTGCATCACGGCCGTGTCGCCGTAAATGTCGATGACCAGGCCGGGCAGGAAGTCGCCCTCGCCATGCACCAGGCGGTAGCAGTTGTTGTCGGGGCGTATCAGGCCGAGATCCTGGCGCAGACGGAAAGCCGACTCCAGACGCTGCATGAAGAAGTCGTCGGGCAGCGTGTCGGCATCAAACTGCAGCATGCGCACCGCGATGCTCCCTATCTGGTAGTGACCGCAACCCAACACACGTCCCGTGCTGTCCTCCACCGTAACCAGTTCGCCCTCCTTCAGATGGGGAGGCAATGTGGCTATGGCTCCCGAGAATATCCAGGGATGACGGCGGATTACGGATTCCTCCTTGCCGGGCTTCAGCTTTATTATTTTGTGTGGCATATTCTAATGTATTAGAGAGACAGGAATTATTTGAACAGACGGACTATATCCATTCCGTTGGCATATATAAGCAGGCCGAACAGGATGATCATGCCCACAATCTGGGCGCGTTCCATGAATTTCTCGCTCGGCTTGCGACGGAATATCACCTCGTAGAGCAGGAACATGACATGGCCGCCATCCAGTGCCGGAATAGGCAGAATGTTCATGAACGCCAGTGCCACCGACAGGAATGCCGTGATGTTCCAGAACGCTATCCAGTCCCACGACGAGGGGAAGATTGAGCCGATTGCTCCAAAGCCGCCGATGGACTCGGCACCCTCCTTGGTGAACACCATCTTCATTGACTTGGCATAGCCGGTGAGTTTGTCGGTGCCCATCTCCACGCCGCGAGGCACGGACTGGAGCAGGTTGTAATGAATCTCCTTGCTTTTGAAGAAAGCCGCCGGGTTGATCTCCAGTCCGATTCCCATCTTGGACGATGCGGACAGGGTGACGTTCTTGACGATGGTGTCGAGGCGCGTGCCGTTCTTGCGTTCTATTGTGATCGGCAAGGTCTGGTTGTCGTGTCCCTTGAGGGTGCGCATGAATCCTAACAGCTCGGGAGTCGGGATGGTGTCGATTGCTATTATACGGTCGCCGGCTACTATGCCGGCTTTGTCGGCGCCGTCACCGGTCTGCACCTGGCTCACCTGCGCCGGGATGCGGTAGGTGAAGAAGCTGAACGTGGCCGTGTCGGCCTTGGCCTCGCGGTCAAGCTGCAGCAGGAAGTCAGACGGTATGTGTATGTCCACCTGCTTGCCTTCGCGCAACACCGTCACCCTTTTGGCCTGGGCCATCTGCATCAGGGCCTCGGCAGGGTTGTCCAGTTCCTTGTAGTCGGCCATCAGGGGAATGTCGCCGTTGCGGAAACCGGCGTCAAGAGCCGCGCCGCTGTACTGCATACCCATCTTGGCTTCCTTGAAAGGCACGTACTTCTCGCCCGTAGCATAGACTATGCCCGCATAGATCAGGATTGCCAGCAGGAAATTGAACAGCACGCCCGCTATCATAATAAGGAGTCGCTGCCACGCCGGCTTGGAACGGAATTCCCACTCCTGGGCCGGCTGCTTCATCTGCTCGGTGTCCATCGACTCGTCGATCATGCCCGCAATCTTGCAATAGCCGCCCAATGGCAGCCATCCTATGCCATATTCAGTATCTCCCCAGAAGCCTTTTTTCTTCCTGGGCTTAGTGGTGTCGTCATTGTCCTTGCATTTCAGTTTTCTGGTCTTGCCGAGACCTCCGACGTATTCCTTGGGCTTCCATTTGAACAGCTCGATCCAGGGGTCGAAGAAGATGTAGAACTTCTCCACCTTCACGCCGAAGATGCGGGCGAAGAAGAAGTGTCCGAACTCGTGGATTATGACGAGGAAAGCGAATGCCAGTATCAGCTGGGCTGCCTTAATCAGAAATGTTTCCATTTAAATAATGAGTGGCGTGGCCATGACGGGTCACGCGGTGTGAATGTTCATACTGTCGACGATGCCTATGGCAGCCTCCGTGCCGAGACGGTGGGCTTCGGCGATGTCGTCGAGGGAATTGATGCCTGTAATTGGGATGGCTTGGAGCGTCCTGTCAGCCACGGTGTAAAGGTCGGTGAAGGGGATGCGTTCCTGCAGGAAAGCCTTTACGGCCACTTCGTTGGCGGCGTTAAGCAGGGTGGGAGCGGTGCCACCTGTGCCTATGGCGTCGAAAGCGAGGCGCAGCAGGGGGAATTTCTCCATGTCCGGGAGGAAGAAAGAGAGGTTGGCGTGGTCGGCCAGCGACAAATGATGCTGCGGAGCCGGAAGACGTTCGGGGTATCCGAGCGCATAGCGGATGGGCATACGCATGTCGGGGTCGGCCAACTGGGCCTTGACCGAGCCATCGATGAATTCCACCAAGGAATGCACCACCGATTCGGGATGCACCAGGATGTCGATGTTTGTGGGCTGTATGTCGAACAGCCAGCGGGCCTCGATCATCTCGAATCCCTTGTTCATCATCGAGGCCGAGTCGATGGTGACTTTGGCCCCCATGTCCCAATTGGGATGCTTCAGGGCCTGTGCCGGGGTCACAGTGCTTAGCTCCTCGCGCGGTATGGTGCGGAACGGGCCACCGCTGGCTGTGAGTATCAGCTTGCGGATGTCCTCGTGACGTTCGCCCTGCAGACACTGGAATATGGCGGAATGCTCGGAATCGACAGGGAGGATCCGGGCGTTGTTGCGCCTGGCTGTGGCAGTCACAATCTCGCCGGCGGCCACGAGGGTTTCCTTGTTGGCCAGCGCGACGGTCTTGCCGCGCTCCAGGGCGTTGAGCACGGGTGCAAGGCCGCTGTAGCCCACCATCGCGCCCACCACGATGTCGTTATCAAGGTGCCTTGCGGCCTCGGCGATGGCCTCGGCGCCGGCGGCAGTTCCGATGCCCGAACCGCGCAGGGCCTCGCGCAGAGAAGGTAGGGCCGTTTCGTCGCCTATCACCACAAAGTCGGGGTGATGGCGCAAGGCCTGCTCGGCCAGCAACTGCCAGTTGCGGCCTGCCGTGAGTATCCGGGCGCGGAAACGCTCCGGATGCGATTCTATCACATCGAGTGTCTGGGTGCCGATGCTGCCGGTACTGCCCAATATCGTTATGTCCTGTTGTGTTGCCATTTCAAAGAGCAAAGTTACGAAAAAATCGGCATACCGCAAATTATAAGAAGGAGTAGGGAACCAGGGGGGTGGCGTTGTGCCAGAGGCGGAGCTGCAGCCAGCGGGTGGAGCGCGAGTCGGGGTTGGCGGGATAGGCTATGGGCTGGCCGCCGTTGACGGCGTCGCCGTTCACCACCAAGGGCGTGCCGACATGGGAATAAGACGAGACGAAGCCGCGGGCGTGCTGTATCAGTATGGTGTAGCCGTGCATGGATGCGTGATAGTACACGGCCAGCACCGTGCCGTCGGCCACGGCCTGGATCGGGGCGTCGGATGCGAGCAGTATTGTCGGATCTGTGGCCTTGCGGGAATTTTCGGGGAAATATGCGTGAGGGGATACCGGCACAAATAGCATCCCGTCGGCATCGAGCGGTGCCAGCACCGAGATGTTGAAACGTTCGCGCTCGTCCATGGCGGAGACGAAGCGCTTTTCGGCCGGTGAGGCATCCGGGAGCATTTCGGGGTCATAGTCGCCGGATATGGAGTCGGCCGATTCTGTGTCGGTGACGGTGCGTCCGGGATTCGAGACCCGGCGGTAGTTGTCGATCCAGGCATTTGTCAGCGCTACCTGTCGCGATAATGAGTCGATGCGCATCATGGCCTGCTGGGCCTCGATGCGCTGGGCTTCGGGCACATACGATGGCAGGAAATTTCGCATGGGCGTGTACGCCAACAGCAGGGCCGTGACGAATATCAGCAGCATGATGATCAGTGACAGTCCCAGCCATATACGCACAGGCGTAAGGACGAGCGAGACGCGCCGACGCAGGTGCGCCTCGTCTTCAAGATTAAGCCGATAAATACGTTTTTGTCTCATTTTTTGCAAAATTAAAAAAAATATGACGAAATAATGATGATTTAACAGCGAAATGTTAAAAAAATTAATGGCAATTTGTTTGTAATTCGGAAAAAAATGTGTAATTTTGCGCTGAAATGTCGGATTTTAACAATTGCTAAATGCAATGCGTCGCCCGGGGAAACTCTCGGACGGTATGGTTGCGTTTAGGATGTTAAAAGATTTCACTATAAATGAAATGACGGCTAAGTATAACCAACCCAAAGTCTTAACCCCAAAAAAATAATAATCGGCTGTCCGAAAGTTAAAACTTGAGTTTGTGCAAACAAATTAAAAGTTCTTAACGTTTAACTGATAAATTGAAAACAAACACATCTAAAATCACAAGTTATGAAAGCTAAGAATCTTTACTACGTGATGGCCCTGTGTGCTGCCGGCGCATTCGCTTGCAACAGCGCATCCGCACAGGACGTTTTTGTGGACGATGCTGCTTCGGTAACGGAGTTTACCTGTGACAACAACGACCACTATTTCTCGAATTGGCGTGACAACTGGTTCATCGAGGTTAGCGCCGGCGGCAACCAGCCTCTTGTAGAGCGCGGTTTCAGCAGTGACCAGATGAAGAGCGTTGACGGCGCTCTCTGGACCGGTACATACAGTGTAGGTTTCGGCCGTTGGGTATCTCCCTACATCGGATTCCGCTTCAAGGGAATCGGTGGTTCGATCCACTATGACATTCCTGCCGCAGGTCAGACAACAGGCATGGGTTTCATCCACATGAAGGCCGCCAACCTGCAGGTTGAAATGCTGTGGGATATGTTGAACTCCATCAACTACAACCCCAAGCGTGTGTTCAGCATCATTCCGTTCTTCGGACTTGGTGGCGGTGTAAGCTGGGATTTCACCAACAAGGGCAACAAGTGGCCTGCATATCAGGGTGCTGACAACAATGCCGCTGCTTCTCCCGCAATGCACTCGAAGCGCGTACAGTGGACTCTTCCCGTATCCGCAGGTATCCAGTTCCGTTTCCGTCTCTGCAAGTATGTAGACTTCTTCGCCGAGGCCCGCGCACAGTTCTACGGCGACAACTGGAACAATTGCTCGACCGGTAACTCCATCGACGCTCTGGTAAGCGCAATGGGTGGTTTCAACTTCAACATCGGTGGCCGTGGCTGGAACACATTCAACGAGTGCAACTATGTATCGCAGATCGCCGCTCTGAACGGTCAGGTCAACGACCTCCGCGCCCAGCTGCTGGCTTGCGGTCAGGAAGTGGCTGCCCTCCAGGCTCAGCTCCCCTGCCCCGAGGTTCAGAAGGATTGCGTGAACGCTCCTCTGATGAGCACCGTTCGCTTCATGATCAACTCCGACAAGATCATGCCTACCGAAGAGGTTAACGTTTACAACATGGCCGAGTGGCTGAAGGCTAACCCCAACGAGAAGATCATGGTTGTTGGTTATGCTGACAAGGATACCGGTACAGCCGAGTACAACATGGGTCTGTCCGAGCGTCGTGCCAACGCCGTTGCCAAGGCTCTTACCGACACTTACGGAATCGCAGCAGATCGTCTGACTGTTAAGTGGGACGGTAGCGATGTTCAGCCTTACAGCACAAACGACTGGAACCGTATCGTAATCTTCACTCAGAAGTAATCGAGACTTATAGAAATAAGGAAGGCCGCGCCCCGTGCGCGGCCTTTTTTGTGTTGTATGCGGTCTGCCTTTATGGCGCAAATTCATGTTCCCCTTACAATATGACAGGAAGTTGTGAAGAAACCCGCAGAAATATGTCAAGCAACATGTTTTTTTGTTTGGTAAACTTGAAAAAAGGTTGTAAGTTTGCAATGGAGTTATAAGGCCGGTGTATTTATCGGTCGAGACACCCCAATGGAAACCTAACAGGGCACAGGAAGTGCCACATTTACTTAAATCGAAGTATATGAAAATCAACGAAATCATGGCCGGCCTCGAGGCAAGGCATCCTGGAGAGAAGGAATTCCACCAGGCAGTGCGTGAGGTTTTACTGTCAGTGGAGGATGTGTACAACCAGCATCCGGAGTGGGAGAAGGCACGACTGATAGAGCGCATGGTGGAACCCGACCGTATCTTCACGTTCCGCGTGACGTGGGTAGACGACAAGGGAGAGGTTCAGAACAACATAGGCTATCGCGTGCAGTTCAACAACGCGATCGGCCCGTACAAGGGAGGCATCCGTTTCCACGCTTCCGTCACACTGTCCATCCTGAAGTTCCTGGGCTTCGAGCAGACATTCAAGAATGCCCTGACCACACTGCCTATGGGCGGAGCCAAGGGAGGTTCCGACTTCAGCCCGCGCGGCAAGAGCGACGGCGAGATAATGCGTTTCTGCCAGGCTTTCGTACTTGAGCTGTGGCGCAACCTCGGTCCCGACCGCGACGTTCCCGCCGGCGATATCGGCGTAGGCGGCCGTGAGGTAGGCTATATGTACGGTATGTACAAGAAGCTGGCCCGCGAGAACACGGGTACGTTCACCGGCAAGGGTCTGTCGTTCGGCGGCAGCCGCATCCGTCCGGAGGCTACCGGTTTCGGCGCACTCTATTTCGTTGAGAGCATGCTGAAGGACCTGAACACCGACATCAAGGGCAAGACCATCGCCATCTCCGGATTCGGCAACGTGGCATGGGGCGCCGCCAAGAAGGCCACCGAACTCGGCGGCAAGGTGGTGACTCTGTCCGGTCCCGACGGATACATCTACGATCCTGCCGGTCTGAACGACGAGAAGATAGAATATATGCTTGAACTGCGCGCATCGGGCAACGACATCGTGGCTCCGTACGCCGACAAGTTCCCCGGCTCCACATTCTTCCCGGGCCGCAAGCCCTGGGAGCAGAAGGTGGACATCTGCCTGCCCTGCGCCACACAGAACGAGGTGAGCGAGGCCGACGCCAAGATGATTGTCGACAACAAGGTGATGATGGTGGCCGAAGTTTCCAACATGGGCTGCACCGCCGAGGCTATCGACTATTTCATCTCCAACAAGCTGCCGTACGCACCCGGCAAGGCTGTGAACGCCGGTGGTGTGGGCGTCTCCGGTCTGGAAATGAGTCAGGATGCCGAGCACCTGCAGTGGAGTGCCGCCGAAGTGGACAAGAAGCTGCACGAGATGATGCTCAACATCCACGAGGCATGCGTGGAATACGGACGTCAGGAGGACGGTTACATCAACTACATGAAGGGTGCCAACATCGCCGGATTCATGAAGGTGGCCGACGCCATGATGGCTCAGGGTATAATCTGATAATATCCGATTGATTATAATATCCAACTAATCCAAAAACAGCGGTATCTGCTTGACTGCCGCTGCTGTCTTCACGATGAGCGAAGATACGGACGATAGAATGAAGGAGCATGGTGTGCGCCCTACGGCGGTGCGCAGCATGCTCCTTAAACTTTTTGACCGTGTGCCGGGACCCGTGTCCGCCCAGCGGATAGAGTCGGAACTCGACACCGTGGACCGCTCCACCATCAGCCGCACGCTGACTCTGTTCGTGCAGAAAGGCCTGATGCACGTAATAGACGACGGGAGCGGCACCCCGAAATACGAGGTCTGTCCCTCGCACCATCACCACAACCCCAACGACGGCCACATGCACTTCCACTGCCGCAAATGCGGCCGTACCATCTGCCTGGAAGGCAACCCTCTGCCGGATGTGAATCTGCCCGAGGGATTCCAGCCGGACGGCATCAACTGCATCATCACCGGACTCTGCCCCCGCTGCTCATGAAGGTTTAATAACCTCATCACTCATCACTTATACCTAATACTTAGTTTCTGCACAGCCTGTGCATCTTCTTTGTCGTAACTTTGCATCGTAATAAATACGATATTTGTTGTAAACTATAAAACAAAGCAAGGTTATGGCACACTCACATACCGATAATGCGGCAGATGCGCATATAGACCTTGACGGACACGGACATTGTCATGGAGGGCATTGCCACAGTCACAATCACAGTCATGATCACGATCACGGCGGCAGTCAGGAAGGCTGGCGCGGATTTACACGCGAGATAATCAGCGGCGTGCTGTTAGTGGTGTGTCTTGTGCTTGAGCATACCGGCGCGTTTGCATCGATGGGCGCGGCCATAGGTATCAACGCCTCAGGATTCGACTGGCTCCCGATGACGGCATATCTCATAGCACTTCTGCCGGTGGGATTGCCGGTGGTAGTAGAGATGTTCCGGTCGTGGGGCAGCGGGAGTGTTATGAACGAATTCACGCTGATGGTGGCCGCATGTGTCGGTGCATTTATAATAGGAGAATACCCCGAAGGAGTGGCCGTGCTGCTGTTCTATGCCATAGGGGAGAAGCTCGAAGACGTGGCGTCGGACGATGTGCGCCGTCGTGTGCGCTCGCTGTTGGGCCGTATTCCTGACAGCGCCACTGTGATAGACAATGGCGAGCGGCGCAAGGTCAGCCCGAAGAATCTGCCCGTCGGCACCCGCATCATGGTGCAGCCGGGCGAGCGTGTGCCCATCGACGCCAAACTCGAAGGCAACGATCCCGTCGACTTCGACACGGCTGCAATAACCGGAGAATCTGTACCCAGGTCGTTCAGCCCCGGCCAGGAACTGCCTTCGGGCATTATACCCGTTGACAGACCGATAGAGGCCACCACAGTCCGTGAGTTCGACAACTCGTCTATGACGCGCATCCTGAAGATGATAGAGGATGCGCAGGCCGGCAAGTCGCATACCGAGACGATGCTGCGCCGTATCACCAAGTGGTACACACCGGCGGTATTCGCATTGGCGTTGTGCGTATTCTTTATTCCGTGGATTGTGGCCGGCGTGCAGGGCATAGCGTTCGACTGGCAGACATGGTTCCGCCGTTCGCTGGTGTTCTTGGTATGCTCGTGTCCCTGCGCTTTGGTGGTGAGCATTCCGCTCAGCTACTTCGTGTCGCTCGGCACCGCCTCACGCTTGGGATTGCTGTTCAAAGGCTCGAAGTATCTTGACGGCATGGACCGGCTGAAGAACGTGGTGTTCGACAAGACCGGCACGCTGACCACCGGAGAGTTTCACGTAAGCGTCGTCAAACCGGCCGAAGGCGTCGACGCCGATACATTGGTTTCTCTTGCAGCCGCCATCGACGCCGATTCCACCCATCCGCTTGCCAGGTCGATATGCGCGTATGCCGCATCCAAGGGCGATAAGGTGCCGGTGGCTGCCGGTGTCAAGGCCGTTCGTCACGGCGTGCGTGGCACGGTAGATGGTGCTGAAGTGTCGGTAGGTTCAGGTACGCTGATGGAGACGCTTGGCGTCAAGGTGCCGGAATCGTCCGAGCCGGGTTCGCGTATATGCGTGGAACGTGACGGAAAGTATTTAGGCTCGATATATCTGGAAGACACCGTGAAGCAGGAGGCCGCGGAGGCAATAGCCGACCTGCACAGGCTCGGCATCAAAGTGATGATACTGAGCGGCGACCGCAAGGAAGCCGTGGAGCGTGTGGCCCGTCAGGTCGGCGCCGATGCATGGCAGGCTGAGATGCTGCCCGAGGATAAACAGAAGAAGGTAGACACGATGCATCAGCAGGCGCCTACTGCCTTTGTGGGCGACGGCATCAACGACGCCCCGGCCATCGCAGCCTCCGACGTGGGCGTGGCCATGGGCACGATGGGTACCGGTATGGCGATGGATACAGCCGACGTCATCATATCGGGCGACAACTTGAAGTATCTGGCCCGCGCCGTTCTTCTGTCGCGCCGAGTCAAGCTGACCGTGGCCGAGAACGTCACGTTCGCGCTGCTGGTCAAGGCCGTGGTGATGATTCTTGGAGCATTCGGCATCGCCACACTGTGGGCTGCCGTCTTCGCCGACACCGGCGTCACCCTCATCACCATCCTCTTTACCCTGCTGATGCTACGCAAAGTCCCGATGTGATGCGTCAATAGTCGACGGCCAGGGCCAGGTCGAGGATTTCCGCGGGGGTGGAGACGATGTGGTCGGCGTATGCCGACTTCAGCTCCGAGACGGGACGGAAGCCCCATGTCACGCCTGCCGACTCCACGCAGGCGCGGCGTGCCGTCTCCATATCCACCGCCGAGTCGCCGCAGTACAGCACATCGCGCTTCGGACACGGATGGTCGCTCAGCGCCTGGAACACAATGGAGGGGTCCGGTTTCTTCGGACGGTCCGGCACCTCGCCAAGTATGGTCGCAAACTCTATGTCGGGAAAGTAATGCCTGACGATGGCGTCCACGGCCTTCTGGTATTTGTTGCTGGTCACGGCTATGGCAATGTCTCGGTCGCGCAGGTCGAGCAGAAGCTCCGGAACGCCCGGATAAGGCTTGGTCATGTCCGTGCAGTGCCGGTCGTAATACTCGCGGAACGATGCCAGCATCGCGTCGATCACCTCCGGGCCGGCGTCCGGCTGGGCACGCTCCAGAAGCTTGCGCACCCCGTTGCCTACCATATAGTTGTAGGCCGACAGGGGATGGGTGGAGAACCCCGCCTCTTTCAAGGCGTGGTTACAGGCGTTGCCGAGGTCGGCTATGGTGTTGAGCAATGTGCCGTCAAGGTCGAATATCACAAATTTTTTCATATCGTAGTCAATTCAGAAAGGATAACCTATAGAGAAGTGGAAGGCGCGGTCGCGTTTCCATTCAGGATGTATCAGCGGCCAGGGCTCGGCGTTGATGGCCGGATTGTGCGCTTTCATGCCGAGGTCGAAACGGATCAGGAAGTAGTTGAAGTCCAGACGTATTCCGGCGCCGTATGCCAGTGCAATCTGTTTATAGAACGAGTCGAACCTGAACACTCCCTCCGGCTGGGTGGCATAGTTGCGTATGGTCCAGATGTTGCCGGCATCCACAAACAGCGCGCCTTCCACCACCCAGAACATTTTAACGCGGTATTCCACACTGAGGTTCAGCCTGATGTCGCCGCACTGGTGGATGAAGTCGGACTGCGAGTTGGTAGCAGGGTAGCGTCCCGGTCCGAGGGTACGCACCGACCAGCCGCGCACTCCGTTGGCACCGCCTCCGTAGAATCGCTTCTCGAACGGCAGGATGCTGGAATTGCCGTAAGGCACCCCGATGCCGAAGCCGCCGTGACAGGCCAGCGAGTTACGACTGTCGAACGTGTGCAGGTACGTGAAGTCGCCGTCGGCCCTCACATACTGCGAATAGCGGATGCCGAACACCTTGTAGGGATGCTCGTGGAATTGCCGCTTGGGATTGATCAGCCGGTTTATGGCAAACAGCAGGTTGCCTGCAATCTCCACATTGGTGCGGAACGTCAATATGTCGCGCTGCAGTTTGTGGCGTATGCCCGGCACATCCGGGCGCTTGGTGGTGTGGTAGAACTGGAAGCCCGAGCGCAGTATGAAGTGGTCTTCGTAACTATAGCGCAGCAACGGATTGTCGGGCGCTATCTGGTCGATGAAGTCGTTGGTGCTGGCCGGCAGGTATACGTACGACGCATCGAGTGGAGTCCAGACGTAGCGCGACGGATTGCGGCGTGACGTCCATTTGTAGTTCCAGCCCACGGCCGACACGATGCGCGTGTATTCAGGGCGCTCCTGATAATTGATCGACATATTGAACTCCGTGGACGCCTTGATGCGGCGCTTGAAGCTTTCGCGCAGGAACGGTATCTTGAACTTGGGGAACACCACGGAGGCGTCCACGCCGTATTCCATGAAGCGGTCGTGGATGAATCCCTTGAGGTTGCCGTTCAACGCCTGATATGATCCGCGGGCCCTGAGGTTCAGCGTCTCGGATCCTTTGCCGATGTTGCGGTGGGCGTATGCCAGGGCCAGGGCCACGCCGAAGTCTCCCTCCGAGTTCGTGCCCTCCACTTCCGCAGATATGGACTGGCTTTTGCCCGGAGTCAGCAGTATGTATACATCCAGCAGCCCGTCGGTGCCTATGGAGCCTGCGGGCATCAGCCGGATGTTGATGAACTTCAGGATGGAGAGGCGTCCGAATGCGGAGTAGGTGCTTTCCAGGTCGCTGATGCGGTACGGGCGTCCGGGTGTGAAGAAGCAGTTTTCGTTCAGTACACTTGGCCTGAGATAGCGCTTGTCGCCGTACAGCACCGTCACGTTCCGGTAATGCACCGTGTCCTTGGCCTGATACTCGCGCGGATCGGGGCAGTCGGCACCGTTATAGTCGGGAATGCAGTAAATGTTGCGCACCAGATAGCGGTGATGCCGCGTAATGTCCAGTCCCCGCTGTCCCGAGTCCTTGGACGGAGGCCTCACGAACATGGTCAGGTCCACAAGCTTGGATCCTGCTGCAGTGTCTGCCGTGAAAGTGACGTATTCCTTGCCAAAAGCCCAATAGCCGCTGTTCTGCATGCGTCGTGTCACAAGGTCGCGCTGCTGTTCCAGCAGATCGCGGTCAAGCCGTTCGCCCGGTCCGACGGGGAACAACAGAGAATCACGCATCACGAGCTCACGGATTGTGTCGTTGGGGAAGGAGTATTCTATTTTCCGGATGGTATGGGGCAGACCCGCTTCGATGGAGTATAGCAGTCTGGTCCGCTTCCTGCGATAGTCGGGAAATGAGTCAGTCACGATTGTGGCGTCCAGAAATCCTGCGTTGTTTACGGCTCGCAGCAGCTGGCGTTCGTCGCTGGCCGATGCTTCGGAATTATATATTACGGGAGGTTCGCCCAGGCGACGCATCCACTTGTTCCACCATCGAGTGGAATCGCGTCCCGACATATTGTACACTCCGAGACGAAGCTTGGCGATGTTCAGGAAGCGGTTGTTGGGACGCTGATGCACGTATGTCAGCAGTTCGCGGTTGGTCAGCGTTTCCGACGAATCCTTCACTTCCTCCTTGACGTCGTCGAGCAGCAGACTGCCGGCGGGCACGAACTTGGTGGACGAGCAGGACTGCAACAAGGCCGCGGCACCGCACAGCGTGGCGGCGCACAGCCAGTATAAGAGGCAATCCCGTAACCGTGTCATAAGGTTCAGCGTCATCCGGCCTGCTTCTTGCCGAAATTTGGATTTACTTTGATTTTAAGGCAGACCGCGAACGTGGCGATGCAGCATATCATTACCCACCAGAAGAAATTGACGTATCCCTGCGGACCGTCGAGTCCGAAGAAACTGTAACGGCTCAGCGTGTCGTGAATCCAGCCCGCCAACATGCCCGGCACCATCAGTCCCATGAAGGCGAACGCCGTGCAGAACGAGAAGTGCGAGGTTTCGCTCGGTCCCTTGCTGAAGTATATCAGATACATCATGAACGCGGTGTAGCCGAACCCATATCCGAACTGCTCGATTCCGATGGCCATGCATATCAGCACGAAATTCTGAGGCTGAAACATGGCCAGGAAACAATAGAATATACATGGCAGTGTCAGCGACAGCGCCATGGGCCAGAGCCATTTCTTAAAGCCCCCTTTGGCTATGGCCACGCCGCCGAGGATGCCGCCGGCCAGCAGAGCCAGCACGCCCACCCACACATTGACCAGACCGAGCTGGATGGTGGTGAGGCCCAGCCCGCCTTCGGCACGGGGCGCCAGCAGGAAAGGCTGGGTCAGTTTAAGACACAGCGCTTCCGGCAGGCGGTACAGAAGCATGAAGCAGAGAGCTGTAACGATATGTGGCTTCCGGAAGAAACTTACGAACGTCATGCAGAAATTCCTCACGATGCTGCGGGCCGTGACGCCCGGCATCGGTTTGTCGTTGGGGCTGTGCGGCAGTATGAGCCAGTCGTACAGCGTGATGCACAGGAACAGCACGGACAGGGCCACAAACACCATGCTCCATGACGACGACACGGCCATCCCTTTCTGCTGCATATATCCCGCCCACATCACGAGACCTCCCTGCCCGAACAGCGAGGCGAGGCGGTAGAAGGTGTTGCGCACGCCCACGAAGGCCGCCTGCTGATGCTGGGTGAGGGCCAGCATATAATATCCGTCGGCGGCTATGTCGTGCGTGGCCGACAGGAACGCCATGATCCAGAACACCGCCAGTGTGCCGGTGAAGAAGAAAGGTGCGGGCAGCATGAACGCCACCGCAGCCATGGCCACGCCCAACAGCAGCTGCATACTGACTATCCAGGCGCGCTTGGTCTTGAATATGTCGACGAACGGACTCCAGAAGGGCTTGATGACCCAGGGGAGGTAGAGCCAGCCGGTATAGAACGCCATATCGGTCAGGCTTATGCCCATCTGGGTATAGATTATGACGGTGAAGCTGTTCACCACGAAGCTGGGTATTCCCTCGGCCACATACAGGGCCGGAATCCATGCCCAGGGCGATCTGCGCGCTGTGGAATTCATAAAGCGAAATGTTGTCTGACGGGTTCCGGGAGCCTGTCGGCGAAAGCGACCTCGTTGTATATTTCCCTGACAAGGCGGGCGTCAAGGCGCTCGAAATCCTGTGGACGGGGCGTTATCATCAGACCGGCCATGTCTATGGCACCGGGACCCACCACGATTCTGTCAGGTTCGTCATCTAAGTAATGATGCGGCCGGTGGCTGAGACGCGGCACGACCACTGCGCGAAGCATACCGTCGTCGCCCATCCAGTAGAATACGTTGATCAGGCCCGGATTCACGTTGCCGTCGGTATCGATGCCGAAAGCCGAAGCGATGGCGCGTAGCATCATTGCTCCCTGGCGGTCGGGCGTGATTACGGCGCTGACGAAGTGGAAGGGGAGGTTCAGCCCGAACGATTCGGAACTGAGGAATCCGGTACGGTCGGAGGGATGATGTTTCTCGGCCAGCGCGAGCATTGGCAACTCGGACTTCAGGACGCCCTGCGTATGCAGGTGGTCGGGCGCGGAGGCACCGGCGGCGGCTCCGTTGAAGAATATTACCAGATCGGGGGCCGCCTCGGCCATGGCCGCCATCTCGAACGGAGGGCGGTCCTGCGGACGGTGCTCGCGCGATATTATCGTGAAGTGAATCGGCAGGATGGGGAAGGGGTTGACGCAGAGGTCCCAGCCAGGCATCCACTCGGCACACATCTGCTCCTTGGGCCTGTTGTCGGCGCAGAGGAAGCAGGGGCGGCTGGCTATGGCCTCCGTTGACGTGTCGGCGGCTGTGGACACCATGCGCGCCGGGTTAAGCTGCAAGGCGAATGGAAGGTCGCCTATGTCCAGCGGCTTGCGTTGTGTTCTGCCCAGGTCATGGTAACGGACCGCGGCATCGGGCCATTCGCCCAGCTGATGCTCAACCAACAGGTTGATGGTCTCTAAGTTCAGCGGCGAGGGGCGGAGGGATTTTGTGTCAGATGTTGTCGTCATCGTCATCGTCATCGTCTAATAGGTTATCGTCGTCATCGTCATCGTCGCCGTCGATATAGTCCTGGATGTTGTTCCAGAATTCATCGCCTATCGGTCCGCCGGGTATCGAACCCAACAGCTGCCAGTCGCCACGTCGTCCTGATTCGTCCGACACGTTCTCACGTACACGTGCCATCAGCTCGACCGACCGCAGGAAATCCTTGTACGTGTCGTTGGCGTTGCTCTTCTCTATCGAGAGTCTCGCATCGGAATTGCCTTCCCATCGGCGGCACATATAAAGCGAATGAAAAATCCTGCCTATCGCGTATGACCTGCTGATGCGTAACACCATCGCATAGTCCTCGCCGTAAGACACGTTCGGGAATGGAAACCTGCGCGCCAAAGGCGTGAAATAGGCTCGGGGGGCGCCGAAGCCGTTGATGCGAAGTCCATTGTTGGCACCGTTGGCGTCCGACCATTCGTCGTGTGTGATTACGCCCGGAGGAATTACATTCCATTCCCGGTCGGTCATGGTGTAGCTGCCTATCACCATTCCGTAGTTGCCGCTGCGGAATTTGTTGACGATGGTCTGCAGTGTGTTGTTGTCAATATATTTATCGTCCGAGTCGAGCTGCACGGCAAACCGCCCGCACCGGCTGTCGTTGAGGGCCAGGTTCCAGCAACCGCCGATGCCCAGGCCGTCGTCTGCTCCGGGCCTGAGGAGTATCAGGCGCGGATCGGATATGGATTCCAGCAACTGGCGAGTGCCGTCGGTAGAGTCGTTGTCCACCACGATGACGTTGTACGGAAAATCGGTGCGCTGGCTCAGTGCGGAGCGTACGGCGTCGGCTATGGTGGCCACGCGGTTGCGCACAGGTATTATCACCGACGCCTCGCAGTCGAACGCCTCGGCGTCATAGTCTATCGGCTCATGCTGATTGTTGACCAACGCGCGGATATCACCGAGGTATTCGGTCAGCACCTGTTCCATCTCCACCTGATAGGCTCTGTTGCGCGGATTGACATAATCGTGCTGTTTCTGTCCGGAGTCGCGGAAGTCTACCTTCTGAACGGTATAGAGGTATTCAGGAATCATCACCACCATCTTGCCCATAGTGACGCGCAGGCGCAGCGCGTACCAGCCTCCGTCCATCATCGACGATTCCTTGTCGGTGAAATCCTCGGTGGCGGCCAGTATATCGGCAGCGTTAAGAAGCACCAGCGAGCCGAAGTCGAACGAGTCGCGCACCGAACCGGGCTGATAATCTATTACCGGATGGTTCTCGAGCGATCCGTCCGGAAGTACCTCGCGGAAGTAACTGTAGGTCAGCGTGGAGTCTATTTCCGATGCCGTTTCCTGCATTCTCCGTATGTCGGCGGGGGAGATGTCTATCTTCTTGTCGTCAAGTTGCAACAGCACGTATTGCTCCAGACCTGAGCGGAATATGTGTTCGCGCAAGGCATTGACGGTGGTGAATCTCAATATGTTCATTTCTTAATGGAATCTATTACTTGTTTCATGATGCGGTCGCGGGCCGTGGCATCGGTAATGGCCTCGAAAGGCACGGAGAATACGAACACCCTGCCGCGTCCGCGGTCGTGGCGCAGGCCGGCCACGCCGCCGTTAGTGAATGTCAGCAGGGTTTCGGTGTCGTCGTCGGCGGGGGTGAGTATGTCGGGATTCTCCACGATATACATGTTCTCGTTCAGCGTCGAGGAATAAGGCAGGCTGTTTCCCCGGGAGTCTCGCAGACGGCCCGACTGCGAGGAGGCGGCCGGCATAGTGGGGTGCGCCACGGAGTCGGGTGTGGTCTGCAGCCCCAGCACTTCCTCCAGGAACTCGCGGTCGTTGCGGTCCGCGCGACGGCCCTGCAGGTCGGAACTGATGAACTCGCCGCTCAGCATCAGGCGTCCACCCTTGTCGGAATACTGGCGGAGCTTCTTCTGCATCTCGCCGGGTACCACCTTGTAGCGCACTCCCTTGTTTGAATGGCCCGTTACGGTCGATTTCTGTTTGCCCAGAATCACATCGACCATGGGATAGTCCTGCAGCTTGACCTCGCCGTTCTGTACGGACGATGCGCTGGCCGACACGAATCCCTTGCCGGCATGTGCTATCGCGGCACCGTGCGTGGCGGGATAGTCGAACGTGTTGCCGGCTATCACCTGCGTCACGTAGTTCGAACCGCTGCGGCCGAAGCTTTCGCCGGCGTTGCGGCGGAACTCGGTCTGATAGCCGGTGAAGGATATATCTTTGATGTAAGGCACGCCGAAATCGTTCTCGCTGTCGAATCCGGCGCGACCGTTCTCCGAGAACGAGCCGGGAGCGGACACACGGTCGAATCCGTTCACCACAAGCACGGGCTGTGACGCATCGGGAGCCTCGCGCAGTGCCAGAGTCTCGCTCGGGAAGGCGGCGCCTCCCTCGTTGGCTGCTATGACATAGAACGAGTGGATGTCATGGTCGGCTACGCGCAGGTCGAAGTGGGTGTCTTTGGTCTCGCCTATCTTGTGGAAGCCTAAGTCGTCGCCCGAACGTTCCATTATGACATACTTCGTGGGCATCGCCGTAGGTTCCAGTTCGTCGGGAGTGGGTTCCCAGCTGAGGCGGTAATGGTTCTTTTTGGTACGCTTGATTCTGAAATCCTTGACGGGGAGGGGTTGTATCACCAGCTCGCGGTCCTTGCGCTGGGCCAGGAAGCGCGCGATACCCTTGTATATGGCGCGGCCTACGGTGAAACGGAATTCGGGATCGAGACCATACTGCATGTCGGCGAAGTTCTGATGACTCATCAGCTCTATCAACGTAGTGGGCACTTCGGGCACACGAGCCTCGACATACGACTTGTCCCACATGGAGCGGCGTGTCCAGCGGGGTTCCCATTCGCGGCGCACATCTTTGGAGATCTGCTGCATCACCATGTCGGTGAGCATTCGCGAATTGATGCGCGGCGTGCCGTCGGTGTATGTGGCGCCGTTCTGGGTGAAGTAGATTCCCAATGTGCCTACAAATGAATCGTCGGCACGCTTGCCGGCATCGGAATGAAGTGCGAAAGCCAGGTCCACGGGGAGGTTCAGGCCCTCGCGTCCGGGAAGCACGCGCGATCCTCCTGCCAGATAGTTCACCCAGTGACCGCGCGACGTGTAGTCGTCCTTATAGTCGTCGGCACCGTGATAGGGGGAATACACATATTCCGGGAAACCGGCCCAGTGCAGCCAGTAACGGGCACCCTCCAGGAATCGGGGATAACCCGAGGTGCGGAAGCTTGGTGCGGCACCCTTGGGGGTGTGGTTCTCAGCTGGTTTTGTCTGTGCGATTTCGGTATCGGGACTGTCGGGGGTCTCGGAATTTTCCGCATTTTCCGTGGTCTCGTCGGTTGTCTCCGATTCTTCTTCGTCGTCTTCTTCATACTCCTCTTCATCGGCCGATTCTTCGTCGGCGGTGTCAGGGGTAGAAGGGTCGTAATATACGTCGCTGCGGCGCGGCGACCGGGCTATGTTGCCCATGCCTCCGCCAATCTTGACGGCGTCGGCGGTAAGAATGGTGCCCGGCGCGCCCTTGGTGTCGTTGGTCAGTGTCACGATGGCTTCGGTGTCGCTGTACCCTTTCTCAAGGGGTACGGTGCATAGGTATATCCATGTGCCGCCACCCATCTTCTGATTTACGCGGAATTCCTTGGTGCCTCCGGAATAATTGACGGAATAGTGTGCGTCGGTGGTGGAGTTAGGGAGAGTCTTGTAGCTGACGTAAACGGCATATTCACCATCCTCGGGGATGTCGGCGTACCATGCCGCGGCCGACGTGTTGCCTCCGGCCACGGTCGGCACCTGGCGGTAGGTGCCGTTCTCGAACGGATTCTCGGTGTCGCGGAAATCGGGCAGGTCGTAGATAAAGCCTTCCTGCTCGCCGGTGGCCCATTGCTGGGCGCCGTTGTTCTCGCGATAGGTGGACTGGGAATAAACCTTCCCATCGGGATTGGTGTCGTTGTCCACAATCACCTCGTTGGGATTGGTGTCGCGTTCGCGCGGCAGGAATACGTACGCGCCGGCGTTTTCGAGCATCGGCACCACATAGGGGAGGATATAGCTCATGGTGTATGTGTCCTCCACCGTCTGGAACAGCAGAGGGCGCTGCCATTGCCAGCCGCCGTTCTTGTAGTAACGGCCGTGGCTGTGCCACAGAGCCACGATGTCGTTGTCCATACCCTTGGCGGTGGACGATACGGGATTGACCTCGGTGACGAATGCCGGATTCTTGCGGTGTTCCGGCGGCAGCTTGTCCACCTTGGTTATGTAGTATGACAGAGATTTGCCTCCGACGGTGAGCAGCACCCTGTAGTCGGACAGTGAGTCGGGGAGCACGGCGCGCACATCGTTCTGCAGCGTGTCAATCAGGCCCTTGGTAACGGGCAGATATGTGAAATTCTCGTTGAGCGACACATTGGCCAGACGAGAGGAATGGTTGGGTCGCACGCTGTTGACGCGCAGACCGCCGGGATTCAGATGCGACGGAATGCGTTCTATCAGGGCCGAGTTCACGGCCAGCGTCAGCGAGTCGTTCTGAGGCGTCTCCTTGGGAGGTGCCGTGTATTTTGTCTTTACAGCATTGCGTCCGCGACGGCTCTTGCTCCTCGATGATGATTTCTTTTTGGAACGGCTGCTCTTTTTGGATTTATTATAACGGGATTTTTTTGAAGTCGATTTTTCACCTGACTTACGGCTCGTTGATTTTCTGCTTTTCGAGCTTTTTCTGCTTTTTGAACTTTTAGAGCTTTTTGAATTCTTTTTGCTCTTTGCACTCGCACTTTTCGCTGCCGGTTCGGCGTATGCCTGGAACGATTCGGCAGCCCCGAAGTAAAGCAAGCCGCAGATAAGTATGTAAATAATATGTTTAAGACGCATAACGTAATTGTTTCAAGGGTAATAGCCCGTCAGGCCGGATTGCGGCGGGGTTTCCACAATCAAGCAAAATTACGAAAAAAATGCGTAAAAAACAAATGGGAGGGATGAGTGGGAGTAGTGGGAGTAGTGGGAGTAGTGGGAGTGGCGGGAGTGGCGGGAGTAGTGATGGGTATCTGTCGCGGAAGGTGAAATGTCAGAACGGCGACTTGAAGTCGCGGAACAGCGGGTGTCGTGTATCCTTGTCCGACAGGATCGCTTCCGCCGGCTCTATGGTCCAGTCTATGCCGAGTTCCGGGTCGGCGATGGATATTCCACCTTCCGCCTCGGGGCAATACAGGTTGTCGCACTTATATTGAAATACGGCGGTGTCGCTGAGCACGGCGAATCCGTGAGCGAAACCACGGGGAATAAAGAACTGTCGGTGATTGCTTTCGGATAGAATCACGCTGACATGGCGGCCGTAAGTAGGAGAGTCCTTCCGGATATCGACCGCCACGTCAAGTACCTCGCCGCGGATGCAGCGCACCAGCTTGGCCTGGGCGTGCGGAGGTGCCTGGAAGTGAAGTCCGCGCATCACGCCGCGTACGGAACTTGATTCGTTGTCCTGGACGAAGTCAACCGGGCCGATCAGTCTGTCGAAGGTCTCCTTGTTGTACGATTCGAAGAAATAACCCCTCGCATCCTTAAAAATGCGTGGCTCCAGAATGTATACGCCCGATATGTCTGTTTCTATCAGTTTCATGCCCGTCAGGTTGTGATTCGCGATATGATGTTATTCGAAGGAATTGTATGTGTCGGTCTCGGTCTCGTTCACCAGACTCATCAGGTATCGACCGTATTCATTTTTCATGAGAGGTTTGGCGAGTTCGGTCATTTTTTCTTTAGATATCCAGCCTTTGTGGAAAGCGATGCCCTCCAGGCAACCTATCTTGCGGCCCTGGCGTTTTTCCAGCACTTCCACATAAATGGAGGCGTCTGCCAGCGAGTCGTGCGTTCCGGTGTCGAGCCATGCGAATCCACGGGGCAGGATGCCGACACGCAGCAGCCCTTCGGCCAGATAATGCTGATTGACCGATGTTATTTCCAGCTCGCCGCGTGCCGATGGCTTGATGGCGGCGGCCACGTCCACCACGGAGTTGGGATAGAAGTAGAGTCCTACGACCGCGTAATTGGATTTTGGCTTGGCCGGTTTCTCCTCGATGGACAGGCAATTGCCCTTCGCGTCGAACTCGGCGACACCGTAACGCTCCGGATCCTCCACACGGTATCCGAACACGGAAGCCTTGCCGTTGGACTCGAGTTCGTTCACTGCCTGACGCAGTATCTGGGCGAAGCCGGCTCCATGGAAGATGTTGTCGCCCAGTACCAGACAGACGGAATCATCGCCTATGAAGTCGCGCCCTATGATGAAAGCCTGAGCCAGACCGTCGGGACTGGGTTGTTCGGCATATTCAAACCGTACGCCGTAGTCGGAGCCGTCGCCCAACAGCCGGCGGAAGCCCGGAAGATCGTCGGGGGTGGAGATAATCAATATCTCGCGGATGCCTGCCAGCATCAGCGTTGATATCGGATAGTAGATCATTGGCTTGTCATAGACAGGCAACATCTGTTTGCTCACTCCCTTGGTGATGGGGTAAAGTCGCGTGCCGGAGCCGCCGGCCAATACAATGCCTTTCATATCCGATTTCGTGTTTGTTGGGTTATCAGTCTTTGCCGTATTTATACTGGATTCCGTAGCCGTATGTGCCGAAGCCGTTGCCGTAATGCCCCACTACGCTGCCTTCCGAATATATCGTTCCGTTAAGTATGATCGACAGATTCGGGAATTTGTTGTCCTTGTAGTAACCCTCGAGCATGTCGAGCATGTCGAGCGGGAACAGACCGGCGCGCACCACGAAGATGGTGCTGTCTGCATGGCTTGCGATGATCGAAGAGTCGGCCACGACTTCCACCGGAGGACAGTCGATAAACACATAATCGTATTCCTGACGAAGCTGGTCGAGCAGTCCGGGAAGTTTGTCGCTGAACAGCAACTCGGTGGGGTTGGGAGGCATGGTGCCGACAGGAATCAGGAACATACCCTGGGCGTCCTGCACCGGCTGAATCACGTCGTTGATGTTCTGGATGCGGTCGGCCAGGTAATCGGCGATGCCATAATTGTGCCTGTCGCCGTATTTGCTGAGCGAAGCCTTGCGCAGGTCCATGTCTATGACCAGTACCTTCTTGTCCTTGATCGAGAATGACTTGGCCAGATTAAAGGTGATATAAGTCTTTCCCGATCCGGATGATGCGGATGTCACCATGACGACCTGCGGTTTTGTGTCACGCCCGCGCATGAATTCCAGATTGGTGCGTATCACGCGGAAGGCCTCGTTTATGACGTTGCGGGAGTTGGCCTTGACGGCCACCACGGCCATTTCTTTATGTCGGCCGGCCGATGAAAATGATTTCTTGGCTTTGCCGTCGAAGGGCAGCTCTCCGGCGAACGGTATGGTCAGACCGGAAATGTCCTTGCGGTTGCGCACCACGCTCACGTTCGCCTCCTTTAGATAGAGTATGCCTCCGGGGATTGCGATACCGAACACCAGAGCCAGCAGCAGGATAATGGCCTTGCGGGGGGCAACCGGCGTGTCGGGACCGTCGGTGGTGCGTATCATGCGGGTGTTGGACGATGAGATGGCCTGGTTCAGCTGATTTTCCTCACGCTTCTGCAACAGGAAGAGATAGAGTTCTTCCTTAACTTTCTGCTGGCGTTCCACGCTGAGCAGATATCGTGCCTGATTGGGGTTTGAGGCGATCTGCGATCTTGCGTGACCCATCAGGTTCTGCTGAGTCTTTATCTGCTCTTGAATGGCGGCAATTTCATTGTCCATGGTGACGAGCAAGGCATGGCGCGAAGCATCGAGTTCCGCGTCCATAGTGGTGAGCAGAGGATTGTTTTCCGAGCTTTGGCTTGCCAGTGAGTTGCGTTCGCTTACACGGGTGTTGTACTGCACCAGCTGCTGGGTCAGTGCCGGAGCATCCATAACGCCCAGGCTGGAGGGAAGAGGCTTGTAACCGTTTTTGTTGTCACGCAGCGAGTTGCGCACATAGCGTAGCATATATGCTTGGTTCTCAAGCTGCTTCAGGTCTTCTTCGCCTTTGCTGGCCTGTGTCATATACAGCTGCGCCGCTGCGGTTACGTCGGGAAGCATGTTGTTGCTCTTGAACTGAGAGATGTCGTGGTCTACATTGCCCAGTTCTTTCTGAAGCACCTGGATACGCTCGTCGATGAAGTCGCTTGACGAATTGGCCATCTCGCGCTTGTCAAGCATCCAAGTGTCGTTATACGAGGCAATCAGGGTGTTCAATATATCCGTGGCTTTTTCGATGGACGGCCCGGTCCATGTAAGTTCCACCACATTCCACATTTTCTTGTCGACGGTGGATTTCAGAGATGCCGAATAATTTTTAGCGGCGGCACGCACGGAAACGCGGCTTACGTTGATGTCTATTTTTGAATCCCGGGCCATCTTTTCGAATCCTTTTGCCGGATTAACTGTAATTCTGCCCAGCGGGGTGCTGACAGGCACGCCGAGACGTCCATGGATGGGAGCACGTTCGAAAGTCTTCTTTTTTAGCTTCAGGTCGGTGATGGTGAAATCTCCGTTAGATTGCAGGTGGAGCTTGAACGAGGCGTTGTCCTCTTCGGGGATGTCCGGCATCGTGACGGTGACGGGCAGCGTGGATCCGTACAGGTCCTCGGTGCGGATGCCCTTGCGCGTGGAATAGGAGATGTTAAGTCTGAGTCGCCTTACCACATCACGCATCAGGTCGGGACTGCCTATGATGGCAATCTCGTTATCTACTGGCGAGTTGCCGTTGTTGATGCCCAAGTCCTGAAGCATGGCCGAATTGGCCGACATGGAAGTCCCCTTTTCATCGGTGCGTATCATCACCAGCGCATTGCGCGTATATGTCGGCGCTGTGTGCTTTATATACAGGAATGCCAGTCCGAGGCAGATGATGACGGATATCACGAACCATTTCCAGTTGTACAGACACAGGAACAGGAATTGTTTCAGGTTAATGCCTCTTTCTTTTTTCTGATAGTCAGAGCGGTCTTCGATATATGTATTTTCCATCGGTATGTCTGAAATCCGTATTATTTCTTAGTAAGAGTGATGATCATTGTGGCTACGGAGATGGCGCTTCCGAGCATCGAGATCCAGATGCCGGGCTGTTGCCAGATATTGCCCGAGGGCTTCGACGTGTTTTTCTTTGTGTTGTTGGGCTCTACGTATATCACATCGTTCTGTTTGAGATAATATACGGGGCTGGAGGCCAGGTTTTTGCCATCGACGAGATTGACGGTGTATACTTTCTGGGTGCCGTTTTCATGGCGAATCACCTTGACATTGTCACGCAGGCCGTAGATGGTCAGGTCGCCTGCCTCGCTGATTGCGTCGAGGATGGTAAGGTCCTGACGTTTTATTCCTACGCGTCCCGGATGGTTGACTTCGCCCAATACCGATACGGCCAGATTGACGAACTCAACGGTCACTATCGGGTTCTTGGCCAGGTCGCGGCTGGTGAGTTCACTGCTCAGATACGATGAAAGCTGCTCGGCGGTCATGCCCTGTACGTGAATCTTGCCCAGAACCGGGAAATTGATGTCACCTTTGGAATCGACAGTGTATGGAGGAGTTTCCTGTTGTGAATATGTCGGTGCGGTCGAGCCTGTCTGGGTCAAGATCCCGATGCGTGTGGTGGGGGACGGCAGATTGAACAGCGCGTTGAGACGCGGATCGGTGGTATGCACCAGTATGATTACTTTGTCGTCCGGTTCAAGAGTAATGGCTTTTGCCTGTGACAGGGCAAGCTGATCGCCGTTCTGCAGACTCTGGAAATATGTGATGTCCTTGGGCGCGGAGCACGACGTGGCAAGTGCCGTCAGGCTCAAGGCGTACAGCATATAGCGTATGATTTTCATTAATATTCCTATTACTTAATGTTTCCGGGGAAACAAACACTTAATAAACTGTCGTAATAACGCTTGAAAAGGCAGACGGGATCATAAACCGTTAAAAATTCATAATGCCGCCTGACACGAAAATTCATGCCCGACACTCTGAAATTGTCTGACATAAAGCGTTGCAAAGTTATAATTTTTTTCGATAATAAGCAAATCAGACGTCAGAGGTTATACTCAGAAAAGAGGATGAGAGGACAAAAAGGAATATTATTTGGATAAATGGTCGATTCAAGTCTATCCCTGCACTCCATATAGTAAAGGCAGATTGTTGGTATAGTCACATATTTTTAGTAATTTTGCGAGAAGAAACCACAAAAACACGAAATAATATGGCTACGAAACCATTTCATTATCAAGAGATGTTCCCGCTGGGACCCGACACCACCGAATACCGGCTGGTGACATCCGATCATGTAAAAGTAGAGAACTGGGGCGGACATGAGTTTCTGGTAGTAGATCCGGAGGCTCTGACCATACTTGCCAACGAGGCGAGCCGCGATTGCTCGTTCCTGCTTCGCCGGGAACACAACGAGATGGTAGCCAAGATACTGCGCGACCCCGAGGCGTCGGACAACGACAAGTTCGTGGCGCTGACCATGCTGCGCAACGCCGAGGTGGCCAGCAAGGGCGTGCTGCCTTTCTGCCAGGACACTGGCACGAGCATCTGCGCCGGATACAAGGGCCAGCAGGTGTGGACCGGTTGCGACGACGAGGAGAAGATTAGCTACGGCGTCTATAAGACTTACACCGAGAACAACCTGCGCTACTCGCAGAACGCCCCCCTCACCATGTACGACGAGGTGAACACAGGATGCAACCTTCCAGCACAGATCGAAATCCATGCTACCGAGGGAATGGAGTATAATTTCCTTTTCGTGGCCAAGGGAGGCGGCTCGGCCAACAAGACATATCTGTATCAGGAAACGAAAGCCATCCTCAACAAGAAGACACTGGTTCCCTTCCTGATCGAGAAGATGAAGACCCTTGGCACGGCTGCATGTCCTCCGTATCACATCGCGTTCGTGATAGGCGGCACATCGGCTGAAGCCAACCTGGCCGCAGTGAAGAAGGCCAGCGTGAAATATTACGACAATCTGCCCACCAAGGGCAACGAATACGGTCACGCTTTCCGTGACGTGGAGCTGGAGAAGGAACTTCTCGAGGCTGCCCACTGTCTGGGCCTCGGCGCACAGTTCGGCGGCAAATACTTCGCACACGACATCCGCGTGATCCGTATGCCGCGCCACGGCGCAAGCTGTCCCGTCGGCATGGGCGTCAGCTGCTCGGCCGACCGTAACATCAAGGCCAAGATAAATAAGGACGGCCTCTGGGTCGAGAAACTCGACACGTTCCCCGCAGAGCTTATCCCCGAGGAGATGCGCAATGCCGGCGAGGGCGAGGTGGTGAAGATTGACCTTGACCAGCCGATGGAGAAGATTCTGGAGACACTTGACAAATATCCCGTGTCGACGCGCCTGAGCCTGAAGGGCACCATCATCGTGGGTCGCGACATCGCGCATGCCAAGATCAAGGAGCGTCTTGACGCCGGCGAGCCGATGCCCCAGTACCTCAAGGACCACCCTATCTACTATGCCGGACCGGCCAAGAAGCCCGAAGGAATGCCCAGCGGATCGTTCGGCCCCACCACGGCCGGCCGCATGGACCCGTACGTAGACCAGTTCCAGGCCGCAGGAGGCTCGATGGTGATGATAGCCAAGGGCAACCGCAGCCAGCAGGTGACCGACGCATGCAAGAAGCACGGCGGCTTCTACCTCGGTTCAATCGGCGGTCCCGCAGCCATCCTGGCAAAGAACTCCATCAAGAACGTTGAACTCCTGGAGTATCCCGAGTTGGGCATGGAGGCCATCTGGAAGATAGAGGTCGAGGACTTCCCCGCATTCATCCTGGTGGACAACAAGGGCAACGACTTCTTCAAGCAAATCAAGCCCCGCTGCCCGCTGGCATAACATTTGTAAGGAATAAAATATGTTTGGGTCCGGCAATTTGCCGAATCCAAACATATTCTTGTAAAATACTAAGACTGAAGTTAATTGAAGAATATCAGAAATTTCTGCATCATCGCGCATATCGACCACGGCAAGTCGACGCTTGCCGACCGTCTGTTGGAGCGCACCCGTACCGTGGACGCCAAGGACATGGAGGCCCAGGTGCTCGACGACATGGATCTGGAGCGCGAGCGCGGCATCACCATCAAGAGCCACGCCATACAGATGGATTATGAGCAGGACGGCCGGCACTATGCGCTGAACCTAATCGACACTCCGGGACACGTCGACTTTTCGTACGAGGTGTCGCGAAGCATCGCGGCGTGCGAGGGCGCGCTGCTGATCGTGGACGCGTCACAGGGCATCCAGGCACAGACCATCTCAAACCTCTACATGGCCATCGACAACAATCTGGAGATTATACCCGTCATCAACAAGTGCGACCTCGAGAGCGCAAATCCCGACGAGGTGGAGGACCAGATTGTCGACCTGTTGGGCTGCGACCGTTCGGAGATAATCCGGGCCAGCGGCAAGACGGGCATGGGTGTGGACGAAATCCTGCGCGCCATCGTGGAGCGCATCCCGGCTCCCGTGGGCGATCCCGATGCGCCGTTGCAGGCATTGATATTCGACTCGGTGTTCAATCCGTTCCGCGGCATCATCGCTTACTTCAAGATTGTGAACGGCCGCATCAAGACCGAAGACTTCGTGAAGTTCGTGTCTACGGGCAAGGAATACCATGCCGACGAGGTTGGCGTGCTGAAGCTTGACATGTCGCCGCGCTCGGAACTGTCGGCCGGTAACGTGGGCTACATCATCTCCGGCATCAAGACAAGCCGCGAGGTGCGGGTGGGGGACACCATCACCCATGTGGCCAACCCTTGCGACAAGGCAATAGAGGGTTTCCAGGAAGTGAAGCCGATGGTGTTCGCAGGCGTATATCCCATCGATACCGAGGACTTCGAGAACCTGCGCGCGTCGCTCGAGAAACTGCAGCTCAACGACGCGTCGCTGACGTTCCAGCCCGAATCGTCGGCCGCGCTCGGATTCGGTTTCCGATGCGGCTTCCTCGGCCTGCTGCACATGGAGATAGTGCAGGAACGCCTGGGACGCGAGTTCGACATGGACGTCATCACCACGGTGCCCAACGTGTCCTATCTGGTTCACGACAAGAAAGGGAATGTGACGGAGGTGCACAATCCCTCGGGACTGCCCGAGGCCACGCTGATCGACTATATCGAGGAGCCTTACATCCGCGCCACGATCATAACGCAGGCCGACTTTATCGGCCCGATCATGACGCTGTGCCTCTCCAAGCGCGGCGAACTGGTGAAGCAGGAATACATTTCGGGCAACCGTATGGAGCTGACGTTCGACATGCCGCTGGGGGAGATTGTGATTGACTTCTACGACAAATTGAAAAGCATCTCGAAGGGTTACGCCAGCTTTGACTATCACCTGAACGGCTTCCGCGAGTCGAAACTCGTGAAACTGGACATACTGCTGAACGGCGAAAGCGTGGACGCGCTGTCGACGCTGACCCACGAGGCCAACTCCGTGAAGTTCGGCCGCCGCATGTGCGAGAAGCTGAAGGAACTGATACCGCGTCAGCAGTTCGACATAGCCATCCAGGCCGCCATCGGCGCCAAGATCATAGCGCGCGAGACGGTGAAGGCCGTACGCAAGGATGTGACCGCAAAATGTTACGGCGGCGACATCTCACGTAAGCGCAAGCTGCTGGAGAAGCAGAAGGCCGGTAAGAAGCGAATGAAGAAGATCGGCTCGGTTGAAGTGCCCCAGAAAGCCTTCCTCGCCGTCCTCAAGCTCGACTAAATTAGACAGGAGAACAGGAGAACAGGAGAACGGGAGAATCAGTTGGTGCTGTCACTACTGTTCTCCTGTTCTCCTGTCTAAAAACCAAATGATTCTTCTGTCTAAAACAATTAGTTTGTCTAAAACAATTAGTTCTCCAGTTAAAATTAAGGTTTGCGGGCCGGGTCGCAGGTGAGGCCGACGCCCAGTTTCTTGAATATCTTGTGGTCGACTTCGCCGAGCATGACGGTGGAATGCACCTGGCATCCCTTCAGTTCGGGAAGCTGCTCCAGCGCCTTGCGGGCGTTTTCGTCGCGGGTGCTGAGCACGGAAAGCGCCACCAATACCTCGTCGGTGTGAAGGCGCGGATTGTGTCCGCGCAGGTAGGCCGTCTTGGTGTGCTGTATCGGCTCAATCAGTTCCTGGGGAATAAGCTTGACGCTATGGTCGATGCCTGCCAGGTGCTTGATGGCGTTCAGAATCAGTGCCGCGCTCGGGCCGAGCAGGTCGCTGGTCTCGGCCGAGATGATGGAGCCGTCCTGCAGCTCGATGGCCGAGCAGGGGCGTCCGGAACGCTCGGCACGCTCGCGTGCCACGGCTATGGGCTTGCGATAGGAGGTGTCGATGTCGGCCTGCTTGAACAGCAGTTCGATCTTGTTCACCTCCGCCTCGTTGCCGTCGCCCTGCGCCAGCTTGTTGAGTGCCTGGAAATAACGGAGCACTATCTCGTTTTTCGACGCCTCGCGGCACACCTCGTCGTCGCTGATGCAGAAGCCCACCATATTCACACCCATGTCGGTGGGCGATTTGTAGGGACTCTCGCCGTATATGCCCTCGAACAGAGCGTTGAGCACCGGGAAGATCTCGATGTCGCGGTTATAGTTGATGGCTGTCTTGCCGTATGCGTCGAGGTGGAAGGGGTCGATCATGTTCACATCGTTCAGGTCGGCGGTGGCCGCCTCGTATGCGATGTTGACGGGATGCTTCAGCGGCAGGCTCCACACGGGGAAAGTCTCGAACTTGGCGTAACCGGCCTGGATGCCGCGCTTGTGCTCGTTGTACAGCTGCGACAGGCACACGGCCATCTTGCCGCTGCCCGGGCCGGGCGCAGTGACTATGACCAGCGGACGCGTGGTCTCGATATAATCGTTCTTACCGAAACCCTCGTCGGACGCAATGAGCTTTACGTTGGTGGGATACCCGTCGATCATGTAGTGACAGTAGGTGCGGATGCCCATGCGCTCCAGTTTGGCGCGGAAGGCGTCGGCGCTGCTCTGGCCGTTGTAATGGGTTATCACTACCGAACCGACCATGAAACCACGGTTCTGGAACTCCGTGCGCAGACGAAGCACATCCATGTCGTAGGTGATGCCTAAGTCGCCGCGCACCTTGTTTTTCTCGATGTCGGTGGCGCTGATCACTATCACGATCTCGATGCGGTCGCTGAGTTTGCTCAGCATCTTGAGCTTGCTGTCGGGCTCAAAGCCGGGCAACACTCGCGAGGCGTGATAGTCGTCAAACAGTTTGCCGCCAAGCTCCAGATAGAGCTTATTGCCGAATTGGGCTACTCTCTCGCTGATATGCTCCGACTGGATGCGGAGATATTTGTCGTTGTCGAATCCGTGTTTCATAACGGGATACAAAATTAATAATTTTGGCCGTTATTAGCAAATGCGAATTGGTTGAGGACGCATATAAAAACAAACTCCCGGTCATGAGGTTACATGGTCGGGAGTCTGATTATAGGGTATATGCGTGGGTATGTGTCAAGCCGGGTTGGGATTGTAACGGTTGTCAAGAAGTGCAAAAAGTTGCTCCGATGCCGTGGCTGTCTTTACTTTGTCGATGACGTCGGTAACGGTGCCGTCGTTGTCGCATACGAACGTGGTGCGGACAATGCCCCAGTAGCGGCGCCCCGCCATCACCTTGAGCGCCCATACGCCGGCCAGCTCGCACAGATGTCCCTCGGTGTCGCTTACCAGAGGGAAAGGAAGCTCGTTCTTCTCGGCAAAGCGCTGATGGCTCTTGGCCGGATCCTTGCTCACTCCTATTATCTGATAGCCCATGTCGAGGAACGTCCCGTAGTTGTCGCGGAACGACTTCGCCTCCAACGTGCAGCCCGGAGTGCTGTCCTTCGGATAGAAATAAATGATGAACCGCTTGCCGGGATAGTCGGACAGCTTCACCTCTCTGCCCTCGGCATCGAGCCCTAATACGTCAGGAAATTTATCGCCTATATTCATAATTCCAAAGTTTGTTTATAGTAGTACGTTTAGTTTGCGTCTGTGGTTCACTCGGCCGGTATTGGAGTCTCGGCGTCGAGGCCTCGCAGATAGCGCGCGATCAGCAGCAGGAACACAACCGACACCACTGTGCCGGCTCCGACGGCCACGCTGTAAGGAATCGGGCTGCCGGTCATGGCATGCGCCAGCGACGAGAATCCTTCGGGCGCGAACACGATGTATGTCACCGTTACCATGGTCATGAACAGTGCCGGCGAAAATGGTGCCGAATACTATCCAGAGGAAAGCGGCCGGCCCGAACATAACGCCCATGATGGCGCCGAATATGGGCCCCAGGCCCGCGATATTCAGGAACTGGATCAGAAATATTTTCCAGGTGGAGAGCTTTACATAGTCCACGCCGTCGGCCATGGTATGGACCGGTGTGGGACGTGCAGAGTCCTGACCGAACACCTTGCTTACGAACACGCCGTAAGTGAAGTATCCGGCAATGAGGATCAGAAGCGCGATTGAGAAAGAAATCATTTCGATGAGGTTAGTATGGTTGAAGTAAGGTCTTTAGGGTCTTTAAGGTCTTTAGGGTCTTAATGACGTTCCGCCTTGTAGATGTCGGAGAGGGTGCGGCTCACTTCGCGACGCTGCTTGGCGACGGAGCTTTCGTAGGCTGCGATGTCGTCGGCCAGTGAATCGGAGGGGGAGTCGTAGTATTCGCGGCGCATCCGGTCCAAAGTGTCGAGGTCCTTGTCCAGGGTCTGCTTCTGCACTAAGTATTTGCGCATCATGCTTGCCGCAGCCTTGTTGCGGAAATCGGAATAATCGGTATACACCACTCCTCCGTCCATGGGCAGGTGAAACAGCACCGGTTTGACTTCCTTGGTGGGGTCAATGGCGTCAATGGCCTCGAGCAGTTCCGCATAGTCGGTGTCCGGATCCTGTGTAGACTGCCAGTCTACGAGCAGGGCACGGTCGGCCAGGTCTTCGTCGTCGGGGTCGTAGTTCTTGCGCAGGTCGTTCACCTTGAACAGATAGATGGTGATGAGGTCTCCGAGCTGGTTGCGGTCGGTGGCGAACCAGCCTACGCCGTTCATTTCGTCGATGGCAAGAAGGTAGTCGTCGTAAGGGGAGTTGTATGGCATTCCGAGGTTCTGCGGCTGCAGGAACGAACCGTCGGAGGCATCTCGCGTGGCCACCATGATGTCGTAGCCGCCGAGGCCGTCGGGCGATTTCTGCGCGTAATAAAGCGTCGTGCCGTCAGCCATCATGAAGGGATATGCCGCATCCTGTCCCTCGTCGGCCAGGTCGTCGAGTATAGAGGGTTCGGACCATGAACCGTCCACTAATTTCGATGCCTCCACCAGCACTAATGTGCCGAGCGAGTCGGGTTCGGCCCAAACCTTGTAGTCGCCTCCTTCGTTTGTGAACACATAGTCCACTAATCCTTCGGCATCCTGACCGGATGAGGGGAGTGCCGCGCCGTCACGCAGCTTGCCGGCCGACGGCGGCAGTTTGTATGCCTTGAAGAAGTCGAGACGGGGCACGGAGATAGAGTCGAGAATCTCAATCTTCTCGACGCGCTGCATGAAGTTGGCGGCGTTCTCCACGCGTCGCAGCATTTCGCTTCCTTCCTCGGTCTGAGTGCCGGCCACGGTCCGTTTCCCCTTGCGCACGGGGGTTGGCTTCAGAAGTTTCTCGGCCAGCTCGAAGTCATAGTTGTTATATGCCTGACGCGCACGCTCCAGGTTCTCGGTACTCTGTCCTGATGCGGCCAGCGTCACTGCGGCGGCCGCCATTGTCATCACAATCCTCTTCATAACTGCAAAAGTAATGTAACCACAAAAGTAGTGATTATTTCATAATAAAACAAATAAGACCCCGCGCCGACTGCAGCGCGGAGCCTTATTTGTCTTTATCAGGCTTATCTTTGTCTTGTTTGCCTGTGTGGGTTGGTTCAGGCCAAGACGTTTACGTCTTGCACCGTAGCCCTTACTTCTGCAGGTAGTCGGCCAACTGGTCGGGGCGGAAGTTGTTGATGAAGTCGGTGTGCTTAGCCACCTCGGCCTGTCCGTACTTGACGAACACACGGAGCGAGCGACGGAACGCGTCGTTGCGGGTGGTGTCGTCGAGCAGCAGCAGTCCCATCACGGTGTAGCCGGCCATCTCAACCAGACGACGTGCGTGGAAGTCAACATACTCGGTGCTGTCCTGACCGGTCACGGTCTCGACGGCGGCGGCGAGCTGTTGGCTCATGAACTGCAGCGTAGCCTTTATGTCCTGGTCCTCGGGCTTGCATTCCTTCTCAAGCTCGGAGTTGATCCAGTTCAGGTATGTGCCGGTGGTGACGTGGCGGATGGCTGCCACTACCTGCAGCTGGGTGGTACCCTCGTATATGCTGGTGATGCGGGCGTCGCGGTAAACGCGCTCGCAGGCATAATCCTTCATGAAGCCGGAACCGCCGTGGATCTGGATGCAGTCGTAGGCGTTCTGGTTGCAGAACTCCGAGCTCATGCCCTTGGCCAGCGGAGTGAAGGCGTCGGCCAGACGGCTGAATGCCTTTGCTTCTTTCTTTTCGTCGACGGTGAGCTTGCGCTCCTTGGCGATGTCGTCGTAAGCCTTGTATATGTCCACGAAACGCGAGCAGGCGTAGAGCAGGGCGCGCGATGCGTCGAGCTTGGCTTTCATGTTGCTCAGTATCTCGCACACGGCGGGGAACTCGATGATGGCTTTGCCGAACTGCTTGCGCTCCTTGGCATACTGCAGAGCCTCGCGGTAGGAGATTTCGCTGAGACCCACGCTCTGTGCGGCGATGCCCAGACGTGCGCCGTTCATCAGCGCCATCACGTACTTGATCAGACCCATGCGACGGCTTCCCACCAATTCGGCGGGAGCGTTGCGGAACACCAGCTCGCATGTGGGGCTGCCTTTGATACCCATCTTGTTCTCTATGCGGCGTACGGTGACGCCACCGTTACGCTTGTCGTAGATGAACATCGACAGGCCGCGGCCGTCGTGCGAGCCTTCCTCGGAACGTGCCAGCACCAGGTGGATGTCGCTGTCGCCGTTTGTGATGAAACGCTTCACTCCGTTCAGCACCCATGTGCCGTCCTCCTTCTCGGTGGCCTTGAGCATGACGCTCTGCAGGTCGGAACCGGCGTCAGGCTCGGTCAGGTCCATCGACATGGTCTCGCCGGCGCATACGCGGGGGATGTATTTCTGCTTCTGCTCCTCGTCGGCAAACTCATAGATTGTCTCGGCGCAGTCCTGCAGACCCCACAGGTTCTCGAAGCCTGCATCGGCGCGGCTCACGATGTCGGCGGCCATGATGTAGGGAGTGATGGGGAAGTTCAGACCGCCCAGACGGCGGGGCATAGCCATGCCCATCAGGCCGGCCTTGCGGCAGGCCTCCAGGTTGGCCTGTGTGCCCGAGGCGTAGATGACATGGCCGTTCTCCACACGCGGTCCCTCGTGGTCGACGCCCTCGGCGTTCTGTGATATGGTCTCGGCGCAGATCTCGCCTACTATCTCCAGTACCTTGTCGTAGCTGTCGAGTGCGTCGGCATAGTCAAGGGGCGCGTAGTCGTACTTGCCGGCATCGGCATAGCCGCGCTCTTTCAGCTCCACGATCTTCTCCATCATCGGATGGGTAAGATAGTGCTTCAGTTCCGGATTGTCTGTATAGAAATTAGCCATTGCTTACTTGGTGTTCTTTTTGTAGTACTTGATGAGTTTTGGAACGACGTCCTCGATGTCGCCTGTGATCACATAGTCGGCGATGGTGTTGATGGGGGCGTCGGGGTCGTTGTTGACCGAGATGATGATGGAGCTCTCCTGCATACCGGCAATGTGCTGGATCTGGCCGGAGATACCGCAGGCGATGTATAGTTTGGGACGTACGGTCAGACCGGTCTGTCCGATCTGAGCGTCATGGTCAATCCAGCCTGCGTCGACAGCGGCGCGGCTTGCGCCCACTTCGCCGCCGAGCACGTCGGCCAGCTCGCGCAGCAACTCGAAGTTCTCCTTGGAGCCTACGCCGTAACCTCCGGCAACGACGATGGGAGCGTTCTTCAGGTTGCTCTTGGACTTCTGCACCTGGCGGTCGATAACCTCCACTACGAAGTCCTCGGGAGCGGTGTAGTCGGCCACGTTCAGGTCAACCACCTTGCCCTTGTATGCAGGATCCTTGATCTCCTTTTTCATCACGCCCTCGCGCACCGTAGCCATCTGGGGACGGTGGTCGGGATTGACGATGGTGGCCACGATGTTGCCGCCGAATGCCGGACGTATCTGCAGCAGCAGGTCCTTGTACTCCGTGCCGGTGCGGGCGTCGGTGTGGTCGCCGATCTCCAGCTGGGTGCAGTCGGCGGTCAGACCCGAATGCAGCGCGCTCGATACGCGGGGACCCAGGTCGCGTCCTATGGACGTGGCGCCCATGAAGGCGATGCGCGGCTCCTTCTCCTTGAACAGGTTGATCAGTATGGAGGCGTGGGGCAGCGAAGTGTAGGGATACAGACGCTTGTCCTCCACCTTATATACGGTGTCCACTCCGTATGGGAACAGCTGATTCTCGATATCTTTCAGATTGTCGCCGGCCACTACAGCCTCGAGCTTGATGCCCAGCTTGTCGGCCAACGCGCGGCCCTTGGTGAGCAGCTCAAGGCTCACGTCGGCCACTTTACCGTCCTCATACTCGCAATATACTATGAGGTTGTTCTTGTCTGATGCCATAATATTATCCGATGGTATGATTAGCGATAAGTTCCTGCATCAGGACCTCTATATCCGCGTCGGTGTTCTCGACACGGCGTGCATCCTTGGCAGTGAATACTACATTCTCTATGTGTTTTACTTTTGTGGGAGAACCGGCGAGGCCGCACTGGTCCAGGTCGGCGTCGACGGAAGCTGCGTTCCATTCGCCGATGTTGAGCCATTCGCGCTCGGCCATCAGTTTCTGACGGCGCTCGTCGTTGGCAGCCTCGGAGGGCACGGCGGCATACTTATACTTCTGCACGTTGCGAGCGTTGCGGGGGCGGCAGGGGGCGGCCGAACCGTTGACGGTGATCACGGCGGGCATGGGCACTTTGACGGTCTCTACGCCGCTTTCGATGCGGCGCAGCACGGTGGCTTGGCCGTTCTCGGCGTCGATGATCTCCTCGGCGTATGTGACCTGCGGCAGAGCCAGTTTCTCGGCCACCTGAGGCCCTACCTGGGCGGTGTCGCCGTCAATGGCCTGACGGCCACCGAGTATCAAGTCGTAGTTGCCTATCTTCTTCACGGCCGTAGCCAGAGCGTAGCTGGTGGCCAGCGTGTCGGCCCCGGCGAAAGCGCGGTCGGACAACACGATGCCGTTGTCGGCGCCACGGTACATTCCTTCGCGGATGATCTCGGCGGCGCGTGCCGGTCCCATGGTCAGGATGGTGACCTTGCTGCCGGGATACTTGTCCTTCAGGCGCAGGGCCTGCTCCAGGGCATTCAAATCTTCGGGATTGAAAATCGCCGGCAACGCCGCGCGATTGATGGTCCCGTCCTCCTTCATGGCGTCTTTGCCTACGTTCCTCGTGTCTGGAACCTGCTTCGCCATTACTATTATGTTAAGGCTCATATTGAAGTTGTTTATACTAATTTGCGTATAATAAAATCTTGAAGTTGTTTACTTTATGACAATCTTTATTAATCTTTTGGGCATCTTTGTCCGCTTTCATCGGGACCAACCGATTGGTTGCTCCCTTTTCAATCGAACAAACCTACTCCAAAATCTTAATAAATCTTACCATAAAAATTAGTATAAACAACTTCTTGAATTTGTTTTTTCTATATTGGGTCTTCTTATCTCACGGCGGCTGGATAAGGAGGGAAGATGCCTGCCGCGAAAACGTATTTCCTCGCAAAGTTACAAAAAAATTCTCACTTTCGGAATTTTCGTGCAAAATAGGTGGCTTGGCAGGTTAGCTGAGAATGGGTCAAACTGTAAGCGGAGTTCGGTTGTTCTAAGAGTGTGTTTACTTTTAAATCAAATTAAGATTGAGAGGATTTTTTGAGATGATTTTGCAAGCCAAGGAGGGAGCGGTGCGGG
>CADBNR010000016.1 GCA_902796035.1 uncultured Bacteroidales bacterium | reverse complement strand
TTAGTCATCTCTTAATTAGAGAGGTGGACGGAGGGGGATGACAGGAGACGGGCGAGGCTAAAGCCTCGCGCCTGAACCAATCCACACGGCACAAAGAACACAATACAAAAGACACCACACAATACAAAAAAACACCACACAATATAAAAAGACACCACACAATACAAAAGACACCACACAATACAAAAGACACCACACAATACAAAAGACACCACACTACACAAAAAATACTACACAATACAAAAACACAATGCAATATAAAAGGCGGCGCCAGTGGCACCGCCTTTTGTAAGTATCCTAAATTGGCTTTTGGTTCGAGTTGATGTGCGGCCGGGGTCATCCTGCGCTGCTAATCAATGCGCGGCCGGGGGACAGACTGCGCTGCTGTTGGCGCATCCGAAAGCTGTCAGGCTTTCTTCATTTCCTTGGCCCAGGTATCCTTGAGGCCGATGGTCTTGTTGAAGACGGGATGGCCGGGGATGGAGTCCTTGTCGACCACGTAGTAGCCGAGGCGCTGGAACTGGTAGTGGTCGCCGGCCTGGATTCGCTGGGCAAGCCAGGGTTCGATCATGGCGTTGTCGCGCACGCGGAGCGAGTCGGGATTCAGCAGGTCGCGGAAGTCGCCCTCTTCGGCCGAGGGGTTCTCGACGGAGAAAAGTCGGTCGTAGTCGCGTATCTCGGCGCGTGTGGCGGTGGGCACGGACACCCAGTGGAGGGTGCCTTTCACCTTGCGGTCAGCGCCGGGGAGACCGCTGCGCGTGTCGGGATCGTATTCGGCGTGAAGCTCGATGATGTTGCCGTCGGCGTCCTTGACAACGCCGTCTTCCTTACACCTTATTATATATGCTCCCTTGAGGCGCACTTCCTTGCCGGGTGAGAGGCGGAAGAACTTCTTGGGGGGATTCTCCATGAAGTCGTCGCGCTCTATCCAGAGTTCGCGGCTGAAGGGCATCTGATGGGTGCCTTCGGCGGGGTTCTCGGGGTTGTTGTCCATTTCCATCATCTCGGTCTGACCCTCGGGGTAGTTGTCAAGGATGAGCTTGACGGGGTTCTGGACGACGCTGACGCGTGTGGCGGTGGCGTTGAGGTCCTCGCGTACGGAGTGCTCCAGAAGCTCGATGTGGTTCAGGGCTTCGTATTTGGTGTAACCGATGCGGTTGATGAAGTTCTTGATGCTGGAGGGGGTGTAACCGCGGCGGCGCAGTCCGCGCAGCGTGGGCATTCGGGGATCGTCCCAACCGGCGACAAGGCCTTCCTTGACGAGCTGGAGCAGCTTGCGCTTGCTCATGACGGTGTAGGTGAGGTTGAGGCGGTTGAACTCGATCTGACGGGGGCAGTATGACTCATCGGCCAGCTCGCGGACGAAGTATTCGTACAAGGGGCGGTGAGGCACGAACTCGAGGGTGCAGATGGAGTGGGTGACGCCTTCGAAGTAGTCGCTCTGGCCGTGCGCGAAGTCGTACATGGGGTAGACCTTCCAGGTGTCGCCGGTGCGCCAGTGGGGAGTCTTGATGATGCGGTACATGATGGGGTCGCGGAAGTGCATGTTGTCGGAGGCCATGTCGATCTTGGCTCGCAGCACCATGGAGCCTTCGTCGAACTCTCCGCGGTTCATGCGCTCGAACAGGTCGAGGTTTTCCTCCACGGGGCGGTCGCGGAAGGGGGAGGGTGTGCCGGGTTCGGTGGGCGTGCCCTTCTGGGCGGCTATCTGCTCGCTGGTCTGCTCGTCGACGTATGCCTTGCCTTCGCGTATCAGGCGCTTTGCCAGCTCGAACAGCTGCGGGAAATAGTCGGAGGCGTAGTAGAGGCGGTCGCCCCAGTCATAGCCCAGCCAGTGGATGTCTTCCTTGATGGCCTCCACGTATTCGGTATCCTCCTTCTGGGGGTTGGTGTCGTCGAAACGGAGGTTGCACGTGCCGCCGAACTTTTCGGCCGCTCCGAAGTCCATGATGAAAGCCTTGGCGTGTCCGATGTGGAGGTAGCCGTTGGGCTCGGGCGGAAAACGGGTGTTGAGGCGTCCGCCGTTCTTGCCGGCGGCCAGGTCGTTTACTATTTCCTGCTCCACGAAGCTGAGGCCTGCCTCGTTCGTGGCGCTGTCCTGAAGTGTCTCTGCGTTGACTTTGTTGTCCATGTGTTTATGATTTGCAAGCATTCAGCCTGCTCAATGGTTTCTTTTAAAAACACAAAATTAGTAAAAATCGCGAAAATATGGAGCATGAGATAATAAATTTGTGTAAATATTATGATGTTGACGACTTTTTTTGTAACTTCGTTGTTATAAAAGATGAAATTAATATAAACTAAAAAACAAACCAGAATTATGAAACCACTTCACATCATTCTGTCCGTGATAGGCGGTGCCGTAGCGGGCGCGGCCGTTGGACTGCTTGTGGCTCCCGACAAGGGGACCGATACACGTGCCAAAATCGTGGAATTCCTGAAAGAGAAGGGAATCACACTGAAGAAAGATAAGCTGGACGAGCTGGTGGACGAGATCGAGGATCAGATCGAGGAGAAGCTCTGACCAACGGTTTATAACGCTTAAAACGACGAAAAGATGAGAGCACTGACACTGATATCCGCCTTTGTGGGCGGAGCTATAGTAGGCTGCGGCGCGGCATTGCTGTTCGCGCCCGAAAAGGGTGCGGAAGTTCGCGCCAAGATATGCGAGATACTGCACAAACACGGCTGCGAAATATCCGACAAGGATGTAGACGCGCTGGTTGCCGAACTCGCCGCCTCGGAGAAGAAATAAAAACGCTCAAGGGGGCGGCACCAAATAGAGGTCGCCCCCTGGCTTAATGCATAAGGGGCGAGCTGGAAGCTCGCTGCCGGAACTAACCCACACGGTACGGGCAGACCTCCGCAGTCGAAAGGGGCTTAGGCTTCCGCCTCAGCACGGATAAAAAGAAAGGACACCGCGCGGGGTGTTAATAAACCGGGGGTGTTAATAAACCGGGGGTGTTATCGGGGGCTATCGTAATAATATTCCACTACCACTATGAGACTGAAGATACTGGATGATATCCAAAACATAATAGAACAGGGCAAGAATTGGGTGCAGCTGGAGCTGGATTACGCCAAGCTGACACTGGCCGAGAAACTGACTGCCATATTGACGATGTTGATAATCGGCTTCCTATGCGCGTTGTTGGGTTTTCTGGCTCTGATACTGTTCAGCTTCGCGCTGGTGCATGTGTTTACACTGATAATGTGTCCGGCTCTGGCGTATCTGACCGTGGGTGGAATAGTGCTGCTGTGTCTGGTGCTGATATGGGTGCTGCGCAAGCCGCTGCTGCTCAATCCGCTGGCCAAGATGCTGACGCGCGTGCTGATCACTCCGGATGTAACCGAGAATAACCATTAAATACTTGAGGCACCATGGCAAAGAACGAGATAGTAAGAGTGGATGCGACCGACAAGACGCAGCTGAAGAAGGACTTCAAGGGATACACCATCGAGGAGCTGCGCTACAAGCGCGCGCTGACAGCCATGCGCAAGGAATTCTGCAAGGCCAATATGCGCAAGTCGATAGCGGGATTGAAGAATCCGTTCGGAACATCGAAGATGGCCAAGGCTCTGCCGATGATGGGCCAGGTGGCCATGTGCGTGCCGGAGATCGCGGGCGTACGCAAGCCTGCAGGAGTGGGACGGACTTTGCTCCGGACATTGGTGGGCAAGATCAGTCCACTGGATTATGTGATGTTGGGCATCTCGCTGATAGGACCGGCTAAGAGGGCGGTGAAAAAGATCAGAAAGAGAAAATAAGCCAGAAGTCATAGTGACGAGTGACGAAGGAGGGATAATGGATTAAACTAAACGGGGAAGTCGGAGTCATAATAGGAAAAGACAAAGTCTAACTTGATATGGGCAAAGACTATTTTGAAGTACGGGTGGATTTCGAACCGTGCAATGAAGATATAACGGATCTGGCGGCGTCGTTTTTAGCCGATGCGGGATTCGAGACATTTGAGCCTGACACAGTCGGGCTCACGGCGTATATAGCGGCGGACGCGACCGCCGATGCGGAGGCGCTGACTCGCGAATCGTTACAGGACTTCCCGATACCCACGGAATTTAAGGTGAACTCCAAACGTATCGAGGGGCGCGACTGGAACGAGGAATGGGAGAAGAATTATTTCCGGCCTATCGTGATAGAGGGTGAGTGCGTGGTGCATTCCAGTTTTCACAAGGATGTACCCCAGGCTCGGTATGAGATCGTGATAGACCCTAAGATGGCGTTCGGAACGGGGCATCACCACACCACAAGCCGCATGGCGGCTTGGCTGCTGAGCGAGGACCTGCAGGGCAGGAGCGTGATAGACATGGGTACGGGTACGGGAATACTGGCCATGCTGGCGTCGATGCGCGGCGCGGCGCCGGTGACCGGCATCGAGATAGACCCGGACGCGTGGGAGAACGCTGTGGACAACGTGCGGATCAACGGCTGCGACATCCGCATGATATGCGGTGACGCGTCGGCGCTGAGCGCACTGGAGCCGGCCGATTATCTATTGGCTAACATAAACAGGAATATAATACTTGGCGACATCGCGGCGTATGCGCGTGCGCTGAAGCCCGGAGGCGTGATGCTGCTGAGCGGCTTCTACGACCACGACCTGCCGGTGATAGAGACGGCGGCCAACGGGCAGGGACTGGAATATGTGGACAAGAAGCTGAGCGCGGACTGGTGTGCGGCGAAGTTCAGGAAGAGTATGGGAAATTAAGGAAGTTTAACATTAATTTATATGCTAAAACTTGCATTTTGCCGTTCTGTGTTGTAATTTTGTCATCACGTGTTATGAAAACACACATTGCTAATCGGGCTGAGGTCCGGATGCCGGGGAATTAATCGGGCTGACGGAAGGATGCCATAATATAATAATGAACTAACGAACACCAAGCTGCCTATTGAAAAAATCTACGCAACAAATCAACAGCAGAATGGCACAACAAACAACCTTGACCGACGAGGAACTTGTCAGGGCTTATGCACAGGGTAGCAACGATGCGTTCGACACCCTGCTGAAGCGTCATCAGGACAGGATATACAACTACATACTCCGCATCATCAAGAGCGAGGATGTGGCGAACGATATATTCCAGGAGACGTTCGTGAAGGCGATACAGACCATACGTCAGGGTCGGTATACCGAGAACGGCAAGTTTCCGGCCTGGATTTCGCGTATAGCGCATAACCTGATAATAGACTATTATCGTCAGGAAAAATCAGAAAATCTTCAGTCCACGGACCTAACGGACGTGAACGTGCTGAACCGCAAGGAGCTGTGCGAGCAGACCATAGAGGATGTCTTGATATCGGACCAGATCAAATCCGACGTCAAGATGCTGATAGAGGAACTGCCGGAGCTTCAGCGACAGGTGTTGAAGATGCGTTATTATCAAAGCTTGAGCTTCAAGGAGATAGCCGAGATAACAGGTGTAAGCATCAACACAGCGCTTGGACGCATGCGCTATGCGATACTGAACTTGCGTCGCATCGCGGCTGAGAAAGACATAGTGCTCACACTGTGAGCGAGACCCCGCTTTCCGGGCCGTGGAAACGCGCCCGCGACGGAGCCTGAATATATTGTGGTACAGACCTGCATGGTCTGCGCCACTTTTTTTTATTAAACAGTTGCATTAAAATAATATAAGCAGTCCGGAGGCGTTATATTATTGTCGGAATTGCAGATCGTACAGACGGTCGGGAACAATCCCGGACATTATTTCGTTCAGATTTTATATCTGCTGTCAGATTATTAAAACCTTATGCCTATGGCCCACGATTACTCACTGAAACAAACAGACTCCAAATCAAAAGCAATGACCAGACCGAACCAGGCTACGCTTAATTTCATACGCCAGTTTGCCCGCACCTATGTGGTGCTTCAGGGCATGGGCACTGTCGTGATAAACTGACTGTGGTAGGACTGGCAGACTGCAACAATTTCTTTGTAAGCTGCGAGCGGACCCTGAACAGAGAGCTTGAGGGTCGTCCGGTGGTTGTGCTGAGCAACAACGACGGGTGTGTGATAGCGCGTAGCAACGAGGCCAAGCGACTCGGCATTCGCATGGGCCAGCCGGCATTCGAAATCCGCGACATGATGGAGCGGGGCGAAGTGACGGCGCTTTCGGGCAATCATCTGCTGTACCGTGACATATCATTGCGCGTGCATGCCATTCTGCGGCGTTACGCGCCTCAGACACTCGACTATTCGGTAGACGAGTCGTTCCTGCTGATGGACGGCATACCGGAGCGTGAGCTGGAGTCTATCGGCACTGCGATATGTCGCACATGCTGGGAGGAGGTGCATATACCGGTGACGGTAGGCTTCGCCCGTAGCAAGACGCTGGCCAAGATAGCCACGGAGGTGGGCAAGAAGGGTGGCCGCAACGTGGTTGTGCTGAGCGACGAGGCCGAGGTTGCGGCGATATGCGACCGGCTGGCTATTGGCGAACTGTGGGGTGTGGGGCGCCGGCTGACCAAGCGACTGTATCTGGACGGGGTGTACACCATCGGCGACTTTATGCGCAAGCCGGTGTTGTGGGTTCGCGGACGTCTGGGCGTGAACGGCGAGCGGTCGTGGCGCGAGCTGCATGGCGAGGATTGCATCACGCTTGACTTCAAGGAGCGCAAGCTACAGGATTCCATAAGCGAGACGCGCACATATCCCGAAGACATCGACGATTTCGACTATCTGCGGTCGCGCATCGCGATATACTGCGCGCACGTGTCCAAGCGTCTGCGCGAGCAGGGCGGACAGTGCGGCGCGATGAGCGTGTTTCTGCAGACCAACCGGTTCCACACCGAGCGCGGCTATCAGTCGCCCAGCGCCGGAACCATATTCAATCCGCCGACGGCCGACGCGGCGCAGATAACGCACTCAGGCGTGGCGCTATTGGAATCCATATTCAATCCTAATATAGCATACAAACGGGCCGGCGTGGTGCTGACCGACCTGACGCCTGCCACGTATTTGGAGCCATCGCTGTTTGACGAGGACAACGTGGAACTGGAATCGAGGCTGAAGTCAAGGAAACTGATGGACATAGTGGACCATCTGAATGCCGGGCCGGGACCGCATACAGTCAAGATCGCGTCGCAGCTGACACTGGGACATCCCGGCCATAACGACGGCTACAGCTCGTCGTTCGGAGCACCGACAACATAAAGTGAATAGTGATTAGTGAATAGGGAATAGTGATTAGTGATTAGTGAAAAAGGTTCGTCACTCATCACTTGTCACTTTGTAGGTGTCTTTTTCCAGAACTAAATAATTTTCGGAGCAGAGGAAGGCGAGGACTCGTGCCAGGGCGTCGGCAGGGACACGCAAGGAGTGCTCGAGGATGCGGAAGTCGGCACCGTGTGGACGGTCCTTAAGGAAAGACATTACATCCTCTATGATGGTTTCTTCGAGTTTTTTGGGGGGCTTGCGTCGAGCACGGCACAGGTCGCAGCGGCCGCATGTCTCGTCGCGGTGTTCGCCGAAATATTCCAGCAGTTTATGTTCGCGGCAGCCTTGACCCGACACGGTGTAGTCTATCATGGCCTCGGCGCGGCGACTGAGACGTTTCCGGCGGTCCTCGTATATGTCGCGCCCTATGACCAAGTGCTTGGGCTCCTCACGGCGTGTAGGAAGATAGATTACCGGCACATTGCTGCGCGGGATGTACGACACTATCTTCATGCGGCCCAGTTCCAGCAGCGCGTCGTAGACCTGATCGGGCGTGATCCTCAGTTCGGCGGCCAGATTGTGCTCGCTGATGGACTGATAGTCCATGAAAAGGCCCGTATAGTCACGCAGCATCCGTTTCAGCACAGCTTCCGCCACGGGCGATGCCCCTTGCAGATGATACAGTTCCTCGCGCGAAACGGTGATCATGGCCTTGGCGCGGCGGTCGCTATCCTCGATATACTGCATGTATCCGGCCTGTTCCAGAATGCGCAACGCGGCATGGCACTGGCGCAGTTCATGGCGGAACACCTGGCAGAAGCGCATTATGTCGAACTCATGGACGGACTCGTAGCCTTCGTAAAGCGAGATGCTGAGGAAATTGCAGACATGCTCATAGACCCGGCGTATCACCTCGCGGTCGGGAAACTCCTGCGTGACGCGGCGTCGCAGCAGCGCGGCGTCGGTGGGTGATGTGAGCAATACCGCATACGACGGCTGGCCGTCGCGACCGGCACGGCCGGCCTCCTGGTAATACTCCTCGATGCCTGGCGGCACATCGTAATGTATCACGACTCGCACGTCCGGTTTGTCGATACCCATGCCGAAGGCGTTGGTAGCCACCATGACGCGCACCTTGTTCTGCCGCCAGTCATTCTGGCGCTGCTCCTTGACCTCGAAATCCAGACCGGCATGGTATGCCGTGGCCGATATGCCGGAGGCCTGCAGGAAGGAGGCAATCTCGCCCGTGCGCTTGCGGCTGCGTACATACACTATGGCCGAACCCGACGTGCGGCTGAGTATGTGCAGCACCTCGCTGATCTTGGTGGCTGCAGGGCGTACTATGTAGGACAGGTTGCTGCGCGTGAAACTCATCCTGAGCAGGGCCGGATCCTTCATGGCGAGGTTATGGCAGATGTCCTGTGCCACCTCGGGCGTGGCGGTGGCGGTAAGCGCCAATACGGGAGCCTGAGGCGCGATGGCCCGCAGCGAGCTGATATTGAGGTAGGAGGGGCGGAAATCGTATCCCCACTGCGAGATGCAGTGTGCTTCGTCTACCACGATAAAGCTGACGTCAAGCATCCGCAGCCGGTTCATGAACTGCTCGGCCTTCAGACGTTCGGGAGCGATGTATAGGAACTTTGCCTTGCCGTTGGTAAGGTGTTCCATAGCCACGTTACGTTCGCGTAACGACATGCCGGCATGGAAATAGACGGCGCGGATATGGTGACGGCGCAGGTTGTCCACCTGGTCCTTCATCAGCGAGATAAGGGGCGTCACTACCACCGTCAGGCCGTCGAATATGAGTCCGGGTACCTGGAACGTGATGGACTTGCCGCCGCCCGTGGGCATGAGGCCCAGTGTGTCGCGGCCGGAGAGGACGGACCGGACTATATCGGCCTGCAGGGGACGGAACGAGTCGTAGCCCCAGTATTTCTTAAGGACTTCGCGCGGTGTCACTGGTCGGTGTCCGAGGGGCGCATGTCGCGTATCATGAGCTGGATGGAATCGGAGCTGTTGCCGCGCTTGGACTGCTCGATAGTATAGATGATATCGATGGGCTTGTGGGCATGGATATGCTCGAAATACTGCGACATGTTGAACGCGATGGCGTTGATGACGTGGCTTGTGGAATTGTCTTCCAGTTCGAGCTTGATGTGCTCAAGAGTCTTGCCCACTAACTTCGATGTGCCGAAGTCGAACACGTTGCGCGTGCGGAACAGAGGCTTCTGGTTGCCGGGGCCGAAAGGGTTGAACTTTTTGAGCATGGTCAGGAGTTCGGGCGTGATGTCGGCGAACTCGATGTCGGCGTCGATGTCCAGATGCGGCTCCAGTTGGTTGGGCTGGATGTGGGAGGCCACATATTCCTCGAACAGACGGCTGAACTCGGGAATGTTCTCTTCCTTGAGCGAGAGGCCCACGGCGTATGTATGGCCGCCGAAATTCTCGAGCAGATGGCGCGTGGAATTGACCGCCGCGTAGATGTCGAACCCCTGTACCGAGCGGCTGGAGCCGGTGGCCAGGCCGTTGCTGAGTGTCAGCACCACCGCCGGCTTGTAGTAAAGCTCGGTGATGCGCGAGGCCACGATGCCGATGATGCCCTTGTGCCAGTCCTTGTTGTAGATGACGATGGAGCGCTTGCCGCTGGTGATGTCCACATTCTTCTCGATCTGCGAGTTGGCTTCCTCGGTCACCTTCTTGTCCAGCTCCTTGCGGTCGCGGTTGTACTGGTCGATGTCCTTGCCCTTCTCGTACGCCTCGTGCAGATCGCGGCTCACCAACAGGTCCACGGCCTCCATGCCGCTCTGCATACGGCCCGATGCGTTGATGCGCGGCCCGATCTTGAAGATCACCTCCGAGATGGTGATGTCCTTGTTGGTGAGCTTGCAGAGGCGGATAATGCTACGCAGTCCTAAGTTGGGGTTGGAGTTGAGGCGGCGCAGACCATGATAGGCCATGACGCGGTTCTCGTCCACGATGGGCACGATGTCGGCGGCAATGGATACGGCCACGAGGTCGAGCAGCGACTCCAGTTCGTTGTGGTTGGTCAGTCCGTTACTCTTGGCGAACGCCTGCATGAACTTGAATCCCACGCCGCAACCTGACAGGTACGGGCAGGGATAGGTGGAGCCGGGCATCTTGGGGTTGAGGATGGCCACGGCGTCGGGCAGGATCTCGTCCGGGACATGGTGGTCGCAGACGATGAAATCTATGCCTTGTTTCTTTGCGTATTCAATCTCCTTGATGGCCTTTATGCCGCAGTCCAGCACGATTATGAGCTTGACGCCACGCTCGGCGGCATAGTCTATGCTCTTTAGCGATATGCCGTAGCCCTCGTCGTCGCGGCTGGGTATGTAGTACTCGATGTTGGAGTAATAATTCTGCAGATACTTGTACACGAGCGCTACGGCCGTGGTGCCGTCCACGTCATAGTCGCCGTATATCATGATTCGTTCCTTGGCACCCATTGCGGCGTTGAGTCGGTTCACGGCCCGGTCCATGTCGGGCATCAGGAACGGATCGTGCAGGTCGGAGATGGAAGGAGCGAAGAATGATTCGGCCTCGGCGGGTGTGGTGACGCCGCGACGCACCAGAAGTTCGGCAATGACATCGTTGCCCCCGCACGCGGTGGCAACGTCGCCGGCCTGACGCTTTTCCTGGCTGGTCAGCGGTTGATAATTCCATTTAGGTAACAAATGGTTCGGTATCATATCTTTCTTTCCCGAGGAGGCTCTTGGAGTAGTTTATAGAGTTTAAAAAGTTTAGAAAGTTAAGGTGATGGAGAGTCAGACGAAGGGAGGGCGGTTGATGTGGATGTTGTCAGGGCCGTAGCCGAAGCGGTTGGGACCGGGCTGTGAAGGCTGAGCCAGCCATACAATCAGGATGATCCAGCCCACAACGGGTATAAGGCCGATGAAGAAGTAACCGCCGGCTTTGCCTATGTCGTGCAGGCGACGCCATGTCACGGCCAGGTTGGGAAGCAGCACTGCAGCGCTGAGAATGCTGCTGACCCAGGGCTGAAACGCCAGGACGCCGGTGAGCAGGAAAACAAGCAGAGTCCACCACCAGAACTCGGGACGTCCGGCACGGCCGTTGAAGTCCACGTACTTGCTGATGCACGTCTTAATGGCACCGACGAAATCGCTGGTGGAACTATATTGCGGGGGTTGCTGCCAGGGACCCCGGGGGCCTCCCTGCGGCTGCTGTGGCTGCTGCCACTGATTGTTGTAATTCGGATCCAAAATATGATGCTTTTTATAAATTATTTCTATATGCAAGCGGAACATATTGCAGGGGCGGTGCGGACAGCCCCTAATTCCTCTAATAATTATAAACGTTTATTGTGATACAATTATTGCAGAAAATACTCCGCCATCTCCAAAATATATATTCACACCGGAATGACACCGGAATGATAAAATGAAAAGAAAATAAAAAGGCAATCCTGATTATATATAATAAGGAGAGGATTAACGTTTAAGAGACATGAAAGAGACACTGAAATTTCTGCGCGACTTGAAGCGCAACAACAATAGGGAATGGTTCGCAGCCAACCGCGAACGTTACGAACACGCGCTGCAATACACCCGCAGCCTTACGCAAGAGCTGATAGACCGGATTGCGGAGATTGATCCGAGCGCCGCGATGCTGTCGGTGGGCGACTGCACGTACCGGATATACAGGGACACACGATTTTCGCCTGACAAGACGCCTTATAAGACGCACATAGGCATCTTCATCAATCCGCCAGGAGGGAAGAAGGCACCGTCGGGCGGCTATTATTTTCACATCGAACCGGGACAGTGCTTCATTGCCGCCGGAAATGTGTGCCATCCGCCCAAGGTGTTGGCGGCTATCCGGAAGTCGATAGTAGACAACATCGAGGAATATGACGAGATGATGTGTGATCCGGAATTCCGCGATGTGTTTCCGACTGTTGGAGAGAACATGCTGAAGACGGCACCGAAAGGAGTGGACAAGGACTGGCCGTATGTGGAATATGTCCGGCCGCGCGACTATGTCGCGTCGACCGCGACTGTCGCCAGTCTGGAGACATGGCTTAAGGATTCCGTCGTGTTGCGGCGCATTCTGGAACAGGCTTTCCGCTACAACCGTTTTCTGAACTACGCTGTGGAGGAGGCGCTCGGCAGTCTGTTGGGATAAGGCAAAACCATGCATGGAGTAGAAGTCCGTATTTGTTATTGGGCGGAGTCTAAAAAATGAAAGGCCCGGCTGCCAGGAACGGACAGCCGAGGTCGAACATTGGATATTGGATTACTTATAAGAAGACCAATCCAATTAATAACCGTACTCTCGCAAGGTGCATTAACCTGCCTACGAAATTACATTTTTAATTTCAAATTAGCAAATATATTGCACTATTTTTCACTTTTCATTCAAAATTGGTCAAATAGACATCATTAATACAATGTCAGCGCCCGCTAATACAATGTCAGCGCCCGCTCCGGATTCCGGAACGGGCGCTTTGATTTGGTGCCTTAGTCGTGATTTCTGTTATCTGTTCTTCTTTTCGTATGACTCTACGGCTTCCTCATCTATACCGTACATATTACAGTTGCCAATTGTTATGAAATCGGGCATCGAGCTTATGTAGCCCTGATAATAGCCTCGATAGCTTATGTTGGGGCCTAATGCACGGAAACAGTTCTCGCCTATTTTTTTCACAGTTTTGGGAATATATAGCTCCGAGAAGTTCGTGCTTCCTGCGCTCCAGAAGGCCCCGTCTCCGATTTCCTCAATGCTATCGGGAAGTATCAATTTATCCAGACCGCTATATTCAAAACTGCCTGTTCCTATTTTCTTTAATGTTGAAGGGAATACCACACTTCTTAAGAAACTCTTTGGCACATTGATAAGGCCTCCAGAAAATTCTGGAAAAAATACGTAATCATCTATTTCTGTTACAGTATACCTATCATTTCCTACCATAACATAATCAGGAATTACACAGTCCACGATGTCATAGTAGGTTTCCTTATATTTGACTTTGTTTTTCTTCATTTCCGTCACATAACGGGGACGGGTCACCGCAAGCAGTTTCTTGTCAGCGTCTATGAGACGCATGTTCAACACCTGATCCTTACCGTCACTTACTAGGATATGTTTCTCTGTACGCTCTGGAAGTTTAATAATGTGAGTATAGCCTTTCTTATACTTCGGAAGCTGCAGCTCTACGAAATCCGGCTCGATGGCGTTGTGTGTGACCGGAGCGTGCTCGCCGGGATTCTTGGCCTGAGGCTTTGCGTTTTCAGCCACGGCTTCTTTTTGGGCTTCGGGTGCGGCTGCCGGGTCAATCTTGGTGCCGTCGGCCAGCTTGATGATCATCACGTCATTTTTGTTGACGAATTTCATCTGCTCGCCTGCTTCGTCCAGCGAGTAGTAACACTTGTCCTTGGAGCTGTAATCAAGATTGTACGCATTGATGACAGTGCCGTCGTTCATGACAATGATGTCAGTGTCTGCCATTGCCGTAAACACAGCTGATGCCAAGACAAATAATGTCAAGATTAGTTTCTTCATTATGTTTGATATTGTAAGTTGATATTGTCTTATTCGTTAAAAGAATTCCAATAAATAAAGGTCTTAAAAATCATTACGTAAGTAAGTGATTCTCAAAACCTTTACTATTTATCTCCTGTGGAGCATACGAGACTCGAACTCGTCACCTCTTGACTGCCAGTCAAACGCTCTAGCCAGATGAGCTAATGCCCCGTGTTTTATTTTCGTCACAAAATTAGGAAATTTTTTTGAATGCACAAAATTTTTTTCAAAATTCGCTTCAAAATTCTCTTCGATGAATGCGCTTTTTAGACCAAAAATTACGGTAAGTCGTCCTTTCATCAATCCTTAGCATCCGCTTAGGTTCTTGCCGGAATGAATAAAATGCGCTATCTTTGCCATATCATGATCAGTATAATCATACCTCTGTATAATAAAGGCGAGCTGATAGAGCGTACTCTGCGCTCCATAGCCGCTCAGGAAAATGTTCCGGTGGAATATGAGGTCGTGGTCGTGGACGACGGCTCGACCGACGGCTGCGCCGACATTGCACGCCGTGTCGCCTCGGAAATCGGGATACAGAATTTTCGTGTCATACCACAGACTAACGCAGGTGTCGGAGCTGCCCGCAACCGTGGCATAGCCGAGGCTCGTGGCGAATATGTGGCGTTTCTCGACGCCGACGATATATGGAAACCGTCACACCTCCGCACGCTGGCCGAGCTGGCCGAAAGGTATCCGCAATGCTCGGTATGCGCGACAAACTACGAGAATCTGATGCCTGACGGTCGCACTGTGCCCAATATGCTGCGCGACGTGCCTTTCAAGGCCGATTGCGGCGTGATTGAACATTACTTTTCGATTGCCGCCACTTCCAATCCGCCTCTCTGGACCTCGGCCCTGATGGTGCGCACCGAAGCCATACGCAAAATCGGAGGCTTCCCGACCGGCATCAAATCGGGCGAGGACCTGCTGACATGGGCCCGACTTGCCTCCACATCACCCGTAGCTTATTGCCTGACATCGTCGGCCGTGTATGTGCGCGGATGCAGCAATGCCCGCCCTCCTGAAGCTGTAGATTTAGCCGGCAAAGGTCTCGAAGAAATATACCGGTCTCATCCTGACCTGTCCGGACTGAAACAATACCTGGCATTGTGGTATAATATGCGCATGAGCCGCTGTCTGGCGCACCGTATGTACGGCAAAGGTCTGCGCGCACTCCTGCGTTCGCTGCGATACCAACCCACGCTGCGCATCGCCAAGCCCCTGGTGCAATACACCCTTCTCGGCCTGCGGAATAAGAATAGCAATAGATAGAAAGTAGGGAGTGTAACGGTATTAAAAAATGAAAGCGGAGCGCCTGAGTGGGCGCTCCGGATATATCAGAGGAATGTTGATTGGGATTCTTGTTGCTCGTTTGCGTTATTTGAATGAATCGGGGAGGTCGTTCTCGTAGAGGACGGTGGCTCCGGGTGTCAGCAGCGGCTGCAGACGCTTCTGGGCCTCGTTGAAATTGTCTACCACAATCAGGTTCTCGGTGTCGAAATCCGACTCATTGACGCCCTGCTTCAGCGCGTCGCGGTTGGTGGCGCCTACCAGAATGATGACGTCCACATGGCTGTCGGAGCCGATGTATTTGCCGAACTCGCGGTTCAGGTCGTACTGGCTGCTGCCTAATTCCACCATGCCGGGGGTGATGATGATGCGCTTGCCCTGCTTGAAGTCGGCCAACACATCCACAGCCATGCGGGCACCTGCGGGGTTGGAATTGAACGCATCGTCAATCACGGTGATGTTGCCGGGAATCTGACGGATGCTGAGGCGATGCTCTACGGGCTGGATGCCGGCCACGGCGGTGCGTATCTTCTGTGGCGTCATGCCGTTCTGCAGTGCTATCACTATGGCTGCCAGCAGGTCGGAGATATTGCCTTCGCCTAAGAGACGGGTCTGAACCTCAAACTCCAGGTCCTCGGGTCCCTGTACCGTGAAGGTGGTGCCGGCAGGGGTGTAGTGTACGTCACGCGCGATGTAGTCGCATCCCTTATGGTTCTTGACACCGTAGCGGAGCGTGCGGACATTGTTCACTGTACGTGCGGCGCACGGATCGGAATCATTGTTCACCACGGCCAGACCGTCTGCGGGGAGTGCGTCGGCCAGCTCGAACTTGGTGCGGCATACATTGTCGATGCTCTTGAATGTCTCAAGATGCATGGGGCCGACGGCGGTGATGATACCCTCCTTGGGGTGCACTATGTCGCATATTTCCTTGATGTCGCCTATCTGCTTGGCACCCATCTCGCAGATGAAGATCTGATTGTAGGGCTTAAGCTGCTCGCGGATGGTGCGCACCACGCCCATCGGCGTATTGAACGATCCGGGAGTGATGAGCGTGTCGAATTCCATGGACAGGATGTTGGCCAGGTAATGCTTGGTGCTGGTCTTGCCGTATGATCCGGTTATGCCGATTACCTTCAGGTCGGGCATTGAGCGGAGAATGCGCTTGGCATCGTTGATGTAATGCTGACGGATCAGATATTCCACAGGCATCAGGATGATGTCGGCAGTCATGACAGGAACGTACGAGAAGATGGACAGCATCAGTGCGGCGATAATCACCATCGACTGGCCGGGGTAGTATCCCCATAGCTGATCGGTGCCCAGGCCGCATGCCAGTCCGACGATGGTGCCGACGGCAATCAGCGTTGTGACGGCGTACAGACGCCACACGCGGTGTGTGAATACCAGTGGCTTTTTGGATTTGCGGCGTAGGATAAGGAATATCTTTGAGAGGGCCACGAGTGCGGCCACAAGTGCCGACAGACGATAGTCGAGCAGTACGGCCATCACCAGGAACAGCGAGGCTACGTCCACAAGCCTCCATGTGCTGCCCACATCCGATCTGAGCCATCGCCAATAGCGTGGCAACCGATATGAATTCTGCTGGAACATCTGCAGGTCGTACTTGAAATTCAGCACGACGTAGATGCCGAGAATCACATAAATCACAATGAAAAAAATGCTCACTTTATAATGAAATAAGGGTTAATATTCAATTATAATGACGCGGCTCGGAGAGCCTGCGCTACTATTCATAATTAAGGTTTGGGCTGGAGCTCGGACTTGAAGAAGTTCTGTGTCACGGCGCGGAACTGTCCCGGCTGGTCAAGGAACGAGTAGTGACCGGCGTCCTTGAACACCACCAGGCCTGCATCGGGTATGTTTTTCTCCATGATTCTGGCGTCGCGCATCGGGGTGGCCGTATCGTTTTCGCCCCACATCAGCAGTGTCGAGGCCTTGATTGAAGGCAACAGCGGCGTCAGGTCCTGGTTTATGGACTTGCTCATCACCATGCGCATCAACGGCGAGGAACTGCGGTAGTCGGCCGATCCGGCCTTGCCGCGCCATGCGTCCAGAGCTTTCTGGCCTCTCTTTTTGCCCAGCAGGAGTGGTAGCACACGCTTGGCCGTCTTGAAGGAATACACCTTAATATAATAGGAGAGCTTGCGTTTAGGCTTGATTCCGGCGGCATCCACCAGCATCATCTTTGACGAAAATCCGCGTGATCCGAGCACGATCGCCAGGCGTCCGCCAAAGGAATGACCCACAAGAATCGGGTCGGAAATATTAAGTGAATGTGCAAATTCTTGCACCATGTCAGCGTACTCATATACGCCCCACACCGATGTCGGTTCGGGGCTTTTGCCATGACCGGGTAGGTCGAGATTGTAGACGTGCATGCCCGGTTCGAGTATGCGCGCTATGCTGCGTACCGTGGACAACTCGCAGCCCCAGCCGTGCATCAGTATGACAGGACGTCCCGAGGGATTCCCTGTCTCATCGTAGTTCAGCTCCTGACCCGAAAGGTTTATTTTCTTTTCCATAATATTATAATGCATATATAGCATTGAACTTACAAAATTACGAATTTTTTTGTTAATTTTGTACTCCAATGCCGCGGATTGACTATAATATCGCCGGTCGACGGGCACAAGGAAAATCACGAATGGAAACATTAGACTTAAAACGCAAACTGACAGGATTGTGGAAGGATACCTTTCACGATACGGACGAGTATATACGATTGTGGTTCGACAAGTATTACGATCCCCGATGGACGGAATATGAACAGGTGGGCAATGAGATAGTGTCGATGCTGTTCGGCGTTCCGTACGAATTCGGAGGGGCGGAAGGCAAGATCCGCGGATTGTATCTGTGCGGCCTGGCCACTAACGCCAAGTATCGCGGTCAGGGATTGATGTCGAAATTAATGGACCGCATCAACGACAAGGCACGCGAAGCCGGATTTGCGTTCACGTTCCTGATACCCTCGTCCGAGCGCCTGATCCGGTTCTATTCCCATCACGGATATGTCAAGGCGTTCTATCGAAATCAGCTTAACTACACCGCACTTCATAATTTCAAGAATGAATATGAATTCATTCTTGAGGAGCAGAAGGACAAGGTGGCGGAACTGAAGCGTAAGCTCTATGCATCGCTGAACGGCAAGGAAGTCGAAGCGTCGACTCCTGTGGATAAGGTGAACGAGATAGTGGATTTGCTGATGAATGCCGAAAATGCACAGACCGATATGTCGGTGCGCCATTCGCGAGAGGATCTGCACACAGCAATAAAGGAAAACGATGTAAGCGGTGGTAAGATATATTATACTGAGAATGGTCAGGGTAAAGTGACGGCAGTGGCGTTCACTACTCTGATAGACCGTAGTCGTGTCGACGTCGAGCGATTGTTCAGTTCGGATGATTGCAGCACGTACCGACTGCTGGATCATATCAAGCACGCCGAACCCGATGCGGGAATACGGATTTATGTCCGCGCCGACGAGAGCGAGTGGAAAAACCTGGCCGAGGTTCATGGAATGGCCCGAGTGCTCGACCTTTCTGAGATTTTAAAATTCCAGGCCGCTGGCTTGAAGGACTTGAAATATTCGATTCTCGTGAACGAGGTTCCGGGCCAGGTAGAACGCTACGATGTGAGAAGCGGAAATGTGAAACATCGCAGCATCGAGATCGACTCCGAGGATTTCGACCAGAACAAGACCGTGATGAGTCTGAAGGATATGTCGAGTGTATTGTTCCGTCGACCCGACACGGGCGTCCTCATTACCGAGGCCTTCGGTATGCCATCGGTGGGAGGGTATCTCAATCTGATGCTGGACTGACACAACTGTTTACGAAAATTTAAGCCATCCAAGGCCGAAAGTCGCGTGACTTAGCCATGGATGGCTCTTTTTTTATGTTTTTGCCTAAAAATTGGGTAAAATCAGGTAAAAATGCGTAGATTGATTACAATCCTGACAAAACGGGTATGAATGTAATCTGTTGAATATTATTAGATTGGCTATTGCAAAATGTAAATTTAGCGGTCTGAGAATCGAATGAAAACAGTGAGCCTGCTGATTTATGGACAAATTTACAATTCTGAACAAAAGGGCGGAAAAACGGATCTGGATGGAAAGAGGGACGAAATTTGAAATTGGTCAAATTGGGACATTGTAAAAAGGGCAAATCGGAGTGAAGTAGCAGATTAACAAAAACGAATGTAAAAAGACAAATTCAGGTATGTAAACAACATCAAACGCAAACAAGGAGTGATTATTAAGGTAATTTAATTGTGCAAATTTAAATATGTCCTACCTCGAGGCTTATACGTAAATTTGCAATTTGCAATATTAAACCCTGAGGTAAAAATAGCGTTAACATTGATTAACAAAACATATAAATAAATGACATACAATAATATAGCAAATATTAATAAAGAATGTTTTAATAAATGAGGATATTATCTCAAAAATATTTACAAAAGTATATGTTTAAACAATTAAATAAGTTGTAATCAATATTATATCATATTGCTACGACAATATGCTTTAATAAAATATATTTTGATTTGCAAAGTAATATTTCTGAGATTCGCCTCCATGTGCAAATGTAAATTTGTCAAAAGTAAAGTTTTAATTTTGTAATTTACAAAATAAATATTACCTTTGTAATTGCTATTTGTAAAATTAAACTCCACGATGGAACAGGATAATGTTGCAATTCGTCTAAAAGGGTTCATCCAGGAATTGGGTGTCACTAATTCTCAGTTCGCTGACAAGTGCGGTATACCCCGCCCCAGCCTTTCGCAACTTTTAGGTGGCCGTAACAAGAAGATAAGTGATGTCATAGTGGGACAGATACACCAGGCCTATCCTGAACTGTCGGTTTTGTGGCTCTTGTTTGGCGAAGGTCCGATGATCAATGCTAACGCCGCAGAGGCCGGCTCGGTGGGTGCTTCTTATATGGGAAGCGATAGTCAGGACGGAATTCAATCAGAAATGGCTGATGAGATTGGTCAAGATGGGATTATGGCCGGCGGATTATTCGATATGCTTACGGAAAATCGGCCCGTTTATAAGAGCGCAGACCAATACGAGAATCTCAGAGCCTTAAATAATGCTAAAAAAGCGTATAATACCGCTGTAAATAAGGGAAATGACTGCGAAGAAAAGCTTGCGGAAATGAAGAAGCAAATAGAGAGAATGAAGAAAAATCCCCGCAAAGTGACGCAAATCACCGTTTATTACGACGATTCCACTTTTGAAACGTTCTACCCGAGGTAATAAATCACATCGGAGCTGAAGCTCCGTGCCGAAACCAACCCGCCTGGTTGATGAGGGAGATATACCAGGCTGGTTCGGGATGGAAGGCGCCTGGTTAATGAGGCGTTAGTTTTTCTGTCAATGAGGCGTTAGTTTTTCTGTTAATGAGGCGTTAGTTTTTCTGTTAATGAGGCGTTAGTTTTTCTGTTAATGAGGCGTTAGTTTTT
>CADBNR010000015.1 GCA_902796035.1 uncultured Bacteroidales bacterium | reverse complement strand
GCGAATGCAAAATTAGTACGTTTTTCAGCCCTTGTCAAGTCCAAAGACGATATTTTTTCAAATTTCCTTTACTTATCCGTTTAACTCGTTGATAGTCTATGGAATCAATAAATGTTAATATTTATATATTCCTGTTAATTTAAGGGCTGCATTGAACCTTCTCCGCTGAAAATTGTTGCGTCGCTCCGAAATATTTTCCGAAGCGACGCAAATTTTGCTGATTTTCGACATGATTATTCAAGCCAGATATCCTTGATGAGATAGGTGCCTTTCCGGGTCGGAAGATTGAGCTGGATAAACTCTATGTCGCGGAAAGAGCCAAGTGGGATGTCGGTCTTGGGTATCTCGCGGGTCACCGTCACAGGATATGGCGCGGGCATTATCACGCCGGTGTCGGGCATCAGGTCCTTGATGTTTATCGTCGCCACAGCCGAAGCCGCCGGGATATTTGCAGTCGGTTCCACAGCCACGAACGTCATCGGCGCCGAGTACGTGTAGCCGTTGCGAGACACTACCGACACCTTTGCTTCCGCGCCGGGCAAATCGACAACGCCGTAACTGTCGGCCGGATTCATGGTCAGGAACGCCACCTTGAGCTGCGTCGGACTTACCGTTTCGGGCACTTTCGCTATCTTGTCGCCGACGCGACGACGTATCACAGTTCGGCTGTCTGGCTTGTCATTACGGATGTCAAGTTTATAATGCACCGGGTCGTACCAGTTGGGGTTGACATAATTGAAGGAGAAATCCCAGCTTTCGGGAATCATGTTGACGTCTAAGTTTGCGTCACCCTGCTTGGGCGAGAGCAATGCCAACGGAACGCGCATCGGTTCCGGCTTCACGTATTCCGTAAAACCTAAGTTGCCCGCAATCTTTCCTTCCATGAGCAAGTCCATATTAGGTTCTATGCCGGTAGCTACCACAAGATAGATGCCGGGCAACACGTCGGCCCGACGCCCTACTTTTTCGGCCTCGTTGTCGTCCGTTACCTTATATAATGTATAGTCGCGGCGCAGTCCGGGCAGGTTCAGCTTTATCTGATGCGCACGCTCCACGGCCACTATCTTGGCATCGTTGAGGGATGTGTTGCCGAACGGATCGTCCAATATATCGGCATCGGGCATTATCTCCATGCGCCACACGCCGGGCTGCTCGGTCTTGTCAAGGAAATACGCTCCGGTGCCGTCGTACTGTGCTACGGGCGACGAGCCATGACCGGCCACCAATTCCAGACTGTCGGGACAGACGGGATTATCCTCGGTGGAATTGCTGTATATGAATTTCTGCGGCGAGTTGAACACCGACAGGTCGGGGTCGTGCGACACGCGGGTGTGACCGAACCTGGTGTTGTCGGGATATTTGCCGTAATTAGCGCCACGTGGCGTCTCGCGGGCCGTCTCGGCGGCTATCATCAGACTCAGGGCCTTGGCCGGCGTGTACGCTAAGTTCATATAATGAGTGGGATACTCCGTATTATACTGCGCCAGGTCAATGGGATCGTATGCAAACTGCGTGATCCACTGGAATCCTTTGCCCCTGAATGTGCGCGCTATGGCCGGATAGAGATGCGAATAGAGCACATCGGCCGGATCGAACTCATAGACGGCGCGGGCCAAATGTCTGTAAGCCGGAATTGTGTCTTCCCATGGGATGGTATAATTGTCAAGGGCCGGCAGGAAATTTCCCTTACGCACATGGCCGGCCACCAGACCGGTGGGATACCATTGATACGTTGTGCCCTGAATGTCCTTGGCATCGTAGTAGGCCGAGGTCACGTCGGGGTTGTGCGTCACATTATATAATATAGGACGTTTGTAGCCGGCCTTGCGCAGGGCAGCCGACATCTGGTCGATGTATTCGGTCACGCTCTTTTTCGATGCCTTATGGCAAGGCTCGTTGTTGATTTCGATGGCAATCACGGCCTTGTCATCGGCAATAGTGCGGTCTGTATACGGATTGCGGTGCTTCACCAATTGCTGCAGATACCGCGCCTGGGCGGCACGCGCCGCCGGGTCGAAATGGATGTTGCACTTGTCGTAATCATAGGTGAACGATCCGGTGTCGGCATCCTTTTCAGGATATCCGTTGCCGAAATTGGTCTGGGCGGTCAGGACTATGTCGATGCCGCGCTTCTCGAGCTGCGCAATAAGGTAGTCCAGCAGGTCCAGGTGCTCGTTCCGCACCAAGTTGCCGGCGGAGTCGGCCAGTTCGGCGTCCCACAGATGCAGTCGGAAGGCGTTGAGTCCCAGACGCGCGATATGGTAGACATCCCGGTCAATGGCCCGTTTGCGGTCCTTACCCTCATACCCCAACGCCCGGTATGAATAGGCGAACGGAACGGTATAGTTCGTACCATAATAGCTGACCTCCTGCTTGTTGTCGCTGCGGCGCATCACGCCCTCGCTGTCTACGAACACCTCATACTTCTGTCTGTCGGGATTGATCTGACTTTTCTTGGCTCCGTAAGCCCCGATGCCGCAGATCGCGACCAACGCGCACGCGGCTATTATCCGGTTTTTCATGTCTTTCTGTTTTATCTACCGCAAAAATACTACAAAACGTCGGGAATGACAAACCTTAAAGACAGTAAACGGGTCGTAAATTTCATTATCTCAGAAATTTTGATTATTTTCGCGGATTAAAAGGACATCATATCATTATTAGGGAGCCGTGAAGGCAAAAACAGCCTTCATAACCGGACCGGATAAACGACCCCGGATAACCGGGCTGCATAACCGGATAAACCGCTCGGATAACCGCCCCCTGACAAGGATAGGATTCAAAGACCCAAAAACAATGCTGACATTGCAACAGATAAAGGCCGATCCGGAGTATGTGATCGGCAGACTGGCTGTCAAAGGATTTGACGGTCGCGGTATTATAACGGAAATACTGGAGATAGACGAGGAGCGCCGCAAGCTTCAGCACAAGTGCGACACGGATGCGTCGGAGCTGAAGAAACTTGCTGCGAGCATCGGCGCGCTGATGAAGCAGGGCAAGAAGGAGGAGGCCGAAGGCGCCAAGGCCGAAGTGGCCCGCATCAAGGGCGAGACCAAAGGTCTGCAGGACCGTCTGGAGGAGTGCGAGCACAAGCAGCTGCAGCTCCTGCTGACCGTGCCCAACCTCCCCAACGAGACCGTGCCCCTCGGCACATCGGCCGAAGACAACGTGGTCGAGAAGACCGGCGGCCCGATGCCCGACCTGCCCGAAGACGCTCTCCCCCACTGGGAACTCGCCAAGAAATACAACATCATCGACTTTGAATTAGGCGTGAAGGTCACCGGTGCCGGTTTCCCCTTCTACGTAGGCAAGGGCGCCCGTCTGCAGCGCGCGCTGATTCAATTCTTCCTCGACGAGGCCTGGAAGGCAGGGTACGTTGAGGTTGAACCCCCCTTCGTGGTGAACGAGGCTTCGGGTTACGGCACAGGCCAGCTTCCCGACAAGGAGGGCCAGATGTACCACGTCAACCTCGACGACCTCTATCTGATTCCTACCGCCGAGGTGCCCGGCACGAACATATACCGCGACGTGATTATCCCCGAGAACGAGCTGCCCAAGAAGAACTGCGCCTACTCTCCCTGCTGGCGCCGCGAGGCCGGCAGCTACGGCAAGGACGTGCGCGGCCTGAACCGTCTGCACCAGTTCGACAAGGTTGAGATAGTCCGCATCGAGCGTCCCGAGGATTCCTACGCCGCCTTAGAGGAGATGAAGGACCACGTGCAGGGTCTGCTCGAGAAGTTGGGCCTCCCCTGGCACATACTGCGTCTGTGCGGCGGCGACATGTCGTTCACATCGGCCATCACCTTCGACTTCGAGGTATGGAGCGCGGCTCAGAAGCGCTGGCTCGAGGTAAGCTCCGTTTCCAACTTCGAGACATATCAGGCCAACCGCCTTAAGTGCCGCTACCGTGGCGACGACAAGAAGACCAAGCTGTGCCACACGCTGAACGGCTCGGCCCTGGCTCTGCCGCGCATCGTGGCCGCACTGCTGGAGAACAACCAGACCCCGCAGGGCATCAAGGTGCCCGAGTGCCTGGTGAAGTACACCGGATTCGACATGATAGACTGACAATCACACCAGGCTGACGGCCGTTTCAGGCTGTCAGCCGGCAAAGATTGACAATATTAAGAGCACATTCCACATTTAAACGATACACAGATGACACAGCATGACTTTTCGCACCCCGACATGTCGCCGCAGGACAAAGGATATGTCAGCAAGGGTGAAAAACAAATTCCCATCGACGACCCGACGGGGAAATGGAGCGACCTGACACTTCTGCCGGAATGGGGCGAGAAGTTCTACGACGTGTACACTGTGCGCAAGCACGGCAAATGGGTGATGCTGAAGGGCGTGAAGCCCGAGTATCGCGACGACCCGGAGCGCGTGCGCATGCTGGAGCAGGAATTCGACACGCGCTACAACTTAGCGCATCCCAACATCGTGATGGTGAACGACTTCGAGAACGTGCCGGGCGTCGGCCCGGCCATCATCACCGACGACATCTACGGCTACTCGCTTCGCCGCCTCATCGACGAGAAGCGACTGACGCCAAAGATAGTATACCGCCTGCAGACCCAGCTCGTGGACGCCCTGGAATACATTCAGGAGAACCACATAGTGCACGACCCCATCACCCCGGACACCATCATATTCACCGAATACAACGAGAACCTGAAGCTGATCAACGTGGGCTACGCGCAGAAGTCGAGCCTGACCGAGCAGGACACTCAGGCCGACATCCGCGACTACGGCCGTGTGCTGAACGAGGTGCTGGACCACCTGCCCACCACGCTGCCGCGTCTGCGCCGCATAGCCAACCGCTGCGAGAACCCCGACCACTCCTACCGCAGCGTCCCCGACCTGCAGCTGGCCCTGGAGCGTCGCAACTCGGGACAGATGTATGTGTTCATCTGCGTGTTCATCGTGTTCATGGCCGCCCTGCTGATATGGCTCACCAACAGATGACGGCCTCACACCCCTACGAATCAGAATGTTAGAGATAAAGCAAATACAGCCCACACGTTCCGCTTTACGTGACTTCACGCAATTCCAGATAGACCTGTACCGTGGGAACGACTATTACGTTCCGCCGTTGGTCAGCGACGACATCGAGGCGTTGTCGCCTGGCAAGAACCCGGCGTTCGACTTCTGCGAGGCTGCATACTTCATGGCTTACCGCGACGGCAAGCCCGTGGGACGCATAGCCGCCATCATCAACAGTCAGGTTAACCGCAACTGCGACACTAAGATATGCCGCTTTGGATTCATGGACTTCGTGGACGACATGGAAGTGTCGCGTGCGTTATTTGACGCCGCCGAGGACTGGGGACGCCGGAAAGGGATGAACAGGATGGTAGGCCCATTGGGTTTCACCGACATGGACCGAGAGGGACTGCTGGTGGAAGGGTTCGAAGAACTGTCCACCATGGCCACCAATTACAACTATCCCTACTACGCCGGGCATGTTGAGGCAGCCGGCTACGTCAAGGAATCGGACTGGGTGGAGTTCCTGCTACAGGTACCCGACAAGGTGCCCGAGCGTTACGACCGCATCGCCACATTAGTGAAGGAGAAGCTGAACCTGCGTATACAGAAATACACCAGCCGCAAGAAGGCCAAGGCGGAGATAGGCCACAAGCTGTTCCGACTCATCAACGAGGCGTACAAAGACCTGTACCAATATTCGCAGCTCACCGACCGCCAGATAGACTACTACGTGGACTACTACCTCGGACTGGTGAACCTTGACCTGCTCACGTTCGTGATGGACAAGGACGACAACCTGGTGGGCCTGGGCATAGCCCTCCCCTCGCTGAGCCGCGGACTGCAGAAGGCGCACGGCAGGTTGCTCCCCTTCGGGTGGTACCATCTGCTTAAGGCCCTTAAAGGCAAGAACGACCGCGTGGACCTGCTGCTGGTGGCCGTACATCCCGACTACCAGAACCGTGGGGTGAACGCACTGATGTTCCAGGACCTGCTGCCGCACTTCATCAGATTGGGCTTCAAGTATGCCGAGACCAACCCGGAGATGGAGACCAACGCAAAGGTGCAGTCGCAGTGGGAAGTGTTCAATCCGCGCCAGCACCGCCGCCGCAGGTCGTACGCCAAAGATATTTAACCGGGTGCATTCCGTAACGCAATTATCGGCATGAATCAGGAAGTGGAGCATGTAAACCCCTATCGTCAGGGCGACAAGACGGAGCAGGTCGAGGAGATGTTCGACTCCATCGCCCCTGCCTACGACTTCATGAACGCTGCCATGACATTCGGCCTGTTCAAGAGCTGGCGCAACAAGGCCCTGGCCCGTGCGCACAAGTTCGCACCCGAAGCCAAGGATATCCTGGACATAGCCACCGGCACGGGCGACGTGGCCCTGCACCTGCTGAAGCTGTACCCCGACGCCGCCATATCAGGTCTGGACCTGTCGGAAGGGATGCTGAAGATAGCGCGCGAAAAGGCACAGAAGCTCGGCGTGGCCGACAGATGCACGTTTACCCAGGGCGATTCGCTGCAACTGCCGTACACCGACAACAGTTTCGACCTCATCACCGTGGCATACGGCATACGCAACTTCGCCGACATCAGCCGCGGTCTCTCGGAAATGGCACGTGTGCTCCGTCCCGACGGAACACTGTGCATACTCGAGCTGTCAGAGCCGGCCAACCCCGTGCTCCGTACTCTGTACCGATTCTATTCCCATAACATAATTCCGATGGTGGGCCGCATGGTCAGCGGCGACAAGAGCGCTTACAGCTATCTGCCGCAGTCCGTTGCCGCGTGTCCGCAGCGCGACGGCATGACCCGTCTCATGACCGAAGCCGGTTTCCATGACTGCCTGTGGAAAAGCCTCACCTTCGGAGCAGCCACAATTTATCTTGGAAAGAAAAGACTTTGAAATAATGGCCCCGGTGGGGTCGGAGGAATCGCTGGCCGCCGCCATCAGCGCCGGTGCCGATGCAGTGTATTTCGGCATCGAGGGGCTGAATATGCGCAGCCGCAGCAGCTCCAACTTCACCCTCGACGACATGGAGCGCATCGCGCGCCAATGTGCCGACGCGGGAGTAAAGACATATCTGACTGTCAACACCATCATCTACGACTCTGACATCGAGAAGATGCACTCCATCGTGGAGCGCGCACATGCTGCCGGCATCACGGCCATCATAGCCACCGACATCGCCACCATACAGTATTGCAGCAAGGTCGGCATCCCGGTGCATATCTCCACCCAGGCCAACATCAGCAACACCGAGGCCGTGCGCTTCTACGCGCAGTGGGCCGACGTGATGGTCCTGGCGCGCGAGCTCAACATGGAGCAGGTAGCCGACATTCACCGCCACATCGTAGAGCAGCCTATTCTCGGACCCGACGGCAAACCGGTGCGCCTGGAGATGTTCTGTCACGGCGCCCTCTGCATGGCCGTCAGCGGCAAGTGCTACCTGTCTCTGCATCAGATGAATTCGTCGGCCAACCGTGGCGCATGCAACCAGATATGCCGCCGCTCGTACACCGTGCGCGACAAGGAGACCGGCGACGAGCTGGACATCGAGAACCAGTACATAATGAGCCCGAAGGACCTGAAGACCATCAGTTTCCTGCCGGAAATGGTGAAGGCGGGCGTCAGCGTGTTCAAGATAGAGGGAAGGGCCCGAGGTCCGGAATATGTGTACGAGACCGTCAGCTGCTACTCCGAGGCTCTGCAGGCCATCTGCGACGGCACGTTCAGCGAGGAGCGCGTAAAGCAGTGGGAGGAACGTCTTGCCAAGGTGTTCAACCGTGGATTCTGGAACGGCTACTACCTCGGCCAGCGCTTAGGCGAATGGAGCGCCAAATACGGATCGTCGTCCACGCGTGTGAAGCAGTATGTGGCCAAAGCCGGGAAATATTACTCCAGGCTCGGCGTCGGCGAGTTCCTGATGGAAGCCGGCGAACTGCATGTGGGCGACGAGGTAGTGATAACTGGCCCCACGACGGGTGCGCTCATCTTCACGGTCAGCGAGCTCCGCTTCGACCTCAAGCCCGTTGACAAGGTGGTGAAGGGCCAGCTGTTCTCGCTTCCCGTCCCGGCTAAGACACGACCCGCCGACCGCCTATATCTCTGGAAAAAGAAATAATTAACGTTTATAACATAACACACTATGTTACAGATATCAAAACGCGTTAGTGCATTGTCACCGTCGGCCACACTGGCCATGCTTCAGAAGACCAACGAGCTGAAGGCCGCCGGAGTGGACGTCATCGGCCTAACCGCCGGCGAACCCGACTTCAACACCCCGGACCATATCAAGGAGGCTGCCAAGAAGGCTATTGACGAGAATTATTCCCGGTACACTCCCGTGTCGGGTTATCTGTCGTTGCGCAAGGCCATCTGCGACAAACTGCAGCGCGAGAACAGCCTGACGTTCACGCCCGACCAGATAGTGGTGGGCAACGGCGCCAAGCACGAGCTGGCCAACGTGGTGCTGACCATGGTCAATCCCGGAGACGAGGTGATTATCCCCACCCCGGCGTGGGTGAGCTACGTGGAGCTTGTCAAACTGGCCGAGGGCGTGCCCGTATGCGTGCCCGCGTTGCCCGAGAACGGTCTGAAGCTGACAGCCGAGCAGTTGGAGGCAGCCATCACGCCCCGCACGCGCCTCATGATTCTCTGCACGCCCAGCAATCCCACCGGTGCCGTGTACACCGCCGAGGAACTGGAGGCCCTTGCAGCCGTGCTGGTCAAGCATCCTGACGTGACGGTACTGAGCGACGAGATCTACGAGCACATCAACTTCACCGGCGGCGTGGCGTCCATCAGCCATTGCCGGGGAATGCAGGACCGCGTGATAATCTGCAACGGTGTGTCGAAGGCATACGCCATGACCGGATGGCGTATCGGCTACATAGCCGCACCGCTCGCCATAGCCAAGGCTGTGACCAAGCTACAGGGACAGATGACTTCCGGAGCATCCTCCATCGCCCAGAAGGCAGCGGAAGCCGCCTACACCGGCCCGCAGGAATGCGTAGAGGAGATGCGACTGGCGTTTGAACGCCGCCGCGACCTGATCTACGGACTGGCGCAGGAGATTCCCGGCTGGAAGGTAGCGAAGCCCGCAGGAGCGTTCTATCTGTTCCCCGACGTCTCCGCGCTTATCGGCAAGGAAGCCGATGGAATCAGGATCAACACCAGCGGCGACTACGTGTTCTATCTGCTTGAGAAGGCCAACGTATCGACCGTAGACGGCGACGCCTTCTGCGCCCCCGGCTACATCCGCCTCAGCTACGCCACCAGCGACGACAACATCCGCGAGGCCATGGCCCGCATCAAAGCCGCCACCGAGAAGCTGAAATAAGAATCATCCCGATTAATCGGGATTATCGGGATTAATCGAGATTATCAAGATTAATCGGGATTATCAAGATTAATCGGGATTCTCCCGATAACAAAAAAAATCAGGGTTGGGCCTCGCGGCTCAACCCTTTGTTATGCGGTTGTCTTACCAAGATTCGAACTTGGACAGGCAGAACCAAAAACTGCAGTGCTACCATTACACCATAAGACAATCCTGTGGTCCCAAGGCCTTAAGGCCCTAAAGACGATGCAAAGTTAATAAAAATGCCTTAAATCACCAAACAAATAGTAGCGCAGGCTGTCTCAGCCGCGCATCGCTTATTTCTTCATTGTGAAGTGGCGGCTGGCGAGGCGGTAGCCGTCGCAGAACACTTCGACAGTGTAGTCGCCGGGGGTCAAGGTAGTGTTGACGTCCCAGTAGATGCTGGCGCTCATCTCCTCGTTGGCGTATTCCAGGTTGCGCGAGGCCGTGGCCTGGACGCTCTGGCCGTCTATCTTGAAGCTACCACCGCCACTCAGCAGACTTCCCTCGGGCGAAATGATGCGCAGATAGAATGTCTTCATGCCGGGAGCGGCCGTGCTGTTGGGGCTTACCGTAAAGTGCACGCCGAGCTGACGAGCCTTGGTGATGTTCTTCTCCTTCTTTCCCTTCTTGTTGTAGGCGTTCAGCGAGAGGCCGGTTATGTTCAGCTTCTTGGCCAGCTTGACGGTCTGTGTCAGCTGCTCGTTGCTGGCCGTGGCCTGGGTCACCTGCGTCGACAGCTGCTGGTTCTTCTGCTGCACCTGTGCTATCTCCTGTTTCAGACCGGCGTTCTCCTCGCCCAGTCGTTTGATTTCCTCCAGATAGTGACGCACGATTCCTTTCAGCGTCGAAATTTCGCCCTCCAGTTTCTTGATCTTGGCGCGCGACGCAGCCATATCCTTGTTGTGGCTCTGTTTCTCGGCGTTCAGCTCGCGCAGCAGGCCTTCCACCTTCATGCGCGCCGCGTTGTACTTCTGCACCAGCGAGTCGTTTTTCAGATAAATCTGCTGACCTTCATACTGATTGAAGTCGGCGTTGAGCTGATTGAACTCGTTGGTCAGTATCAACTGGTCGTTGGCAATGGCCAGCGAATCGGCGCGCGCCTGCGCCTCGTTACGCGCCACGGTGTTGCTGTTGTCTTTGACAATCAGCACTATAATCAGGGCAATCAGCGCCACTAAGACGCCTGCTGCCGTGTATACTATTATCTTGACATTCTTATTCATACCGCAAATTTAACAAATAAGAGCGAATTAAGCAAAAATCACATTTCCCTTTAAATTAACGGGAGCCGAAGCTGAATAGTTTTCATAAGGAATTTGGTCCGTGTTTGATGCGCGGCTGGGGACAGCCTGCGCTACTATAGGCGGATATATAAAAAGTTAGGAGAACATATCTTGCGATACGCTCTCCTATGTTGACGATTAATCGTCTTGCTGTCCTGTGTAGATGCTACTTATTTTGCAGCAGTCTCAGCAGCAGCCTCAACTGCTACTACAGTGTCACCAGCGGGAGTTGTAGCCTCAACAGCCTCAGCTGCTACAGCTGAGTCGGAATCAACAGCTACTACCTCAGTTGCGGCGATGATCGAATCAGAATCAACAGCCTCCTCAGCCTTCTTGTTGCCATTGCAAGCAACCATTGCTACGCTGAACAGAACAGCAAGCGACAGAACTACTTTCTTCATTTCTCTCTAAATTTAAATAATAAAACAATGTTATTTTTGCTTCAACCTCGGCCGGAGCTTCGGTTGAGGAAAGGTGGAGAAGCGACTCCCGCGCCTTTCGTTTTCAAAAACGTTGCAAAGTTAATATAAATTTTATTGTCACACGCATTTTTTCGATTTTTTTTTGTTTTTTTCTCAAAAATACGCGTTTTTAACCGTTTTTAAGTTAAAAAACGGACTATTTAACCATTACTTTTACACTCTTGCCGGCCGAACGTACCACATAGATTCCCTGCGGCACGGTCAGCTCGCCGTCAACCTTAAGGACGCCGGCCTGCGATCCCGACAGGGAATAGATGTACGCGGGCGCCGTAAGACCGTTTATGCGTACGACGCCTTGTCCCGTCGAGACGCTCCAGTCGGCAGCATTGTCCTCGATCACGTCCTTCACTCCCGAGATATTGCGTGTGGTGACCACTACGTACGAGTTGGCCGGCACGACTACCACACCTGACGTAACATTGAACGCAGGCTCGGTACCGTAGCTCTTGGATACAATCCAATAGTCATCGTTGCCGGTGCGCTGGAAAGACACCGGCACCGTGATGGAGCCCGTTACGTTGGGATTTATCACGCAATAAAGCTCGCGGTCGGCTGTCGTGGTCTTGATGGTACGCCCCTGGGCCCATCCACCCAGCGAGTTGCCGAAAGGCTGAATCGCAGTGGAGAACAATTCTCTGTTCTCCGGCGCAAGACGGATCTTGATCAGCTGTCTGTAATTTTCCATCAGACCCTTGTTGTCGGCATCCTTCAGCATATTCCAGTTCACTATCTTGGGATCTGTATTGTTTCCGCCCGACGACTTTGTGGTCTGCGCGTTGCCCATCTCGGAGAACTGCCATATCATGTGCGAGCCGGGCATCAGAATCATCTGCGCGGCAGCGGAACCGAGACGCTGCATCGACACGGCTTGATACCCTTGACGCCGACCGCGCCCCACTGGTTCTGCTTGTAAGCCAGGCGCTCCTCGTCGTGGCTTTCAAGATAGGCCACCGTAGATCCGGGAGTGCGTCCCGCATCCTTGGCGTTCATGGAGTTCAGGTTCGAGTCAGCCTGATAACCCATGGCAAACTGGCAGCCGGCGTTGTTCAGGTTCATCCAGTTAAGCTCGCCGTCCTTGGCCATCTCATTCTCCTCCTGAGCTCCGGCAAGGTTCTCGTTGATAAAATAAGCGTCGGGATTAACCTCCTTGATGTATCCATGCAACAGCTTCATGCGGTCGATGCGGCTCTGGTTGAAGGCATTCGTAGCGGCGTCGCCCGAATTGGCATACGAATCGTTATTGCCCAGACCTTTCACCAGGTCGAAGCGGAAACCGTCTACCTTATATTCCTTAAGCCAGAACTGCAGCATATCGCGCCACTGCTCGCCCACTAACGGATAGCCCTGGTTCCAGTCGTTCAGCACGCTGTAGGCATGAGGCGCGTTCAGGTTGAAGAATGGCTGCTGTTCACTGCAACCACGGGCGCGGTCAGGCCATTGCTCAGACTCAGCTGGAAGCCGCTGTCAAGCACGTCGACGAATATGTCGGCGCCGCCTGCGCCTTTGCCCTCCTTCTTACAGTCGGCAGTACGGAACACGAAGCAGAGCTGCTTGATTGTCTCTCCGGCGGCGACGCCGTAATATGTACGGAGGTCTCCGATAGTCAGTTTCCACACGTTAGGCTCTACGTATTCCAGCTTGTACTTCTCCTTGTTGTCGCCCCAGGTCGGCGCGTATTTTCACGCTGTCTCCTTGCCGTTGGCGTCCACCACGTTCACGCCCGTATGGGCGTATACGCCGGTACTGGCCGGCAGATTGATCATGCCTTTGTTGCCCTGGTCGGCATGGAAATAAATCACTACATTCTGCGAATCCTCCTGTAGCGGATTCGGGCTGGTTGTGACCTGTGCCTGCGACAGCAGCGCCGTCATGACCACAGCGCACAGCGTCATTAACAGTTTCCTCATGGTTGTTGGTAATTGGGGTTGTTATGTAATCGAGTTGTTGATAATCTGACTGTTAAATAATCATGGTATTGTCCGTTAGGGTTCGGGCTATTTCTTTTTCTTGCGGATAGTCTCGGAGATCAACGGCACCTCTAATACCGGCGTCTCGAAGTACAGGCCCGGACGGAAGCAATGGAACTTGAAGAATTTGGTAAGGTCCAGCTTGCGCAGGGCGTTCAGCGGCTCCTTTACGGTAAAATCCTTGTCTTTCTTGTAGGCTATGGCCTGGAACACGATTTTGGCCATTCCGGGTATATCGTCATGCTCCAGCGTCCTGAGGTCTGCTATCTCGTTGGGCGACACCTCGCCGCGGACCATCGTGCTCCATTCGCCGGGATTCTTGCCCATGACCAGCAGCTGATAGCTCAGGAAATAATTGGAGTCGTTCACCAGCGCCACATTGAACGTAGTAGTATCCAATTTGCGTACGTCCTTAGGTTCGAAGGCCATCACCACGTTCATGGCATCGCCGTAGTCGGTTTCCTCTATCGGAAAATCCTCCGGTTCCGGTTCGGGCGCGGGCACAGGCGACTGCGGCGTTGCGGCAGTGGATGGCTTCGGCTCTTCCGGCTTGTTGCGCTTGTTGGTGCGTCCTATGTCGTAAGCCTGCTGGTCGAACATCAGCTTCGCGCCCGTCTGCGCGTGGCCGGCGGGTATCACCACCACCAATTCGTTCAGGGCCACGGGGCGTTCGAAGCCGTCATCGTTAACGTACGCTATCTTCCCTTCCACGCGTGTCACCACGCCGCCTCCCACCTCGTTAAGGTATCTTACTGTATCTCCCGGTTTAGTCATTATCTTGTTCTTTCTCCTCGGTCTCCATTTCGCGGCGTTCCTCGGCGGCCACTTCCTTCTCACGATGCTCGTAGGCATCCACTATGCGCTGCACCAGAGGGTGACGCACTATGTCCTTCTTCTCGTACTCTATCACGCCTATCCCCTTGACGCCCTTCAGAATGCGCAGGGCGTTCAGCAGACCGCTGCGCACCGAGTGCGGCAGGTCTATCTGCGTCACGTCGCCCGTCACCACCATCTTCGAGTTCATGCCCAGACGGGTCAGGAACATCTTCATCTGATGGGTGGTGGTGTTCTGAGCCTCGTCCAGTATGATTACGGCGTCGTTAAGCGTACGTCCGCGCATGAATGCCAACGGAGCGATCTGTATCGTGCCGGAATCCATGTATTCCTTCAGCTTCAGCGGAGGCAACATGTCTTCCAGCGCGTCGTACAGAGGCTGCAGGTAGGGGTCTATCTTATCCTTCATGTCGCCGGGCAGGAAACCGAGCTTCTCGCCCGCCTCCACAGCCGGGCGACTCAGTATAAGTCGTCGGCATTCCTTGTTTTTCAGCGCGCGCACGGCCAATGCTATGGCTATGTATGTCTTTCCCGTTCCGGCGGGACCGAGCGCGAAGGTCAGGTCGTTTTCCTGAAACGATCGGACCATGCGCGACTGGTTGGCGTTACGCGGCGATATGGGGCGTCCCGTCTGGCCGTATATGATGACACCGTCGGCGTCGGGGCGTCGCACGGCCTCGCCTCGCACCATGTCGATGATGTTCTCCTCGGTCAGCTTGTTGTATTTGGTCGCCCATGCTTCCAGTTCGCGTATCTTCTTCTCGAACTGCTGCGTCTCGCCCTCCTCGCCCAACACCTTGATGACGTTGCCGCGAGCCGATACGCGCAACTTGGGATACAGGTTGCGTATCAGCGACATATTCGCGTTGTTAGGCCCGTAGAACGTCTGCGGGTCGACCGTGTCTATTATTATAATTCTTTCAATCATCTGTTTTCCTTAGTACTTTCGTCTTCTTGCCATCGCTATCCGACTGAGGCTTCATTTTATCCTACTGAATCGGCGAGGCTGATCTGCAGCAGCTTCTGGGCCTCGACGGCGAATTCCATGGGAAGTTTCTGCATCACGTCGCGGGCGTAACCGCCCACTATCAAAGCTATGGCCTCCTCGGTGTCTATGCCTCGCTGGCGGCAATAGAACAGCTGCTCCTCGTTAATCTTCGACGTGGTGGCTTCGTGCTCCACGGTCGAGGTCTGGTTGCGCACGTCTATCTTCGGGAATGTGTGCGCGCCGCATTGGTCGCCCATCAGCAGGGAGTCGCACTGCGTGAAGTTGCGGCAGTTGTCGGCTTCCGGCGCGATGCGCACCATTCCGCGGTAAGAGTTCTGCGACTTTCCGCACGAGATACCTTTGCTAACTATCGTCGACCGGCTGTTCTTACCGATATGTATCATCTTCGTTCCGGTGTCGGCCTGCTGGTAATGGTTGGTCAGCGCGACGGAATAGAACTCGCTTTGCGATTCGTCGCCCTTCAGTATGGTTGAGGGATATTTCCATGTGATGGCCGAGCCGGTCTCCACCTGCGTCCACGACAGCTTCGAGCGGAATCCTCGGCACAGACCGCGCTTGGTCACGAAGTTATAGACGCCGCCGCGTCCCTCGGCATCGCCGGCATACCAGTTCTGTACCGTCGAATACTTCACTTCGGCGCGTTCCTCCACTATTATCTCCACGATGGCGGCATGCAGCTGGTTCTCGTCGCGCATCGGTGCTGTGCAACCCTCAAGGTACGACACATACGAGTCGTCGTCGGCCACTATCAGCGTGCGCTCGAACTGGCCTGTGCCCGAGGCGTTGATGCGGAAATAGGTGCTGAGTTCCATCGGGCAGCGCACACCCTTGGGGATGTACACGAAGCTGCCGTCGGAGAACACCGCCGAATTAAGCGCGGCATAGTAGTTGTCGCGGTAAGGCACTACGGTGCCGAGATATTTGCGTACCAGGTCAGGATACTCGCGCACGGCCTCGGAGAACGAGCAGAATATCACGCCGAGCTCGGCCAGGGCCTCGCGGTGCGTGGTCTTGACCGACACGGAGTCCATCACGGCGTCTACGGCCACGCCGGCCAGCCGCTTCTGTTCCTCCAGGCTTATGCCCAACTTGTTGAAAGTCTTGACCAGCTCCGGATCCACCTCGTCCATCGACTTCTTCAACGCCTTCTGTTTCGGCGCGGCATAGTAGCTGATGGCCTGGAAATCGATTGGCGGGATGTCCAGATGCGCCCACGTGGGCGGCGTCAGCGTCTGCCAGTAGCGGAACGCCTTGAGACGGAATTCCAGCAGCCACTCCGGCTCCTGCTTGATGGCCGATATGCGACGTATCACATCCTCGTCAAGGCCCGGCGGCACTATTTCTGTGTCGATGTCCGACGTAAAACCATATTTATATTCCGAGTTGGTGGCTTCGTCAATAACGCGCCCCGACTCGTCGTGCATGTCTGTGCTCATGGGTATATTCGTGATTATTATGCAATTTCCCCGACCCTGTGCGCCTTTGCACAAGGTCTACATAATCTATACGCAAAATTACAAAAAAAAGTTGAGGTATAAAAAGAGGTATTCCGCAGGGGTACTATTCATGATTTAAAACTCGGATATATAATATATAAAAAGAGGTGTCCGCCTTTCCTCCGGAGAGGAAAGACGGACGGGGGGTTTGTGGGGAGTGGGCGATTACGGATTCGAACCGCAGACCCTCTGCTTGTAAGGCAGACGCTCTAAACCAGCTGAGCTAATCGCCCGAAAAAACTAAGTATGAAAAGAATTACAGACTCACGTCTGAATCGGTGGGCGATTACGGATTCGAACCGCAGACCCTCTGCTTGTAAGGCAGACGCTCTAAACCAGCTGAGCTAATCGCCCGATTGCGAGTGCAAAATTACTACAATTTTTCTATTCCGCAAAATTTTTCGCAATATTTTCTAAAAAAATTTCATCTTTATATCTTCTTCACGTCTCCGTAATGAGCAGCATCAGGCCGTCGCGCACGTCGGCGGGAAGCGTTATGTGCCTCTGTTCCACGCTTCGCGACCATCCCAATGCGTCTTCGGGACGCAGCGTCATCAGCACCTCCTGGAATTCCTCTATCTCCTCGTCGGTGTAGTCGTCGCCGCTGCGGCCGGCGAAGCGGTCCAGCTCCTCGTCGTCGTAATATATTATCTTGTCCGTCGGCGGATACTTCTCGCACACCAGGTGCTGACCGCAGCACAGCGGCCCGTGCTTCCCTGTCTCCGGCGTCTCGGACGTGGCTGCCGGCTGTTCCGTCGCGGCCGCCCCGGAGGCCGCTTCCGCAGTCTCCGGGGTTTCCGTTTCCGACAATTCTTCTTTCCTGCGCCCATGCAGACGGTCGGCGAGGTATAACACCACGCCCACCACGATGGTCACGCCCAATATTATCAGCGCTCCTTCCATTACCTGATCACTTTGCAGGTCTTGTCGCCCTGACGACGGATGTAGACACCCGGTGCTTCGGGAGCCGGGATGCGCACACCCTGGAGCGTGTACCATTCCACAGGCTTCAGGTCATCGGCGGCAATGCCGTCCACTCCTGACCCGTCGCCCTCCTCGAACGAGATGTTGTCAAGATGGATATTGCCTCCGCCCAAGGCTTTGCCACGGAACATCACCCTGAGGGCGTCGGCCTGCGGCAACGGCAGCACATGACGCTGCCAGCCCTCGGTGCCATTGTCGCGAAGGATGGGATCGCCCACAGGCGTCCACTCACCTCCCTGCACTCTTACCAGCACCTGCAGGGCCTCGTTCTTATCGGCGTCCTGCGCCTTGGAATGCCATATCCAGAAGCCGAGCTGCGGTTTCTCCAGCTGCGACGTGTTCACCTTGGGCGACGAGAACTCGCCCGTCACGCCGGCATTGTCGGCCGTCGAGGCCATCATCACCAGGCCCAGGTCGCCGTTCTGGTCCGAGCACTCCGGGTTCACGCCGGCCTCCTCCAGACCCCACATATAGTTGGGTCCGTCGCTCTCCGAAATCCAGGGATACCATGTCATGTCGGCCTTCGGGAACGTCTCGGTCAGGGGCGCGGTGTAAGCGCGGCCGTATATCTCCGACGTGCTGTTGGCCCAGCCGCCCTTCTGCGTGCCGGAATATGTAGTGACCAGATAGTACAGGAAGTTCTGTTTCTTCAGGTCCAGCGTGCGGTCGTTCCATGCGGTCTCTGCGCAGTCGGTCGATAGCACCTCGGCATCGTTGCTGCGGACTATGCGATATGTCAGGCCCGTAGCGTCAAACCATCCGCCGTGCTCGCCCGCTACGGGAGCATCCCATTTCAGCTCGACATATCCGTCATGCTCGGTCACGGTAAGGTTCTGCGGGCTTCCGGGCGTGTCGACGCCCACGAATCCCGACACCTCGGCCTCGGGTCCCATGCCGTCGGCCGTGGAGGCCACGACGCGGTACATGCGCATACCGCTTGCCTCCGGCGTGTCGGTCCATTCCATCTGCTTGCCAAGGCCGGTGTTATCGAACACCTTCACAGGCTCCGTGTCGTTGTCGCGGTACACGCTCACGGCCAGTTCGCTCTGCAGTGCGTTGCCGTTAGCGTCCAGAGTCGGAGTGGTCCAGCTGAGCCGCGCCGTCAGCGCACCCTGTGCGCCGGGTTCAAGACTAAGGTCGGTCACGGCCGTGGGCACGTTGCTGTTCACCTCGCGGATCCCCACGTTGTCTATGATAAGGTTCCAGTGGGTGGCAGGCGAATCGGTATGTATGCCGAGCCATGTGCGTCCCCCCTCCTGAGGCGTGAATATCACGCGCTTGTGCTGAACGTCTTGCGACAGGAATTTGTCATACCTCACAATCCGCTCCGTCTTCAGCTCAGGCTCGTTGCCCTTGGCCAGCCAGAATTCGAAATCCTCGGCATATTTGTCGCGGTTGTCGTATTCGCAGTTGGCGTCGAAGCTCAGCTCGTAGGTCTTGCCCGCCTCCATGTAGAACGGCATCGAGAATATCCATTCGTCGGCTGCGGTGTTATTGTCGTCGTATTTGTTGAATATGTTCTTCTTGACGGTGTCGTACTGCCAGGTATTTGCGCCGTTCATGTCGACTACGCTCCAGTAGCCGAAATATTCCCTGGAGTCGAAGCCCTCGACGAAGGGTATGTTATAGCCCGGGCCGTCGTAATATTTGTTGGAGACGGCACCTTCGCCCTCCCCTTCGTCGTTGGAGGCATACACCGTGTACTGGTAAGCGGCATGGCCGTCCACCCGCGGCAGCGTGCACTGCCACGAAGTTCCCTTGTAATCAGTCAGCACATCCATGCCGGTCATGGCGTCGACAACGCGGTAAGTCAGCGTTGCGGGATCCTGGGCCTCGCCGTTACGCTTTTTCGCTGGAGCGGTCCAGCTCAGTGTGTGGTTCACGTCGTCGGGAGTAATCCGCACGTTCTCCGGCGCCATCGGCACGTCGTCGCCCATCTCGTACGGCAGCACCCACATTCCGGCGAAGCATTCGTTGTTGTCGAAATCGCGAAGTAGCGTAGCCTTGCCGGTGGTCAGGTCTATCTCGTAGATTCCGGACTTGCGGGTCACCGTACCCTGACGGTTGCGTTCCTCGCAGGCCGTCCAGTAGAGCTTGCCCGTGGCGTCGTCAAAGCAAAGGGAGTTGGTGTTCTCGCCCGGATATACGCCGGTGGTGCCTATCTGTTCGTACTGGCCGGTCTTGGGGTCAACCTTGATCAGCCAGCCGGTATAGCCCCAGATGCCGTAGATCTCGCCGGCCTTGTTGGCAGCGATGGCAAAGCAGCATCGATCCATGCTCTCGCGGATATCCACAGCCTCGCCGTAGACCGGACTCCAGGAGCAGAACCGCGAATATTCCTGATCCTCGTCGCTCCAGAAGAATCCGTAGTATTTCTTGGTCACCGGATCGTAAGTGATGTCGCTGGGCACGTTGCACTTGTCTATCTCCTCCTTGGAACTGCGCGTCCACGTCGAGGCCGAATACGATTCAAGGAAATACTGTTCCTCCTCGCCCTGCTCGGTGATGGCGTAGAATATTCCGTTGGTGTTGATTGCTGCTTTAATCTGGTAGAAATCGTTGACACGGTGCAGCATTGTCACGGCTCCGTCCGGTTTGGCCGACACGGTATATACACCGGGATTCATGGGGTTGGGATAATTGCCCGACTCGTCCTGCACGGTCCACAGATCGCTGTAGACCATGGCCCCCTGCAGGCGCACATTGCCGGCTGCCTGCGCCCCGTGAGCCGCCGAGACCAGCCCCAGGCATATCATCGCTGTCTTTAGAAATTTCATATTATCTGAATGCTCTATGTATGTGATATTGGTTTATTAGTCTTGAATCACCGCAAATATACCTAATATCCTTAAACCGTGCAAATAAAAATTTTGTCACCTCGAATTTGTTGCCTCGGAGAGGCTGTTTCTCATTAAGAGTGTTAGGTCTTTTTCGTATCAGAAAGTGTTTGGTCTTTTCCTCTATCAGAAAGCCTTTGGTCTTTTCCGTATCAGAAAGCCTTTGGTCTTTTCCTCTATCAGAAAGCCTTTATGGTCTATTCTTTATCAGAAAGCCACCTTGGCGGAAACGCGTTTGCCGTTCACGTGGCCGGTGACGATGTAAGTGCCCTTTGCGAGACGCTTGGCATCGAGACTCTCGAAGCTGTCGGCGCTCATGACGGCGCGTCCGGCCAGGTCATAGACCGTGATGTCGCGTGCATCGGCACCAAGCAGGTTCTCGCCGTCGCCGAAGATGTCGCGGATACCGGTTCCGGGATTAGGATCGGTGTTTACGCCGCCGTCCACCTTGAACTCGCGGATGTAGATTTCGTCGGTCTTCTGAGCGCAGTGGAGTCCGAGAGTACCAACACCTGCGGGAACCTTGATGGCTTTGCTCGTGTCGGGAACATCGGGAGTATCCGAATTTTCGTCCTCTGCTGCAGGCTCGACAAGTTCTGACGGATCAACAGCCAAAACCTGTACAGTATACAGTTCCTTCTCCGCTTTGGCTTTAAAAGGACCTATGTCAGCAAGTTTAATGGTCATTTCATCTGCGGTGATTCCTGTACCGAAGTGGAGCTGAACGCGCATATCCTCGGTCACTTTGCTACTGGGGTCCGGGCCCTTGGTAGGATAGCAGGAAATGGTATAGAGGTAACCTGTCTGGAAGTTCAGACGCGGAGTGATTGCCCAGTCGTCAGCCACGTTCTTGTAGCTCATGATGCTGAGGTCGCCATTGCTTTTTTCGCTCCAGCTTATCGGATTGCCCCCGGCTGTAGTATCGCCATTGAGGTTCAGGATGGTCCAGTCTCCCTTTGCGGATTCGTACGGCAGATCCTTGCCGGCGCCGATCCAGGGGCTGACTACGCCCGTAGCTGCAGCGCAGCCGTCGGCGGAATAAATCTCGACCTTGTAGGTATACGTTCCGGCTTCGGGCACTTCCTCATCGACGAAGCTTGAAGTCTCGCCGCGGACCAGACCTTCAGTCACGGTTCCGATCTCCACATCATTGCGGTAAACCACAGCCTTTGTGAGTTCGGGAGTCTCGCCTTCCACATTGCTTGTGGTCGGGTTCGTCCAGCTTACGGTAGCCTGCAGACTCTTGTCCTCGGCGGGCGTCACCGTGATGTCTGTGGCAACGGCCGGGATAATCTTGGTGCGTTCGATCTTGATTCCAGAGATGATCAGGTCGTAGGTAGAACTTTCAGCAGTAATATCATTAGCAATAGCCACAAACATACCACGACCCTCGTCGTCCACCTTAATACGGAACAATTTGTCACCAGGATGGTATTTATCCCCTAATTGCACTATGGTATTGCCCTTGATGTTTTGGGCGTCGGATTCCATTGCATAACCTACTTTCATGCCGTACTTGTTACATGGACTCTGTATTGTGAGAGTCACATCATAATATCCGGGGGCTAATTTGAAAGGAGGTGTGTAAAGTCGAGAGTTAGGCGTATAAAGGTCTTTATTTTTCAATGCCAATTTCGCACCTTGGGTGCCGAACGACCAGTCAGGATCATCTGGATTGATTTTCTCAGGAGTAAAGAGAGCGTATGTACCCTGACTTGCGCTACCGAACTTATACTCGAAAGGAAGTTCCTGCAGTTTGTCGCCTACCCATGCCGACCGCACTTCGGGAGCTGCGGCGTCGGGAGCGAACTCGCCGTTATAAGCCACCACCTTGTATAAGTAAATGCCGGCTGCCGGTGCCACGTCGGTAAACGAGCAGGCAGCACCCGGCACGAGACCTTCGGTAACGGTTCCGGCCAACTCACCGTCGCGGTAAACCTCGACTTTCACCAGTTCGGTTATGTCGTTGCCGCAGGAGGTCTTTGATGGATTGGTCCAGCTTACCTTTATGTCGTTGCCTACAATTTCCGCAGTCAGGTCGGTTACATTAAGTGCTGCGTCATGCCATTCCTCCACACTGAAACCATACACCGAGTAGGAGCTATCATCAGCAGATGCAGCGCAGGCGTGAAGTGCGATGGTATATTCTCCCGGCTCATCGAACGAGAACGTATAATAACGGTATGTGTGACTGGAAATGGGGTCTTCCTTATAAGTGCCTACTTTACCGGTAAGGCCGGCGATACCGGGTGTCAGACCGTCAACATTCTTACCATATTTGATATCGATATGTCCTTTAATTCCGCTCTTGCTTAAGTCAATGCCAAAACGGTAGGTACCTGCCTTTGTCACTTTTATGCCGGGCAACAGCAGCCAATCATCTTCAGGCTGGTCGGTAGCCGGGGCCAATACAACACTGTTACCGGAGTATGAACTGGGAGTGAATTGCCATGTTCTTTTTACATGGGATCCATTTCCTTGTATCACTGTAAAGAAAGTAGAGAAATCATCAGCTGAAACATCATTGAGGCTATTGAGGCTATAGACGAGGGGAAGGTTAAATGCCTCGACCGGGCCTATGTAGGACGAATTCACGGCAACTTTGGCACTCTTGGTTCCGTTTACGGTCACTTCCACTTCATACTTGTGCTTACCTGCTGTAAGACCATTTTCGGCATCGTCTGTCCATTCAGTGGCCGTGCCGGCGAGATCGGCTACTTTCACGCCGTCGCGATAAACGGTTACGGACTCAACTGCCACACCGTCACCGAAAGGCGCACCGTCAATGTCTGTCGTGGGGAGTGTCCAGGTCAGTTTGGCTTCAAGAGCGCGACTGGCGTCAGGTGTCACTGTAAAAGCCGAGACAGTTGCGGGGACAAATACATTCTCGGCTATTGATACGCCCGTAAAATAGATATAATATTTATCTTTTTCGGAATGAGCGTATGCGCCTATATAATAGTCACCGTCCGCAGTAGGAGTAAACAATTCCACTTTCGTTACGCCTGCTTCCGTTCCGGAAAAATCGAGAAGCTGAGTGCCTTGCTGAAGTGTTTCAGGGGTATTTCCGGTGCCGAACCAGACAGCAAGTTTTTCTTCAAAGCTGCCATTTCCTGTTTTGTAAGCAAACTTTATCTTATACTCTTTCCCGGCTTCAAGATGGATTGCAGGACTGATGGCCCAGTCATTGGCGGCCATCGAGCTGTTATATTTATATTTCAAGCCCTTGTTACAGTTGGCAAAGCCGTACTCCCCTGTGGTTCTCTGCCATTCCTGAGCATCTTCGTTCAGGTTCTTGATGTCCCAGTTGTCGTAACCGGAATTCTCAGCGATGTACGGCACCGGCAGACCATCGGCGTATGCCGACAGTCCCAACACCGCCGCTGAAATCAGTGTAAAGATTTTCTTCATTTATTTATCTTTTAGTTGTTATTATCGTGCTTTTCGGCAACAAATGTATGGAATATTTTGCATTTTAGCAAACTTTGTCACCAAATTAAGTATTTTTAAGTTAAAAAAATAAAAAAGAATCCCGTCACATGACAGTGCCTGCGGCGGGATTCTCTTTAATTTATGATCAGCGCACCATTACCTTGACGGCACGGTGTCCTACGGTCACTACGTAGATGCCGGGAGCCACGCCGACGCGGGCACTGCCCTTGCCGGTGTAGACCATGCGTCCGTCTGCGGCTGTCACGGCCACGGAAGCGGAATCCTCGCAGCTAACCACGATGTTGCGGCCGTCAACCAACACCACGGCCTGCGTGTCGCCGCTGACGCTGCCGACACCGCTGCTCGACAGAGTCAGAGGCGCGCTCAGCTCGCTCTCGCCCTTGTCGTAGATTGCCGTGACATGATAGGTGTGGTCGGCGGCGGCGCCGTCCAGGTGAGCGAACGATGCTGCGGCAAGCGGCGCCTCGTTGAGAAGGACGCGGTCGCAGTAAACGTTATAGCCCTTCAGCACGAGGTTGTCCCATGCCATGCGCGCCATGTACCGCACATCGTCGATGCGGAGCATGAAGCCGTCCTTGGAATAGGAACGGATGGCGAAGCGTTTGGTGCCTGCCGGCATCTTGGCGGTGTATTCCCTCCAGGTGCCTGCGAAGCGGGGATAATCCTTGAGCTTGGTGAAGTCCTGCGGATCTGTGGAGTCAAGGCTGCTGGTCCATACCTCGATGTTCTCATAGTCCGAGGCGCCGAGGCCTGCGGCCCAGAACGATATGGTCTGCTCGTTGTCGGTGATCAGGGGCGAGATGGCCCAGTCGTCCACGTTCTGATACAGCACGTACATGGAAGCCAGGTACTTGTAGCCGCTGTGGGCGGCGAACAGGGCGGCGTCACCGGCTTCCTGGATCTTATCGAGCGAGGCGTCGAACACGTAGAACGAAGCTGGAGTATAGAGGGGATGGCCGGGGATTTCAAGCTGCTTGAAACCGCCGCAATCGCCGCCGTCCACGTCCACAAACGCCCAGCCGTCCAGCTGGTCGGCCCAGGACACCGTGCTCTCGAAGTCCTCTATTATCTCGCGGTCCACTGGACGGCTCGTGTCGATGGCGTCCCAGGTCAGCGCGTTGTCGTTGCCGGCGCCCGCGCCCGTCAGGTTCTCCACCACGGGCAGTTTGGAAACGTTGCGCGCCACAGTGGCCTTGCCTGTGAGGTTGTTGTCAAGGTATCCGTCGCCTTCAAGCACGAGGCGGGCCTGGAATGTGGCCTTACGCTCGGCGGAGTTGAGCTTCTGCCTGAAAGTCACCGTGCCGAACGCGTCGGGAGCCACATCGGCCATGGTCTTGGTGTCTACGACATTGCCTTCGCGTATCAGTTCCACGCTCACGCCGGTGGCTGTCTTGACGCCTTCGTTGCCGGCCGTGACCGTGACGTCGAACTCCTCCTGCGAGCTTGCGCCCAATGGAACGTCGATGCTGTGGGCGGCCACGTCGTAGTCAAGTTCGTCCTTCACCGTGATGTTGTCCAGGAAGTTCACCGCTATGCCGCGGGCCTCGCTGCCTATGCGCAGCTGCACGGTCTCACCCTTGTAGGCACCTAAGTCCACGCGGATCTTGTTCCATTTTCCTATGCTCAGCGTGCTGTTGTCGACACTCAGCACCTTGTTTATCTCACCGCCCTTCTTCACGTAGACGTTCAGCAGGTTGTTGTCCTCGCCCGACACTCTCCATGCACAGAGGGTCAGGATTGGCTTCTCGACATTGAGGTTTATGCGTCCGGTCTCCAGATATGTCTCGGAGGCGGTGGCGTTGGATATGTAGTAGAAGAACCCGTCGTTGTCGGCCGAATGCATCGACTCTGCATCCGAGCCACGGCCCACCGTACCGGCGCCTCCGGCCACTATGGCCAGGTTCTCGCTCGGAGCGGCGCTGTAGCGCACGGGCAGCTTGTAAGGCTTGCCCACGATGGCCGCGCCTGAGGTGAAGCTGCCGTTGGAGTCGCGGTTGTTGGCGCGCACCAGCAGGTACAGGAACATCTGGTCATCGGGATTCTGTTCCAGCTCGGCGGCAAACTTCGTGTCGGTGAGCGGTGTGGAGTTCAGCTTGTTGCCGATATGGAGCCCATCCTCATGCACAATGCCCTGGTAAACGTCGTAGGTCACGTTGGCGGCGGGAATCTCCTTGCCGTCCACATCGGTGGTGACGGGCTGCCAGGTCATGTTCACGTTCATGCCGCTCTGCCACAGGTTCACGCCCGTCACATTGGCGGGTGTGGCGGGACCCACGTATGCCGACACGCGTGCGGCGAGGCCTTCCACTTCGCCGTTAACCGCCCTTACGACATATTCGTACGTTCCCTTTTCGGGCACGGTGGCGTCTTCGTACGAAGCTGCCTCGCCCGGGGTGCACGAGAGTGTGGTGACAAGGGTCTCGCCGCGATAGATGCGGCAGCTTACGTTACCCGATATCGGGGTGCCTACCACAAGCCTGGCGGGAGCCTTGAAGGCTACGGTGGCCTTCAGGTCGCCGTTGGCGGCGGGGGTCACCGTCATCTCCGAGGGAGCTTCGGGAGTGGCCGGATCCACGGCCTCCTGCACGTCGTAGGAATAGAGCGTGATGCGGTAGCGGCCGTGACGCGAGATGGCGTGGAAGCCGATGTGATACAGGCCGCTGGTGGCCGGGCGCAGCATGCCGTGCATGTCGCGGGGCTCCGAACGCGTGAACTCTACAGGCTCGATGGCGGTGGATGTCATGGCCTCCACGGTGGGCGCCGTGCCGTACTTCACCTCGATCTTCTCGGGAGAATAGTTGCTGGATGCGGCCAGTGTGGTGGTAAACTCGTAGACCTTGCCGCCTTCCAGATATACCGGCGGGCTCATCAGCCAGTCGTCGCCGTTGTTGCTGTCGTGATATGTATATATGGTGTGCCCGTCGTAATAGCGCCACGTGTTGCGGTCGGTGTTGGCGTCTATCACGGTGTGTTCGTCGAATTTGTCACGCTGTTCGAGATTCATGCTCATGGGCGCCGTGTAGTTGCCCAGCCCGATAACATTGGAACGGCCTGCCTCGGATTCCACATTGTTGTTCACGGCCTTCACCGAGTAGCTTACGCGGCGGTATGTGCCGGCGGGCACGTCGAGTGTGGTGGACCAGGTGGTTTCGGTGAGTCCTGTGGCCACGGCCTTGCCGGTCTCGTCCATCACGTTATACGTCACGGCCCGGGCGTCGAACCATCCGCCGTTGCTTTCGGTCACGGCGTCCCATGTGAGGGTAGCATTCGAACCGTTCAGGACGAGGGCTACATTGGCGGGAGTCTTGGGCACTCCGGGTCCGATATATGTCTTGATCAGGGCCTGCGGCGAGTCGCCGGTTGCGTTGGACACCACGGCAGCCACTTCGTATGATCCGGCAGTCTCCACTGTGATTTCAGCCTCCGCTGCCACACCGGCCTTGGCCGTGCCTGTAGCCTTGGGCTCGTCGTTGACGTAGACTTTCCAGGTGAAGGTCTCGCCGGCGGCGGGGGTGCCGTCGTTGAGCGTCACCGGAAGGGTAATCTTTGCGTCAGCCTTGAGTTCGGCTCCTCGGGGCGTGACCTCAAGTCCGGGAACGGCCGGGGCCTTGGCCTGCGCCATAGGCTTGGCGATATGGAGTCCGGCTACCTGCTGTCCGTCCGGGAACTTGGCCAGCGTGACGGTGGCGCCCGTGGCGAGGTCTATCTCCACCAGGCCGGCCTCCGTGTCGTTGGCGTAGGTCATCAGGAACGTATTGTTGTCGTCGTTGACACAACCGCTGCACTTATAAGTGGATTCCACGTCGGTCTGCGCCACCAGGGTCAGCTCGCCGGTCGCCTTCTCCACCTTGTAGAACTTGCCGCTGGCACCCATGGCGTAATATTGTCCGGCATTGGTACATCCCACGGCTATAAGGGTCTCGGGAAGAATCTTGATGATTTCCTTAGGTCCGGCAGTGTACTCGTCCACAAGATGGAAGTTATTCTGAGCCCAGCACGGCTTGGAGTTCACACCCATCACGCAGGAATAGACATCGCCCGTGGAGGGGTCGCGTGCGCAGTCGCTGCCCGCTATGAACGTGGGATCGTCGCCGAGCCACGACTTATAGTTCTTCCAGGTGGAGATGCGGTATAGGTCCACGTCGTACGACACGTCGCCCAATTCGGCCGAGACTCCCGAGGCGTAAAGGATGCCGTCCCAGTTGTCGTACATCATACTGTAGGCCAGACGCATCGAGCCTAATTTCTTGAACGATGCCGTGCCGTTGGTCACGAGGATCTGCGAGATGTCGTACGCAGCCGGCGCCTGGAGCCATGTGTCGGCGTCCACCACCTCGCCGCGCAGCACGATGTTGGGCGCCAGCGACGGGGCGGAGGACATTACGCGGGGCGCGATGCGGGACTTTGAACGCCGGCCTGACGGGCCTGACGGCGTGTCATCGGAATGGTCTGACTCGTCTCGGTCGTGCTGTAGCTCAATACTTTCGCAACCGGCACTGTCTTGATCGCTCTGTGCGACGAGACCTTGGCGACCGTCTGCGCATCTGCCGCAGTCCATAGGCCGCATGCAAGAAGCAGAGTCGCCAACAGATGATAGGAAAGTCTCATAAGTAAGCGGATTTTAATGAATAATGTTGTTTTTCATCCTAATTTTCCGCTAATGTACAACTTTTCTTTCAAATTGCAAAATAAGTGTAACAAATGTAAAATTTGCACTTAAAACTCAGATCCGGATGCCGGTTATCTTAAAGCCCAGGCAGCCAAGTTCATTGTAAAAGCCGGGGAAGGATTTGGCCACCTCTTCGCCGTCCTTGATTCCGAGCCAGCCCAAGCGGGTTGCCAATATCGATATTGCCATGGCGATACGGTGGTCGTTCCAGGCCTCGAAGGTCTCGTCGTCGGCCACGGGGTATCTCTGACCCTTCCATACCAGGCTTACCGTCGGCGTCTCCCGGGGCATCGGGACGCCATCCCCGGCGATGTCATCGGCCACATGCACGGCAAATCCGGCCTTATGCAGCTCCGCGCACAGTGCCTGCAGACGGTCGGACTCCTTGACGCGCAGGGCGCCGACATTCTCAAAGACATACGGTATGCCGGCCAGACACATCCCCACTGCCAGAGCCGGCACGAGGTCGGGCGTGTCGCCCATGTCGAGCCTGAGGGACAGGCCGGTATCGGCAAGAGCGCGTGTGGCCCTCGCGTCTCCTTCAAGCACCGCCCCAGTTGCCGAATCTTCCGCGCGGTGCGTTCCCACGCCTAAAAATGCGAAGACATTCTGCGTCTCGCTGTCGCCCTGTATGGAATGCTCCGCATCGGTCAGATTCTCGATATATAATTTGCGGCCCGGCACGGCAAGTGCCAATTCGTAAAAATAGCTTGCTGCCGACCAGTCGGCCTCTATCTCGTATCGTTCCGGTGATTTGGAAAAACTTTCCATCACCTTGCGCGTCATCTCGACGTAAGGTTTCGATACGGTGACGTCAGGCACTATCGGCGCCCCCTTGATATCCCATAATGGCGAGGCCATCAGCAACGCCGAAAGGAATTGCGAGCTCTGCCGGCTGCTTACCGTCAGCTCATTGCCGGTGAGACGCCGACCGGTGATTTTCAGCGGCGCGTAGCCGGGGCGTTCCAGACATTCTATCTCGGCGCCGTGGTGTCTCAGCTCGTCAAGCAACGGTGCGAGAGGACGCCGTTTCAGTCCCGGCGCGCAGTCCACGTATGCCGTCAGGCCGGGCAACGACGCCGCCAGCGCCACGAAGAAACGCAGCGACGTGCCGCCGTTGCCCAGATTGAACTCCATGACGCAGGGGGGCAGTTCGCCGAATTCTTCCAAACGCAGCAACGGCTTGTCGATTCGTTCCGACAGTCGACGCAATGCCTCGGACAATTCTATCGTATCGTCGCAGTCCGGCAGGTTTACAAGCTCTGTATCAAGCCCATATACATAACGGCACACCAACGCGCGGGCCGCTATGCTTTTCGACCCGGGGAGCCGGACTCTCTCCCACTCCCTGCCCGCATCGTAGTGTACCTTTACTATCGCCATTACTTTCGTGTAAAATAGCAGGCGTCGCCGTAGCTGAGGAAGCGGTAGCCGTTCTCTAACGCCCGGTCGTAATAGCCGCGCCACAACGGCGTGCCGTTTTCGTCATTGCCGAGAAACGAGCTGACCAACAGCAGCAGCGTCGACTGCGGCTGATGGAAATTGGTGACCATCGCCGACACGATGCGCCACTGAAATCCCGGTGCGATCATGATGGATGTCTCCATCGATGCCGGCACGTCGCTGTCGGGATCAACCAGCCTGTCATACAGAGCCTTCAGTGCCGGCAACGTGTCGAACGGCTCGGATTCGTATGCCTCCCACTGCGACACGCTGTATGGATTGTCGGCCCCCGTAAGAAGATGCCGGCCGATATAAGGCAATGATTCGAGGGTGCGCACCGACGTGGTGCCGACCGCCGTTACAGGCTTGCCGGTCTCAAGTTGCCTGATTATGGCTCCGAGAGTCTCGGGCGTGACGGTGAATTTTTCCGTGTGCATGGGATGCTCGCCTATCTCCTCCGACTTCACGGGCTGGAACGTGCCGGCACCCACATGCAGAGTGACGGGATGGAATTCGATGCCGCGGCTACGTATCTGATCCATCAGTTCGTCGGTGAAATGCAGACCGGCCGTCGGAGCGGCCACCGAGCCCTGCATACGTGCGTAGACGGTCTGATAATCATCTGTGTCGCTCGCCTCCGATTCGCGGTGCAGGTACGGCGGGATAGGAATGCGACCCGCAGCCTCAACGATGTCGGCCCAGTTGTGGGCGCCGTCCCATTCGAACGCGATGTCGAAGCTGTTGCCGGGAGCCTCGCCGAGAATGCGGGCGCGCAGACGGCACACCGAGCCGTTCACGTCTATCTCCTTCACCAGTTCACCCTCTTTCCAGCGCTTGCGGTTGCCCACCAGGCAACGCCACACGCACCGCTGCCGTTCCTGAAACATCAGCACGTAATCGTGCGGCTCGACCGGCTCCAGCAGAAAGATCTCGATGCGGCTGCCGGTGGGCTTGTGCATCTCGATGCGCGCATTGATGACGCGCGTGTCGTTGCAGCAGATTATGGTGTCCGGACTCAGAAGATCCGGCAACTCGCTGAAAACGGTATGATTCACGTTACCCCGATTGTCGGCTGCAAACAACTTGCACGCCGCGCGGTCCGCAAGCGGATGCTTCGCTATCCTCTCGTCCGGCAGCGGATAATCGAAATCCGCTATATGTATCGCCTTTATCTCTGTCTCGTTCATGTTCTGCAAATCTAAGCAGTTGCAAAGTTACACATTTTATCGCCAATTTCACGTTTTTGAGATTATCAAACGCCTAATTTTACACGTTTTTGAGATTTATGCCACATTCCGATAGAAAATACATCTTCAATAGAACTACATTCCACCGAAGTATTACCTTACGACGATGATTTATAGCGGGGTGCCTCGGAGATCCGTAATTCTCAGAAAATCTTTATCGGTCAATATTTTCAAAATTCAAGATTTATTATTAATTTTGCAATCTCTATTAGACGGAACTAAAAAGAGGGTTTCAGCGAGACTCAAAAGATGCTTCGTAGAAACCAAATGAGGTTTCGGATAGAGGCAGAAATGGTGGAATGGTAGACACGAGGGACTTAAAATCCCTTGGCCGTTGAGGCTGTGTGGGTTCGAGTCCCACTTTCTGTACTAAAAGCGGCGCCCGGTGTGCCGCTGCAAAACAATCGGCGCCCGGTGTGCCGTAAATAATATGTCGGTCAGAACGTTAGCGAGCACAAGGTCAAAACATCCGCATTTTCACTGTCACTGGTTCGAACAGCACCAGATGCGACAGAAACGACGTGTGCGGGCATATAACGCGGAATCCGACATGCTGAAGAATCACGATGCGCAGGCGTATGGTCATGGCCGTACGCCTGCGCGCGTTTTTTCACCGGCTCCAAAGCATACGACAACGCTGAAATCATGGCCGATGTCAAGACCGGTGTCAAGGTTGAAGTTAAGGTTAAAAATCAGATATACAGATGAAGGTTGGAATAGTAATGGGCTCTGCCTCCGACTTGGGGGTGATGAAGGGAGCGTTCGAGATTCTGGACAGTTTTGGAGTGGAATACGACAAGCGCGTATACAGCGCGCACCGCACTCCGGAAGCATTGACCGAATGGCTTAAGGACGGCCGCGAGCGCGGTTTCTGCGCCTACATCGCCGGTGCCGGTGGCGCAGCGCACTTGGCAGGCGTGGTCGCCTCGAAAACTACCCTCCCCGTGATCGGCGTTCCCGTGATGTCACAGGCACTCCGCGGCATGGACTCGCTCCTGTCCACAGTGCAGATGCCCACCGGCATCCCCGTGGCAACAGTGGCCATCGACGGTGCAAAGAACGCCGCCTTACTCGCGGTTGAAATCATGGCGGTGTCCGATCCCGGACTGGCCGAAAAACTCGCCGACTACCGCCGCAAACAGGCGCAGAAAGTGCTGGACACGGTAATCTGAGCCGCAGCCCTGAGCGACAATCCGCATCAAGACTAAATCATCCGCTATAAAAGCTTATCCGTATCATATATATGGCAAACAGAATATTTGTAGAGAAACGTCCTGAATTCCGCAGCGAGGCCGAGAGCCTTCGCCGCGAACTCAACAATACGTTGGGACTTGGACTCAAATCGCTGCGCATTGTGGCCGTGTACGACCTGTTCGGTTTTTCGCCCGAGCTGCTTGAAAGCACCCGCTATTCGGTGTTCGGCGAGCGCGCCACCGACACGGTGACCGACACTCTCGACCTTGAAGGCGTACCCAGCCTGGCCGTCGAGCCGCTGCCCGGCCAGTTCGACCAGCGCGCCGACGCCGCCCGCGCCTGCGTACGCCTGATCCAGCCCGGCGCCGACATCGAGATCACCTCCGCACGCCTTTACATCTTCGACGACACCCTCACGCCCGAACAGCGCGAGCGCGTGGCCCGTTACCTGATCAACGCCGTGGAGAACCGCGAGAAGGACATGTCGCGCCTCGCGCTGCCGGAACGCGGTGCCGAGACGCCCGTGGGCGCCATCGAGGGCTTCTCCGCCATGTCGCGCGAGGACGCCGACGCCCTCCGCGTCAGCATGGGCCTGGCCATGAGCACCGACGACCTCATGGAGGCCGTGAAATACTTCGCTTCCGAGGGACGCGACCCGCAGGAAGCCGAAATACGCATACTCGACACATACTGGAGCGACCATTGCCGCCACACCACCTTCACCACCCGGCTGGAGAACATCGAGGTGGAGGATTCGCCCGTGGCCGACGACATACGCGAGGCCCTGAAGCTGTGGCACGACATGCGCCATGAACTTGGCCGCGACGAGAAACCCCTGCATCTGATGGACCTCGCGACCATCGGCGCCCGCTGGCTCAAGGCCCACGGCAAGTTGCAGGACCTGGAACAGAGCGAGGAGAACAACGCCTGCTCCATATATGTGGACCTTGACGTGGACGGCGAGACCGAACGCTGGCTGCTGCAGTTCAAGAACGAGACCCACAACCATCCCACCGAGATAGAGCCTTTCGGCGGCGCGTCCACATGTCTGGGCGGCGCCATCCGCGACCCGCTGTCGGGCCGCGCATACGTTTACCAGGCAATGCGCGTCACCGGTGCCGGCGACATCTACGCCCCCGTGGCCGACACGCTGCCCGGCAAGCTGCCGCAGCGCGTCATCACCAAGGGCGCCGCAGCCGGCTATTCCAGCTACGGTAACCAGATAGGTCTGGCCACAGGCCATGTACGTGAGATATACCATCCGGGGTACACCGCCAAGCGTCTTGAGGTAGGTGCCGTGGTCGGCGCCGTTCCCGCTGAGGCCGTGCGCCGCGAGTCGCCCGCGCCGGGCGATGTGGTGCTGATGTTCGGCGGCCGCACGGGCCGTGACGGCATCGGCGGAGCCACCGGTTCGTCCAAGGAGCACAACGAGGCCAGCCTTGAGGTGTGCGGTTCGGAGGTGCAGAAAGGAAACGCGCCCGAGGAGCGCAAGCTGTCGCGCCTGTTCCGTCGTCCGGAGGTGACACGCCTGGTCAAGAAGTCGAACGACTTCGGCGCCGGCGGCGTCAGCGTGGCAATCGGTGAGCTGGCCGACGGTCTCGACATATTCCTGGACAACGTGACCGTGAAGTACGACGGCCTCAACCCCATAGAGCTGGCCATCAGCGAGAGTCAGGAACGAATGTCGGCCGTGGTCGACCCGAAGGACCGCGAGGAGTTCGAGCGTTACTGCCATGAGGAGAACATCGAGGTGCGCCACATAGCCAACGTGACGGACACGGGCCGCATGCGCCTGTTCCGCCACGGCAAGACAGTGGCCGACATCGCACGCAGCTTCATCGACTCGGCAGGCGCTCCCCGATACACCGTGGCGAAGATACAGGCCGTGGACGGCCGCGACCCGTTCGCACGCACAGTGCCCGGAGACACGCTCCGCGACAAGATACTTAACAACCTGGACGACATGAACGTCACCGACCAGCGTGGTCTGGAGGAGATGTTCGACTCGTCCATCGGCGCCACCACGGTGCTGATGCCGTATGGCGGCAAATATGCCGGTACACCCACACAGGTGTCGCTGCAGAAACTCCCCGTGGGTAAGCGCCACACCGACACCGCCTCGATAATGAGCTACGGCTTCGATCCCTACCTGACGGAATGGAGCCCGTATCACGGTGCCGCATGGGCTGTGGTGGACGCAGCCGCCAAGGCCGTGGCAACAGGAGCCGACTTCCACAAGCTGCGCTATTCATATCAGGAATATTTCGAGCGCATGCACACGCCCGAATCGTGGGGCAAGCCTCTGAGCGCACTGTTAGGCGCGCTCCGCATGCAGAAGGAGCTTGGTCTCCCCTCCATCGGCGGCAAGGACTCGATGAGCGGCACCTTCGGACACCTGAACGTGCCCCCGACGCTGATAGCCTTTGCAGTCACCACGCTCAACGCCACCAAGGCCGTGAGCCCGGAATTCAAGCAGCCGCTCGACTCGCTGCACCTGGTCAGCCCGCGCGTACGCACCAACGGTATGCCAGACTCCGAGAGCGTGACCCGCGTGTTCGAAGCCGTGCACAAGGCCATTGACGAAGGCAAGGTACGCGCCGCATGGGCCATAGGGCGCGGAGGCGTGGCCGAGGCTGTGGCCAAGATGAGTTTCGGCAATAATCTTGGCGCGGAAATCAACCTTCCGAACGACCACCTGCTGTTCGACACTCTGTACGGCTCTATACTGATCGAGGCCGACGACTCGTCGATACTCGGCATAGAGGATGCAATGTACATCGGCAAGACCATCATCGGGCCGACAGTATCGTTCAACGGCGAGAAGTTCACCATCGCCGAACTCCGCGAGCAGAACCGCAAGCGCTTCGCCACTGTGTTCGCCGACCGCACGGAGGTGCGCGGCACGGCACCCTGCGCCGACAGCGCGGGCAAGACAGCGGCCGAATATCCCGGCGAGGCAGTGGAACATCCCGTGGTGTTCCTGCCCGTGTTCCCCGGCACCAACTGCGACTACGACATGGCCGCGGCCTTCGAGCGCGAGGGCGCCGAGACTCGTTCCATGGTGTTCCGCAACCTGACGGCCGAGGACGTGGAGTCGAGCTGCCGCGAGATGGCCGACAACATCGACGCCTGCAACATCCTGGCGCTGTCCGGCGGTTTCTCTGCTGCCGACGAACCCGACGGATCGGGCAAATTCATCTCGGCCGTGCTGCTTAACCCTGCGGTCAAGAGCGCCATCGAACGCCTGATGGAGCGCAAGGGCCTTATAATAGGTATATGCAACGGTTTCCAAGCTCTGGTAAAGTCGGGTCTGCTGCCCGACGGCAAGATCGGCGAGCTCACCGAGCAGTCGCCCACACTGGCACGCAACGACATAAACCGTCACATCTCGCAGATTGCCGCCACGCGCGTAGGCACCACCGCTTCTCCCTGGCTCAAGGGATTCAACACCGGCGACATCCACCAGATAGCCATGAGCCACGGCGAAGGCCGCTTCACGATCAACGCCGAACTGGCCGAGCGCCTGTTCAAGAACGGTCAGGTAGCGTTCCAGTATGCCGACCATGAGGGCAATCCGACAATGGATTCACCCCTGAACCCCAACGGGTCCGTCTGCGCCATCGAGGGTATCGTAAGCCCCGACGGCCTGATTCTCGGCAAGATGGGACACTCCGAGCGTTACACCCCGGGCCTGATGATAAACGTGCCGGGCAACAAGAGCCAGAACCTGTTCGCAAACGCCGTCGCGTACTTCCGCAAGAAGTAGGGATTAGTGAATAGTGAATAGTGAATAGTGAATATATAATACGGAAATATAAAAACAATTAAAACACAATACAAAAATGGAACAGAAAGAAATGCTTTATGAGGGCAAGGCCAAGCAGGTCTATGCCACCGACAACGACGACCTGGTAATTATCCACTACAAGGACGACGCCACGGCATTCAACAATCTGAAGCACGACATCGTTCGCAGCAAGGGCGTGTACAACAACGAGATCACGACCATCATCTTCAACAAGCTGAAAGAGGCCGGCATCCCCACCCACTACGTGGAGACACTGAACGACCGCGACCAGGTTTGCCGCAAGGTGAAGATCTTCCCGCTGGAGGTGATAGTACGCAACATCATCGCCGGCTCCATGGCCAAGCGCCTGGGCATCGAGGAGGGCACACCCGCTCCCAACACCATTTTTGAGATCTGCTACAAGGACGACGCTCTCGGCGATCCGCTGATCAACGACCACCATGCAGTGGCCGTAGGCGCCGCCACCTACGACGAGCTCAAGACCATCTACGACCTGACGGGCCGAATCAACGAGCTGCTGAAGGACCTGTTCGACAAGATCAACGTGAAATTAGTTGACTTCAAGATCGAGTTCGGCAAGACATCCGACGGTCAGATCGTGCTGGCCGACGAAATCAGCCCCGATACCTGCCGTCTGTGGGACAAGGACACCAACAAGAAGCTGGACAAGGACCGTTTCCGTCGCGACCTTGGCGATGTAATCGGCGCATACAAGGAGATTGAAAGTCGTCTGCAAACTCTCAAATAAAAGTCTGTATGGCTCAGCATTATGAGGCTTCCGGAGTGAATCTGGAGGCCGGATACGAGGTAGTAAGCCGCATCAAGAAGCATGTGGCGAGCACCAACCGCTTCGGCTGCATGGGCGGCATCGGCTCGTTCGGCGGCATGTTCGACCTTGGCGCGCTCGGCATGAAGCACCCTGTATTGGTCAGTGGCACCGACGGCGTGGGCACCAAGCTGAAGCTGGCCTTCGCCATGCATAAGAACGACACGGTAGGCATCGACGCCGTGGCCATGTGCGTCAACGACGTGCTGGCACAGGGCGCCGAGCCGCTGATATTCCTTGATTACGTAGCCGTGGGCAAGAACGAACCGGCCGTGGTGGAGGACATCGTGGCCGGCGTGGCCGAAGGCTGCCGTCAGGCAGGCTGCGCACTCGTGGGCGGCGAGACCGCCGAAATGCCCGGCATGTACGACCCTGAGGAATATGACATAGCCGGTTTCACCGTGGGGGCCGTGGAGAAGGACAACCTTATCGACGGTTCGCTGGTGGCCGAACACGACGTGCTGATAGGCATTCCCTCGTCGGGCGTGCATTCCAACGGTTTCTCGCTGGTGCGCAAGATTATTGCCGACGCCAACCTGGACCTGCATACGGTTTACCCCGAGCTGGGCGACCTGCCTCTGGGCAACGTGCTGCTTACCCCCACCGTGATATATGTGAAGCCTGTCCTTAACCTGATGAAGAAGGTGAGCGTACACGGCGTGGCACACATCACTGGCGGCGGCTTCGACGAGAACATACCCCGCATCCTCCCCGAAGGCCTCGGCGCCGAGATCGTGTCCGGAAGCTGGAACATCCTGCCGATATTCCGTTTCCTGGAGAAGCACGGCCAGATACCCCACCGCGAGATGTTCAACATCTTCAACATGGGTATCGGCATGGTATTGGCCGTAAGTCCGGCCGATGCAGATGCAGCCCTCGCCTCCCTGCGCGAGTCGGGTCTGGAGCCTTCAGTAATCGGTAAGGTGGTGAAAGGCACGGGAGTTTCATTCAAGTAATAACCAATTTAGATTAAGGATAAAAAAATGCGCGCATTATTCAGCGTAAGCGATAAGACAGGCCTGGTGGAATTCGCCAAGGGTCTGGTGGAATCAGGATGGGAAATCATCGCCACGGGCGGCACACAGAAGCTGCTTGAGGACAGTGGCGTGAAGACCACCGGCATCAGCGAGGTTACGGGCTTCCCGGAGATATGCGGAGGCCGCGTCAAGACTCTGCACCCCCGTGTGCACGGCGGTCTGCTGGGCCGTCGCGACAACCCCGGCGACATGGCCCAGCTCAAGGAGAACGGCATCGAGACCATCGACATGGTATGCGTCAACCTCTATCCCTTCGAGGCAACCGTGGCCAAACCCGGCTGCACACTCGAGGACGCCGTGGAGCACATCGACATAGGCGGGCCCTCCATGCTCCGCAGCGCCGCCAAGAACTTCGCGGCCGTTACCGTGGTATGCGATCCCGGCGACTATGACGTGGTGCTGGACGAGATTCGCCGCTTCGGCAACACCGACATCGACACCCGCATCAAGCTGTCGGCCAAGGCATACACCCACACCGCACAGTATGACGCCCACATCGCCACATATATGCGTATGAAGGCCGGTCTGAACGAGAAGCTGTTCCTCGACTTCGACCTGGTTCAATCGCTGCGTTACGGCGAGAATCCTCATCAGGAGGCCAAGTTCTACGCTGAGGCCGTTCCCGGCACGTATTCCGTGGCCGGTGCCCGTCAGATACAGGGCAAGGAACTGAGTTACAACAACATCCAGGACGCAAACGCTGCTCTGGAAATCACATCCGAATTCTCGGAGCCTTTCTGCTGCGCGCTGAAGCACATGAATCCCTGTGGCGCCGCTGTGGGCAAGGATGCCCTCGAGGCATGGACCCGCGCGTACGAGGCGGACAAGGTCAGCATCTATGGCGGCATCGTGGCTTTCAACCGCGAGGTTACCAAGGAGATAGCCCTCGGACTGAAGCCCATATTCCTGGAGATAGTCATGGCTCCGTCGTTCAGCGACGAGGCCCTTGAGGTATTGGCTACCAAGAAGAACCTGCGCGTGCTGGTGATCGACATGTCGGCGCCCCGCTGCAAGCGTCCCAAGTACACGGGCGTTACAGGCGGTCTGCTGGTTCAGGACGCCGACACCGAATGCGTCACCCTGACCGACGAGATGTGCGTGACCGAGCGCAAGCCCACCGCACAGGAACTGGCTGACCTCAACTTCGGCTGGAAGATAGTTAAGCACGTGAAGTCCAACGCCATCGTGGTAGTGAAGAACGGCGCCACCCTCGGCGTCGGAGCAGGCCAGATGAACCGTGTGGGTTCGGCCACCATAGCCCTTGAGGAGGCCCGCGCTGCCGGTGCCACCGAAGGTCTGGTATTAGCTTCCGACGGATTCCTGCCCTTCGACGACACCGTGGAGCAGGCTTCGCATTACGGCGTTACGGCCATCGTACAGCCCGGCGGCTCCATCCGCGACAAGGATTCAATCGTAAAGGCCGACGAGAAAGGCATCACGATGCTTTTCACCGGCATGCGTCATTTCAAACACTAATCATCAGCCTTATACCATGACTTACAACGTATTGGTAATAGGAAGCGGCGGACGCGAGCACGCCATAGTCGATGCACTGAAGCGTTCGGAGAGCGTGGGCCGTATATACTGCGCTCCCGGCAACGCCGGCATCGACACCATAGCGACTCCGGTGTCCATTCCCGTCACCGACATCAACGACCTGGCGCGCTTTGCCACCGATGCCTCGGTATCGCTGACCGTGGTCGGCCCTGAGGTGCCTCTGGCAGCCGGTATCGTCGACGAGTTCCGCAAGCGCGGTCTGCGCATATTCGGCCCCACCAAGGCCGCCGCGCAGATTGAGTCGTCCAAGGCGTTCGCCAAGGAACTGATGGCGCGTCACAACATTCCGACGGCCGCGTCGCGCACCTTCGACGATTTTGACGAGGCGCTGAAGTATGTGTTGGCCGGTCCGGAACGCTCGGTCATCAAGTACGACGGACTGGCCGCCGGCAAGGGCGTGGTAGTGGCCCAGAGCCACGAGGAAGCCGAGGCCGCGCTGCGCAACATGCTTCTGGACGACGAGTTCGGCAAGGGTCGCGTGGTGGTGGAGGAATTCCTGGACGGTCCGGAGTTCTCGTTCATGTGTCTGGTCAACGGCCCAAGGGTATATCCCTTAGCGATAGCCCGCGACCATAAACGTGCCTTCGACAACGACCGCGGTCCCAACACCGGCGGTATGGGTGCTTATTCACCCGTGCCTTTCGTAACCGACGAGATCCGTCAGACCGCCCTCGACACCATCATGAAACCCGTGGCCAAAGCCATGGCCGATGAGGGAAATCCCTTCACCGGCGTGCTGTACGGAGGTCTTATCCTAAACAACGGCGTGCCCAAGGTAATAGAGTTCAACGCCCGTTTCGGCGACCCTGAGACCGAAGTGGTGCTGCCCCGTATGCAGTCGGATATATACAAGGTGTTCGAGGCCGTGCTTGACGGCAAGGACTTCGACATCGAGTGGAGTCCCGAGACGCGCCTGGGCATCGTATTGGCAGCCGACGGTTATCCCGGCTCCTATCCCAAGGGACTGCCCTTGGGCGGTCTGGACCGGGTCGAGGGCAAAGTGTTCCACATGGGTACTAAGATGGACGGCGACCGGCTCGTGTCGGCCGGAGGCCGCGTGCTGATGGTCACCGATTCCGGCGCCACACTCGCCGAGGCCCGCGCCAAAGCGCTGAAGGACGCCAAGGCAGTGGCCGAAAACTCTCAGGGATTATTCTACCGCAGCGATATCGGCGCCGCCGAATCACGTAACGAATTATAAGCAATGAATATAGACGGAAAAGCATTGGCCAAGGCCACCAAGGAGGAAGTAGCCGCCAAGGTGCAGGAGTGTGTCGCCAAATATGGCCGCGCGCCTCACCTGGCCGTGATACTGGTGGGCGAGGATCCCGCCTCGCAATCGTATGTCAAGTCCAAGGGGAAGGACGCAGAGCAGTGTGGCTTCAAGAGCACCACGCTGCGCTTGCCCGAAAGCACCACCGAGGAGCAGCTGTTGGCCGAGATACAGCGCCTGAACGACGACCCGGAGGTTGACGGCATCTTAGTCCAGCTCCCCGTGCCGAAGCACATCAACGAAGACCGCGTCATCGAGGCCATCAGCGCCGAGAAGGATGTGGACGGTTTCCATCCCCACAACGTGGCCGCCCTGTGGCAGAAGCGCCCCTGCGTGGCTCCCTGCACCCCGAAAGGCATCATGAAGATGCTGGACGAACATCACGTGGAGATCGAGGGCAAGAACGCCGTGGTGATAGGCCGCAGCAATATCGTGGGCCTGCCCATGGCCAAGATGCTGCTGGACCGCAACGCCACCGTGACCATGGCTCACAGCCGCACGCGCAACCTGCCGCAGATCTCCGCGCAGGCCGACATCCTGGTCGTGGCCGTAGGTCGTCCGCGTTTCGCCGGCGCCGACTTCGTGAAGCCGGGCGCAACCGTGATAGACGTGGGAATCAACCGTGACCCGGAGACCGGCAAATTAGTGGGCGACGTGGACTTTGACGCTGTCAAGGACGCCGCGCTGCTCATCACCCCCGTGCCCGGCGGCGTAGGACCCATGACGCGCGCATGCCTCATGGAGAACACGCTGGAATGCTATCTGAACCGTGTAAACAAATAACAAAGACATGATTGAACGCTATTCACGCCCCGAAATGAGGGCTGTATGGACCGAACAGAATAAATTTGACGCCTATCTCAAGGTCGAGCTTCTTTCGGCAGAGGCCTGGCGCGAACTGGGCGTGGTGCCTCCCGAAGACATCGAGAAGCTGTATGCCAAAGCCACGTTCTCCATTCCGCGCATCAAGGAGATAGAGGAACAGACGCGCCACGACATCGTGGCCTTCACCCGCGCCGTCAGCGAAAGCCTGGGCGAGGAACGCAAGTGGGTGCACTACGGCCTCACCAGCACCGATGTGGTTGACACGGCCAACGGCTATCTGATCAAGCAGGCCAACGACATCCTGCGCCGGGACCTGGTGAAATTCAGCGAAATGCTGCGCAGCCAGGCCATGAAGTACAAGGACACTCCCTGCATGGGCCGCACACACGGCATCCACGCCGACGTCACGAGCTTCGGACTGAAGTGGACGCTGTGGTATCAGGAGATGCAACGCAACATCGCGCGCTTCGAGGAGGCAGCCCGTGGCGTGGAAGTTGGCAAGATCAGCGGCGCCGTGGGCAACTACGCCAACATTCCGCCGTTCGTGCAGCAGTATGTGTGCGAGCACTTGGGCATCGAGTCGGCCGCCGTGTCGACACAGGTGATACAGCGCGACCGTCACGCATGGTATCTGGCTGCGATCGCCCTGATAGGCGCCAGCATCGAACAGATGGCCATGGAGGTACGCAACCTGCAGCGCACCGAGGTGCACGAGGTGGAGGAGGCTTTCGGCAAGGGCCAGAAAGGCTCGTCGGCAATGCCCCACAAGCGTAATCCCATCGGATCGGAAAATATGTGCGGCTGCGCCCGCGTGCTGCGCGGATACATGGAGACCGCATACCAGAACGTGGCCCTGTGGCACGAGCGCGACATATCGCACTCCGCCACCGAGCGCATCATCCTGCCCGACGCCACCGAGCTGCTGGACTACATGCTGAACCGCATGGGCAACATCTTAGGCAACCTCACGGTGTTCCCCGAGCGCATGAAGAGCAACATCTACATGACCAACGGCGTGATCTTCGCGCAGCGCGTCATGAACGCCCTGATCAACAAGGGATTCTCGCGCGAGAAGGCTTACGACACCGTACAGCCCCTGGCAATGAAGGCCATGGCCGAAGGAAAGCCGTATGCCGAACTCTTGGCTCAGGATCCCACAGTGTCGCAGAACCTCACCAAAGAGGAGCTGGACAACTGCTTCACGCTTGACTACTATTTCAAGAACGTGGATTACATCTACAAACAGGTTTTCGGAGACGCCGAGTAACCCTTTTCTAATCAATACAATGGCAAAGACATTAGTTGTACTCGGCTCCCAGTGGGGAGACGAAGGCAAAGGTAAAATCACCGACTACTTCGCGAGCCACGCCGACATGGTGGTGCGCTATCAGGGGGGCAACAACGCGGGCCACTCCGTGATGTTCGACGGCCGCAAGCACAGCCTGCGCTCCATTCCGTCGGGTATCTTCAACCCCGAGACCATCAACGTGATGGGCAACGGCATGGTGGTGAATCCCGTATCGGTAGTGGCCGAGCTTAAGAAGCTGGCCGACGAGGGTGTGACCGACTATAAGCTGTACATCTCCGACCGCGCCGCCATGGTGATGCCGTGGCACTCCGTACTGGACGGCGCTTACGAGGGCAACCGCGGCTCCGACCTGATCGGCACCACCAAGAACGGTATCGGTCCGGCTTACGCCGACAAGTACTCGCGCATCGGCCTCCGCATCGGCGACCTGCAGGAACCCGCATACTTCCGCAAGCGTCTCGAGGCCGCATTGGCTGTCAAGAATCCGGAACTGAAGGCTCTCGGCCTGCCTGAATTCGACGTCGACCAGGTTTACGACCAGTATATGGAGATAGCCGGTCAGATCGGCCATAGAATCACCGACACGTCGGCGCTGATAAACCACCACCTCAAGGGCGACGGCCACATCCTGTTCGAGGGTGCCCAGGGCATGATGCTGTGCATCGACCACGGCACCTATCCCTACGTCACATCCTCCACGCCGTCATCGGCGTCCGTGCCGGTAGGCGCCGGTATCGCACCGCAGCACATCGGCACAGTGGCCGGAGTGCTGAAGGCTTACTGCACCCGTGTGGGCGAGGGTCCCTTCCCTACCGAGCTGCACGACGAAATCGGCGACGGCATTCGCGAACGCGGCCATGAATACGGCACCGTCACGGGTCGTCCGCGCCGCGTGGGCTGGCTCGACGCTCAGGTGGCACGCTACACCGCGCAATTAGCCGGTATCACCAACTGGGCCATTACGCTGCTCGACGTGCTCAGCGGCATCGACACGCTCAAGATATGCAAGGGCTATGAGCTGGACGGCAAGATGATAGAGAATCCGCCGGCCACCATCGCTGCGCTGGAACGCGTCAAGCCCGTGTTCGTGGAACTTCCCGGCTGGAAGGAGGACATAACCGGCGTGACACGCTACGAGGACCTGCCCGAGAACGCCAAGAAGTATCTCGAGACCATCAAGGAGCTGACCGGTGTGCCCGTCGGGCTCGTTTCCGTCGGCCCGGACCGCACCCAGACTTTCATCACCTCTCCCGCATTACAAGAATTCATTAAATAAGCCCGCCATGTCATTCCAATCAGAGAAAATAGCCCAGGAAGGCTTCACCTTCGACGATGTGCTGCTCATACCGGCATATTCGGAGGTGACCCCGAACCTGGTGCAGCTCAAATCGCGATTCTCGCGTAACATCGAGCTTCAGATACCGATGGTGTCCGCCGCCATGGACACCGTGACCGAGGCCCCCATGGCCATCGCAATCGCCCGCGAGGGCGGTATCGGCGTGATTCATAAGAACATGTCCATCGCCGACCAGGCCGCTCAGGTGCGCAAGGTGAAACGCGCCGACTCAGGCATGATCTACGACCCCATCACCATCACCAAGGAGGCCACCGTGGCCCAGGCTCTGCGCCTGATGCGCGAGAACCGTATCGGCGGCATTCCCGTGGTGGACGACGAGAACCACCTGATAGGCATCATCACCAACCGTGACCTCCGCTTCCAGTCCGACCTCAACGTGCCGGTGGAGAAGATCATGACTTCCGACAAGCTCATCACCACCGACAAGACCGACCTGGACGAAGCAAAGAAAATCCTGCTTCAGAACAAGATCGAGAAGCTGCCCGTGGTGGACAAGGAGAACCGTCTGGTTGGCCTCATCACATACCGCGACATCACGAAGATAGCCGAGTATCCGCGCGCCTGCAAGGATGCCAAGGGGCGTCTGCGCGTGGCTGCGGGCGTGGGCGTGACGGGCGACGTGCTGAATCGCGTCGAGGCTTTGGTGGAGAATGGCGTGGACGCCGTCGTGATTGACACGGCACACGGTCATTCGGCCAACGTGATCCGCACGCTCAAGGCTGTGAAGGAGAAATTCCCCGGTATCGATGTGGTGGTGGGTAACATCGCCACCGCCGAGGCCGCCGAATATCTGGTCAAGGCCGGCGCAGACGGCATCAAGGTGGGCATCGGTCCGGGCTCCATCTGCACCACGCGCATCGTGGCAGGTGTGGGCGTGCCTCAGCTCACGGCCATATTCGACGCAGCTCAGGCCGCGCATAAGTATGGCGTGCCGGTCATCGCCGACGGAGGTCTACGCTATTCGGGCGACATCGTCAAGGCTCTTGCCGCCGGCGGCGACTGCGTGATGATGGGTTCCATGTTCGCCGGCGTAGAGGAGTCTCCCGGCGAGACCATCATATACAACGGACGTAAGTTCAAGGCATACCGGGGCATGGGTTCCGTCGAAGCCATGCAGGCCGGTTCCAAGGACCGCTACTTCCAGGGCGAGACCTGCGACGCCTCCAAGCTGGTGCCCGAGGGCATCGTGGCCCGTGTGCCCTACAAGGGAACGCTCGGCGAGACTGTCTATCAGCTCATCGGCGGCCTCCGCTCGGGTATGGGCTATGTAGGCGCCAAGAACATCGACGCCCTCCACGAAGCCAAGTTCGTGAAGATCACCTCCGCAGCCGTGGTCGAGAACCATCCCCACGACGTGACCATCACCAAGGAGGCTCCCAACTACTCGCGAGGCGAGGGATAACACATTAGAACCTATGGAAAAAATTCTGATATTGGACTTTGGCTCACAATACACCCAGCTCATAGCGCGCCGTGTGCGCGAGCTGAACGTGTATTGCGAGATTCACCCCTTCAACAAGATTCCGGAGATTGATGCGGAGGTTAAGGGAGTGATACTGTCGGGCAGTCCTGCATCGGTTCGCGACGAGGACGCGCCGAAGCCCGACCTGTCGCAGATCAAGGGCAAGCTGCCGTTGCTGGGCGTATGCTACGGCGCGCAGTACCTGGCCTACGCCTACGGCGGCGAGGTCGAGGGCGCTCCGAGCCGCGAGTATGGCCGCGCCATACTCAGCGTAGTGGCTCCCGGTGACCCGCTGATGCATGGTCTCCCTTCGCCCACGCAGGTGTGGATGAGCCACGGCGACTCCATCACCTCCGTGCCCGCCAACTACGAGGTGATCGGCTCGACCGAGGACGTGAAGTATGCCGCATACCACATCGGCGGCGAGATGACATGGGGCATCCAGTTTCACCCCGAGGTGTTCCACTCCACCGACGGTCCGAAGCTGCTGTCCAACTTCGTGATGGACATCTGCGGATGCGCCGGCACATGGAGCCCCGCCTCGTTCATCGACTCGACGGTGGCCGAACTTAAGGAGAAGATCGGCGACGACAAGGTGATAATGGGTCTGTCTGGCGGCGTGGATTCCACCGTAGCCGCCGTGCTGCTGCACAAGGCCATCGGACACAACCTGCACTGCATATTCGTCAACAACGGTCTGCTGCGCGCCAACGAGTTCGAGGACGTGCTTGCTTCGTACCAGGGCATGGGTCTGAACGTGACAGGCGTGGACGCTTCCGAGCGTTTCTACAACGACCTGAAGGGCGTCACCGAACCCGAGCAGAAGCGCAAGATAATAGGCCGCGACTTCGTCGAGGTGTTCAACGCAGAGGCGAAGAAGGAGGAGAACGCCCGCTGGCTGGGCCAGGGCACCATCTATCCCGACGTGATAGAAAGCTGCTCGGTCAAAGGCCCGTCGGCCACCATCAAGTCGCACCACAACGTGGGCGGACTGCCCAAGGAGATGAACCTGCAGGTTGTTGAGCCGCTGCGTCTGCTATTCAAGGACGAGGTGCGCCGCGTGGGACGCGCGTTGGGCATCGACCAGAACCTGATTGGCCGTCACCCCTTCCCGGGACCCGGACTCGGTATCCGCATCCTGGGCGACATCACTCCGCATAAGGTACAGGTGCTGCAGGCCGCCGACAAGATCTTCATCGACAACCTGCGCCAGTCCGGCTGGTACGACAAGGTATGGCAGGCCGGTGTGATGCTGCTGCCCGTGCAGAGCGTAGGCGTGATGGGCGACGAGCGCACGTACGAGAACTGCGTGGCCCTGCGCGCCGTCATCTCAACCGACGGCATGACCGCCGACTGGGTACACCTCCCCTACGAGCTTCTGGCCAAGGTCAGCAACGAGATCATCAACAAGGTGCGCGGCGTGAACCGCGTAGTCTACGACATCTCCTCCAAGCCGCCGGCCACCATCGAGTGGGAGTAACTCCCGGTATAAGAAGTATAAATCTTATAACTCTTATAACTCTTATAACTCTTATAACTCTTATAATTCTTATATCCAGTAACCACCAATAAGGTTTCTCCTTATGGACGGATTCCTCAAAATCACAGGCGACCTGTCGCGATGGAACATCTATCGCAAGGCCGCCTGTGTTTCTGATGTCACAGAAATGTTTATCCGGCGAGCCTTCTCATATACCACCAGGACCATCGACCAGATGAGGCAGGCTGCCCGCAGCTGCAAGCAGAATATCGTAGAAGGCATCACCGACTCAACCGTTTCAATGGAGATCGGGAGGCGATTCCGAAGCTTCGGCGAGCATGATTTTCAGGTCTGCATCGAGCTTTATCTTCTGTCTCGTCTTGTGCAGGAGTATGAGGATGTGCATTATCCTGTCGGCGAACCATCATTGATTGACATACTCAAATTGCGCATGTATGAAATGGGACTTTCTCAGGCTGCACTTGCCAAAAAGATTGGTGTAAGTCCGTCGCGTATCTGCGATTTTCTGTCCGGTAAAGCGGAGCCTACTCTAAAGGTTGGCCGTAGAATCTCAACCGAATTACAGATTGATCCTGCCATAGTCCTGGGCGTATAGGCGACCTTCCCCACATCAATCCCGACTACATATCAACGTATTACCTCCTGCTAAGGATTGTGCTGTTGTTGGCTAACGATGCCATTATGTTACAGGCGGTGTGTCGCACGACACACCGCCTGTCTCTTATGTTGATATAGGGAATCCGCTTAGAAGGGGAAGTTGATGCCGAAGTTCAGGCTGGCGTTGGAGTTGAGGGGTATGCCCTGCTTGGCCAGCTTGCCGAGGGTGTGGTCCATGCCGACAAATAGGTTGAAGCCTTTCTGCGTGTGCAGGTTCAGCATCCAGCCGAAGTCGAAGCCGTAGGTGCCGTAGGCTACGTTGGCCGTGGCGGAGAACACCTTGACGGGAGCCACGTTGGCCGACAGACGGAACTGCGTCCAGGTGTAGGGACCGGCTATGCAGGTGGAGTTCAACAGTCCGAACTTCAGCTTGCGATAGTAAGGCAGCTCATACTCCACGCCTGCGTTGATGGTGGTGCGCAGCGAACGGGTGTGTGAGCTCTTCTCGCCCATGTCCTTCAGGTTGTACAGCTTCGACAGGTTGTCGGTCAGGCGGTCCAGCTCGTTGTCGAACGAGTTGTCGGCCTTGTCGTCGAAATTGAAAGTGAATGCGTCGGTCTCTACCTCTCGCGTGCCGTCGGTCGACGCCCACTGTGTCTTGCCCCAGTTCATGAAGCCGAGGTCCACCACAGCCAGCGAGAAGTTGAAGTCGCGCCACTTATACTGTGCGCCGAGGTCGAAGCCCATGCCAAAGCCGCTGAGTCCGAAACCGTCCAGATCAGCGCCCGAGACATAGTCATACGGCTCGTTGCCCGGACCGGGCTGCTTGGGCTCGTAGGTCTTCGTCTTATACGTCAGTCCCTTGACCGAGGCGTATATGTCGGCGTTGGTGCGGGCTATCCAGTTGTCGGTGCCCAATTCCAGCTCGGCGCGGTTGAACTGCGCGTCGATGGCGCCCACTCCGAGCATGAACTTGATGGCGGCGCCGATGCGCAGGCCGGGCACCTGCTTGATGTCGCGCGAGTGGTTCAGCGCGATCTGGCCGTAAGCCTCGGCGTGTGCGCGCAGGTCCTTGATGTCGTAGGTGCGGTTGGTGATGCCCTCCTTGGCCAGACGGAAGAAGGAGCCGGGCACACTGGCGTCGACGTTGGCCACGGCCGAGATGTTGATGGTGTTGTATCCGCCCCATGCCTTGAAGCCGGCGCTCATTATCTCGATCTTGTCGTATGTGGCCAGGCGGTTGTTGTCCTTGATGCCCTTCATCGCATCCGCAACGGACACGTCAGGATTGGTAAAAAGCACCGTCTTTCCGTTTCTGTTGAACACCACGCTGCTGAGGTGCAGCGTACCGCGCATGGACAGGTTGAGATTGCCCAGGACCGGCATCGACACATAGTTCGAGTTGTTGCCGAAGGCGGGGTTCATCTCATAGCCGTAGGTATAGTTTTCCAGGAAATATCCCGAGTATGTGTTCTGCGCCGAGACCATCGCCGGAACGGCGGCCGCAGCCGCTATTGTCATTATGCTTATGATGCGTTTCATCTTCGTAATTTTAGTGTATGACATTATTCATCCGACGAATCATCGAAATCGGTTACATAACTTCCCGACACCTTGGCCTTGAGGTTGGTGAGGGTGATGGTCTGGTCGGGAGCGATCACATCCTCGTTGGCCGGTGTTACGACGGCCTCGATGGTGATTCCCTTGAAATTGCGGATTGTACCGGTCACGCCCAGGGTGATGTGCTGCGTGTCGGGCGATGCCTTGAGGATGACGTCGCTTACCTTCAGGTCGCTGATTTCGTCGGCCAGGGGCGTGATGTGCAGCTTGGCGTCCAGAGGCAGTGTGCTGAGGGCGTCGGCATCGACAGTTATGGCATTCAGGGTCAGCTTGTCCAGATCCTCGCTGCCCCAGTCGTCGAAGGTGTCGCTGTATATGATTACGGTACCTTCGGGCTTGAACGCCAGCGGGGCCAGGAACTCATAGTGGCCTTTCAGCGCGCTGTATTCCTGCAGTTTGAAGTGGTCGACGTGATGTGTCGGGATTTCAGGCTTCAGCAGCTCGATCTCGATGCGGTCGGGCAGTCCGGCGCCGTCCAGTACATTGCTCATCCCGGGGAAGGGTATGTGCTCTATGTTCTTGGCGAACTGATCGGGATATGACTTGGGATCTGTGGGCGACAGCACGAAGTCGTAGGGGCCGGCGCCATATTTGTCGGTGCTGGTCTCTATGCGGCGCTCGGGTTCGTACGAGCCGGTGGCCGACTGGCCGTATATCTTGGTCAGACGCATACCGGTGCTGAAATTCAGGCCGTACTCGGCCACGGGGTTGCTCTCCACGCCCACATATAGCTGCGGATTGGCCAGACGCAGCGTCGTGTTGCCCTGCGACAGGAAGTCGGGCAGGTCGCCGAGGCTGACGGAGGGGATGTCCAGGCCCTCGCCTGTCAGATCGTAGTGCACGTCGCCCGAGAAGGAGGTGATGTGCAGGGCGGTCAGCGTCGAGTTGATGCTGAAGCGCACCAGCCGGGGTACCAGGCTGGTGCTGCCGCTCTTGACGCTCAGGGTGGCCTCCTTGAATGTTATGGACGATTCGTATATCAGTTTCTGGTTCTCGAATCGTGCCTCGTCAGTCAGCTCCATACCTGTTATCTCAAGGCTGATGGCGCCCTTGCCGTTCTTGACTCCCACCTTGTCGATAGTCAGCACACCTGACCCGGGATTGTAGTCATAACCGGCCACAGGATTGACCTGAAGGCCCTTAGGCATGAGAATCCGCAGTTTCGACAGTTCGTATTCTATGTCGGTCGCGCCCTCCAGGTTCACTTCCATTGTCAGCACCGAGGGTTCCTTCTCCATATATATGCCTGTAAGGCCGGTGATGTAATCGTCCACGTTGTCGGCGGTATAGGTCAGCGGCTGCGGAGGCACGTCCCTGAGCTGGAAATCATGCTGGCCCTCGACCGTGACCACATCGAACTCTACATACGTGGGGGCGATCTGTGGCGTCGAGGTCTGTATGTCCTTGATCTGGAGCGACTGCGACTCGAAGTCGCCGCTCTGCACCACGGCATACACTTCCTTGCCGTTCATTTCCACCACTTTCAGGCTGGAATTCTCATCAAGCTTGATAATCTGGTCCAGCTTCACTTCCGACACATTGACAGGCAATGTCAGGTCCACCAGCTTGAACTCCGATGTCTTGTCCAGATTATCGAGATCATACTTGTCGTCGATACAGGAAGCCATCGAAACAGCCATCAGACCCGCCGCTGCCGACAGGCATAAGAATTGTTTCATATATTATAAGTTGTTGGTTGTTTATTCATTTCATGATTCAGGGACGCACCTTAATCTTCCAGACAGTCTTAAGGATCGGCAAGTCCAAAAATCAGTGATATTTCATATTAAGTGCAAAATTAAAAAAAAATGCTAAAAATCCCAAATCCAATCCGTTATTAACACTTTATCAGTTAAAAATTGCGAATTATAAGGATTCTGCACGGCAATGAACGGCACACAAACAAATCGGCCGCCTTCAATGTTCAATAATAATAGGTTAACGACTTAGGTTATGAAGAAGAATTTACTGTTCGCCGCATTGACGGCAGTCGTGGCGCTGTCGGCCGCAGCGGCGCAGCCCGTGTTCAACGCTCCGGGTCAGGATGCGTGCATCCCGCCAACGGCCATTAAATATAAAGTGAACTACCACTGGGGCCTGATCAACACCACGGCGGCATACGGCACGGTCAGGCTCGACGCCACGGGCAACAGTCTGACGGCGTCACTGAACGGCCACAGCATCGCGTGGGGCGGCCGGCAATATACCGTGTCCGACACGCTGAAAGTCATCACCATGCCGGGACGCGGACCGCTGTACGCCCGCCAGAACGTGCTGTACCGCGTGGGACGATACTCCAAACCCATGGTATCGCTGCTGAAAAGTCATTCGTACAATCCATCGGACCCCGCCAATTACCGCACCATCAGCGGACAGGGAACGCTCAGCGCCTCCCCCAAGACCATGGAGGCCGTGGGCATCAGCTGCGACATGCTCGGAATATTCTATCTGTTCAGATATATGGATTTCACGGCCCTGCACCCGGGCCAGACGTTGCTGATGTCCGTCAATATGCCGCGCACCGGAATGCAGCACGCCATGATCACATATCTGGGTCCGGACCAATACCGGGGCGCCCCTTCCTATAAGGTTCGCTTCGAGTATACATACATGGGCGTACGTTCCGGCTATCCCGTCACCTGCCAGGTGGAACGTTCGTCGCGCATACCCCTCCTGATCTCGGCCAGTATGGACATCGGCAGAATGGAAATGATACGCGAATAGGATACGGACGCCACTGTTGCCGATATGCCGATTTTTCATTAATTTTGCGCATTGATTCATACCCGAATATTTGAAGCGATGATAGAAATTGGAACTCCCGGAACACCTTCCGGACGCAAGGCTTTGCTGTTAGGCAGCGGCGAACTTGGCAAAGAGGTGGTGATTGAACTCCAGCGTTACGGACTGACCGTAGTGGCCTGTGACAAATATGCCGACGCCCCGGCGATGCATGTAGCCGACAAGGCGCACGTATTCTCCATGCTGGACGGTGAGACGCTCCGCAAGGTGGTGGAGGAAGAAAAGCCCGACTATATCATTCCCGAAATCGAGGCGATAGCCACTCCGACGCTCATCCAGCTGGAGAAAGAGGGCTGGAACGTGGTGCCCACCGCCCGCGCCACCTTCATCACCATGAACCGCCGCGAGATCCGCAAGCTCGCCGCCGAGGAGCTGAAGCTCCCCACCTCGCCCTACGAGTTCGCGGAGACAGAGGAGGAATTCAACGCTGCCGTGCAGCGCATCGGACTTCCCTGCGTGGTGAAGCCCGTGATGTCCAGCAGCGGCCATGGCCAGAGCCTGGTCAAGACTCCCGACCAGATACACACGGCCTGGGAGATGTCGCAGCAGGAGGGCCGTTCGGGCGCCGGCGCGGTAATTGTGGAAGGCTTCGTGGATTTCGATTATGAGATAACGCTTCTGACCGTGCGCCACGTAGGCGGCACATCGTTCTGCGAGCCCATAGGCCACTTCCAGGAGCAGGGCGACTACCGCCGCAGCTGGCAACCTCAGCCCATGAGCGAGACGGCAATTGTCAAGGCCCGCGAGATAGCCGGCAAGATCACCGAGGCACTCGGCGGATACGGCATCTTCGGCGTCGAACTATTCGTAAAGGGCGACGATGTCATCTTCTCCGAGGTTTCGCCCCGTCCGCACGACACCGGCATGGTCACCATGATATCCCAGCACCTATCCGAGTTCGCACTGCATGTACGCGCCCTGTTGGGTCTGCCCATTCCTGAAATCAAGTTCTACGGTCCGTCGGCATCGCGCGCGCTCCTGGCATGGGGCGATTCCAACGAGGTGGTATTCTCCGGAATGGACGAGGCACTGGCGCTTCCCGGCACCGACATGCGCATCTTCGGCAAACCCGAAGTGCACGGACACCGCCGCATGGGCGTAATGCTCGCCACCGGCGACACCGTCGGCAAGGCAGTCCGCCTCGTGGACAAGGCCGCCGACATGATCCAGATAACCTGCAAGTGACTTCAGCCTGCCGAAGTCAAGATGTAAAAAAGTTAAGATAATACCAAGCTCACCGACAGCTTCGTTATTATCTTAACTTTTTTAATCCATATATTTAGATAAAACTATGCAAGAACAGAATGCCGGTCGTTATCACGGCATATTGTTTATGGCGCTATTCGCCTGCGCCTCCTGCTACATCGGCGAATGGCAGGCGCTGAAAGCCCTCAGTATCTCTCCGCTTATTATAGGCATCGTGTTGGGTATGGCCTACGCCAACTCGCTGCGCAACCATCTGCCCGCCACATGGGGGCCGGGTATCAAATTCTGTTCCAAGAGCATTCTGCGCTTAGGCATCATCCTCTACGGCTTCCGCCTCACATTCCAGGATGTGGTGGCAGTGGGCGTTCCCAGCATCGTGATAGACTGCATCATCGTGGCCGTCACCATCTTAGGCGGCGTCATGGTGGGCAAATGGCTGAAGATGGACAGCGACATCGCGCTCCTGACCTCCATCGGCTCAGGCATCTGCGGTGCGGCAGCCGTATTGGGCGCCGAAGCCACGATCAAGACCCAGCCGTACAAGACCGCCGTAGCTGTGGCTACGGTAGTGATATTCGGCACCATCTCCATGTTCCTCTACCCCATCGGCTACCGCGCCGGCATCATCGACCTGACGCCCGACCAGATGGGCATTTTCTCCGGAGCCACGCTCCATGAAGTGGCGCACGCCGTGGGCGCAGGCAACGCCATGGGCGACGAGATAGCCAACGTGGCCATCATCACCAAGATGATACGCGTCATGCTGCTCGTGCCTGTGCTGCTGATACTCGGATGGTGGGCCGCCGCATCCGCACGCAAGCGCCTCAAGGCCGCAACCGCCGGAGCAAACGACAATGCCGACGGCACAGCCAAGGCCGGTAAAGGCAAGGTGCAGGTGCCCTGGTTCGCCTTCGGCTTCCTGTTGGTGATCGGTTTCAACTCGCTTGACCTGCTGCCCGCCCCGGTGGTAGGCTGGATCAACGACTTCGACACCTTCCTGCTCACCATGGCCATGGCCGCACTCGGCGCCGAGACCAGCTTCGACAAGTTCAAGCAAGCCGGCGCCAAGCCCTTCGTGCTCGCCACCATCCTCTACGTATGGCTCCTTTTCGGCGGCTACCTCATCACCAAGCTTCTGACCCCCATCCTGGCCTGAACTTTCGGGCCGACCATAAGCCTCGCTGAAGCTCACCGCCTTTACAAAACCGCCGGAACCCGCCGCCGGAACCCGCCGCACGTATCCGCTGCGCCCCTTTTGTTCCAGCTTTGAGCTTCAGCGAAATCACGCCGCCGGAATCCGCCGCACGTATCCGCTGCGCCCCTTTTGTTCCAGCTTTGAGCTTCAGCGAAATCACGCCGCCGGAACCCGCCGCACGTATCCGCTGCGCTCCTTTTGTTCCAGCTTTGAGCTTCAGCGAAAATATACACTCCCTCTTAAATGCAAATCCAATGAGCACAAACCGGCTGTTGCGAGCGCCTTGGCACGATTACACCGAGCGGTGCATCTACATGCTCACGCTCAACAAGGCTCCGCTTGTCCCGAATTTCGGCTCGCTCGTCGGCGATTACCGGATACCACACGGCCATAAGGGAAGTCCATGCGTCGCAGCCTCCCCCGTAGGCGCGGCCATAAAGGAGGGACTGTGCAAATTTCCGCAGATCGAACCAAAAATCCGTGTGCTACAGTATGCCATCATGCCCGACCATCTGCATCTGCTGCTGTTCGTGCAGAAAAAAACCGATGAAATACTGGGCCGATACATAGCCGCCTTCAAAGTCGAGGTCAACAACGCTGCCGGCCGTAACGGCATCTTCGCCAAAGGCTTCAACGACCAGATACTCAAGACCGACCGTTCGCTCGACACGCTGTATCATTACCTGCGCGACAACCCGCGGCGCCTTGCCGTGCGCCGAGCCCATCCCGAATTTTTACGACGCGTCAACGCTCTTAAAATCGGAGACAAATACTATCAGGCCTACGGCAACTTCCAGTTGCTCGACTGCCCGTTCAAGGAGCAAGTGGTGGTTCACCGCGCCGACACGCCCGCAGTGCGTCAACGGCATAGGGATGAATGGCTTTATACCGCCGCCAACGGCGGCGTGCTTGTCTCGCCCTTTATCTCGCCCGCTGAAAAGGAAGCGCGCAGGGACGCCGACCTGGTCGACGGCCGGTTTATACTGATCACCAACGAACCGATGGGCGAGCGCTACAAGCCCACCGGCCATGACTTCGAGCTCTGCGAGACAGGACGCCTTCTCATAATCTCCACGCGCCAGCCCGGCCCTCTGTCTCGCCAGACCTGCCTCGACATGAACGCCTTAGCCGCCCGAATAGCGGCCGCACCCCCTTTCCCGCCTCGCTGAAGCTTAGACCCGGAGCCTCGCTGAAGCTCACCGCTTTTACAAAACCGCCGGAACCCGCCGCACGTATCCGCTGCGCTCCTTTTGTTCCAGCTTTGAGCTTTAGCGAAAACACAGCAAAAAAATAAGTCCGCAAGTCATTGACTTGCGGACTTATTTTTTTCAGTCGGGGTGACAAGATTCGAACTTGCGACCTCACGCCCCCCAGACGCGTACTCTAAACCTACTGAGCTACACCCCGTTGTAGGTTTCGGAAAATCGGTCCTCCATGACCAGTATCAGGAAGCGACATGCAGCACGCTGTGGCCGGACATGTGGGGGATGCTTCCAATACCTTTCCGAAAGCGAGTGCAAAGTTACAACCATTTTCCGGAATCTCCAAATTTTTTGATGATTTTTTTATTTTTCACCATGAGGCGTAGCCCACCGAGGGTCGGCGGCGCCGGCCAAAGCCGGAAGCCAGACACGCGGCAGGCTCGCACGGATCCATCTCGTGAAACGCCACATGCAGGGCTATCGCCCGGGTCATCAGCAGGTCGTCATGCGCGCCGGATATCGCGCCGAAACTTCCGTTCTGTCTCCGCTCGTAGGTCAGATATTCGTCCAGACACATCCCGTCGCGTTCCACATACAGACCTTCCCTTATCACTTTCACCAATGTGGCTATCACCATCGGCTTGGTAGCGGCGTTGGTGTGGAATCCGTAGCGTGCGGGCGCTCCCTGGGCCACGGACTCGGGGCTGGGACGGCGGGCATACAGATTGTCGTAGATGTCGCGCAGCCAGTTCAGCAGGTAGCATGACTGGTCGCCGTCCACGCTACGGTCGGGGTCCCGGGTCTCCAGCGTGTTGCTCTCTATCACCAACAGGGCGTTGTCGTAATATGCCGCAGCCATCGCCGCCTTCCAGCCAAGCAGGTCGAAGTCTATGTGACCGCGCCACTGGGCCACCACCTCCGGACCCTCGCCGCGCGTCATGGGCAGGCGGTCCAGCACCACGATCACGCTCCAGTCGGCCTTCACGCTGCGGCCACCTACATCCACGGCCACCACATAGCGCCGGTCGTACGCGCCCCGTTCCGGCCGACGCCATATCCGCCACTCGCCGCCCGACAGCGGCATGAAACGCACCCGTTCCAGGGCATCGTGCAGTTGGTCGGCGCTCTTGTGGCCGTAATCGAACGGCACACCGTTTTCGGCCGGTATATCTATGTCGCCGAGTTCCGGCTTCAGCTGTGTGCCGGGCCGCAACGCCTCCACCTTATATTTATCGAATACACGGGCGCCGGAATGCACGAAGGCCTCCACGTCGTCGCTGGGATATTCGGCGGCCATCAGCGCATGGTCACCATATTTGGAGCGTTCGGCCACATACCAGTTGATACCCTCCAGCGTAGCGCCCTGCTCCCACAGCCACCACAGATAGGCGCCGGGCTGACGACGGTCGCTCGTCGAGGTCTCGGCGTGGCGGTTGTCGTAAAGCCACTGCGCGAACTCTCCCGGCTTGCGCAGCGGCAGCATATACTGCGCGATGTGGAACCACGGCACGAACAGGCACTCGAACTGCGACTCACCCCGGCGCGCCGCCTCGTATTCGCGGTGGAAGAAATTGCCGGTGCCGTTGGCCGTGGATTCATATACTATCATTGTCATGGGTTCGTACAGCACTCCCGAACAGGCGGAACGGAGTATCTGCTCCGGCGTCTTGCCGAGCGTAGACTTCCAGATACCCACCTCCGAGCAATGCACCAGGCTATAGTCGCCACCACGACATGAATCGGGATGCTCGGCGGTGCCCACCTTGATCTTGGCATTGCGCTCGTCGATGCGGAAGATGCTACGGCTGCGGCCCACGTTGCTGACATGCAGTTCCTGTCGGTGCTCGCCGGCCTCGTCGGTCAGGCCCTTGACCAGACGGTCGAACATATCCTTGATTTCATCGGTACACGCCGACTGATGCGCTATTATCAATGAGTTCAGACTCTTGCGCTGCATCAGCTGCAGCCAGGCCATGTACAGCTGTACGCATGTGCTGCCGCCCCACTGCCTGGCCTTCAGCAGGATGAGACGTATGGGCCGATCGCCCTTGCGCATCTTCTCCAGAGCGTCCACCAGCCGCCGCTGCGCATAATTCAGGCGGAACGGTATGTCGTCGCCGCCATGCTTGTTCTTGATGCGCCCGCGCGTCGCCGCCCAGTAGGCAAAGTCATTGGCGGCCCGCTCCTCGTCCTCGTCACCCTCCAGACGAGGCTCGGCATAAACACGAGATACGCGCATCCTCCGACGCGCGTTCTCTTTCACCATCTTTCTGATGATTTCATTCATAGTGATATAATTGGTCAGTGATTTTGTTTCTGTTTCAGTTCCGCGCGGCGCCGTTCGGCGTTACGCTTCATGACGCGTGACACAATGACAGCCGCACTTTCGGGCGTCAGATAGAATTCAGGAGCCGGCGAGTTGACGGCCTCGAATACGGCATCGCTGAGATGATGGCCGGGATTCTCCTCACGCCAGGCCTTCACCCGGCGGTACAGCTCACCGTACATCTTGCTCCGAAGCGGAACCGATTTCCAGTCCCGGTCCTGGCCACGCAGCATTTTTGAGATTACCTCGGCCGCTCGCCGCTCGCTCACCCAGAAGCGGCTGCAAGGCTCCATCACGGCCTGCGCGTACACCTCGGTCATAGACTTACAGCTTGGATCCATCACCAGACGACGGACGGCACGCAACAGTTCTTTGTTGCGCGCTTCCGTAAAATCCGATGTCGAACCGAGTTTTTTCATAACGGTAGCAAAGGTACAGCCATGCACTGCCACTTCTCTGCATACCGTTCTTAATTTTTGTTAACGATTACTGGAATGACGACGTCCACGTCGTCAATCTCTGGGCGGTGAGGACACCGCCCCTCCAGTAGACATCAGAACCGCGTGCCGAAATTGCCGGAGTTCTGTCTGAACCTGCCGTTTCCACGGCGACGCCCGCCGTTCTCTTCGAACGGATTGGCTGTCGGATCGAAATAGTCTTCGTCCTCTTCGTCGCCTTCGCCGTATTCCTGACCGTTCTTTTTCTTGCCGCTCTTCTTGGGCGTCTTGGGTTTGTTCTTCAGCACGGCTTTTGGCTTCTGAGACTCGATGGGTGTGCCGAACACATCCCAGACCTCCTCCTTATCCCAGTTCTTCTTTATATTCACCACTTTCGGATAATAATAAACAAGGTCGGGCTGCAGGTCGTCCTCATAGTCGCCTGTGTCGAACTGGCCGTTGCCGTTATAGTCCTCCACCACGCGGGCGTAATACTTGCCGGGCGCCAGGAAAGGGAAGAAAGCCCGGCCGTTCTCCACGTCAGCCATACGTATCGGCTTGTCGGAGGCATCAAGCAGCTCCACAAAGGCCGGTATTCCCGGATCCAGGCCAGACATATTGAATGTCAGGGTGCAGTAGTCGCCGGGCGTGAGTGTCGAGAACTCGGTATTGAACGGCATTGTCGTCTTGCCGTATATATCGGTGCCGGCCACGGAGTCTATCTCCAGCCTATATTTCGCGCCGTAATCCCAAGGATAGTCTATGGTCAGGCTGCGAGGCGCCAGCGTGTCGGCGGCCGTTATCCTGACACCCTTGGTCAATGGCGTCCACACCGTATCGTTCTGCATGGAGAGATGTATCATCGCCGTGTCCAGCATGGCGAGCGGCGTGGCTGACTCTATCACAAGAGGCTCGTAGACGGGCTGTTTGCCTTCGCCCAACGACTTGAAGGTCGTGGTGATGCGCGCCAGCGAGTCGGCCGGCGAGATCTTCTCCTTTTTCTTTTTCTTGGGCTTCGGCAGTTTCTTCTTGATGAACTTCAGGGTGTCGGTCACATCCAGAGGCTCCTTGCCGCGCTCTATGCGCCGGTAGGACACGGCCATGAAGATGGAGTCGCGGCTTGCCAGATCCGGATTGAGCCAGAAGGTGATGGAGTCACGTTCCTCGCGGCTTTCCATCACGGGCATCGGGCCGTCATAGTCCAGGATGCGCATGTCGGGATAGCGCGAGGCCGGGGCGTTCATCTTCAGGAACAGTTTGTTGGAGTCGTTACGCTCGTATTTGGAGGGGAACTGCACTATTCGGTCGGACACGAACGTGCGTATCAGCACATCGTTGGGCAGATACCGGGTACGCATGCGTTGCTTAACGGTATCCACCTGGCCCAGTTCATTATATAATGTATCCACGGCCTCCACCTGCTCGGTATAGGGCGTGACGGCCACATCGTAGAAACCCACCTCCTCGCGGTCGCTGCTGAACATAAAGTCGCCGTCGGTATCCATGATGGCGAACACACGGTAGTCGCCCGGCGCCAGACCACGGATTATGAAGCGTCCCGATTCGTCGGCCTTGGCCACGCGCAGCAGCGGCGTCTTCATGAACACTGAGTCGTTCTTCATCACCGAGTCGGGATAATTGGGATGCACACCCACTAAGATGCCGGGGCGCGGCTCCAGGTCGCGGGCACCGAACACACGGCCGGCAATGCGCAGCGAGTCCAGCTCCGGGCCGGTCGAGAACGTATAGGTGAATCCCTGCAACTTGTTGTTCTCGTTGTTGTCCTCGATGGCGTCGGCGAAATCGACCGTATATGTAATGTTGGGCTGTAGGGAGTCGAAGCGTATGGTCACGTTGCGGCCCTGGCTCTGGACGCGGGGCGGACGGCCGGCAGGCGACACCACCACCTTGGAGAAGGCGTCCTTGACGTTGACCAGCTCGTTGAAGGTCAGCGTCATGTCGGTGCGCGTCACGTTGCGCGCCCCCGGTGCCGGATTGGCACGCACCAGATACGGCGGATCCTCGTCGCGCGGGCCGCCCGACGGATTGCCCACATTCGCGCAGCCGGCCCAGAACAGACCGCTCAGCGCACCCAATACTATATGACTTGCTCGTATTTTCATCTTCCTGTGCACGGGTTTTCACCCTTTTATCCTTTTCGAACGCCAAAAATACATAAAAAGTAGCAGAAAATAAACGGAATTTGTCAATTTTCAACCAAATATTGCCAAAATCTCAAAAATTAGAGGTATATTTGCAAGCTGAAAAAAAGTAACCCGACACTAAATTATCGCGCCGGCCATGCCGGAGCGGTGTTTGTGCCGTGCGTTGACATTTATAAACAACTGTAAATTAAATAAATACAAAATAACAATCAAACAATGCAGAACAAAGGGTTTATAAGCACCATTGCTATTCTGTTGGTTTTGATATGCGGATTTTATCTCAGCTTCTCGATTGTGACGAGCAATTACGAGAAAAAGGCGAAGGAATACGCAGTCCGTATGTCGAAGACCAGCGATGAGACGAGCGATGCCTACAAGCAAAGCCTGAAACAATTTAACGACTCCATCGACAAGGAAAAGGTCTACTTGGGCTATACCTACAGCCAGGTACGCCAGATGGAAGTGGGAATGGGCCTTGACCTCAAGGGCGGTATGAACGTGGTCCTTGAGATATCGGTACCGGACCTGTTGCGTCAGTACGCATCGGGCGACGCACAGCTCAAACTGATAGACGAGGCTATCCGCAAGGCGGAGGCAGCCGGCGCCAGAAGCAACGAGAAGGATTTCATCTCGCGCGTGGCGGCCAACATACAGCCGGGCGCAATGTCGGGACTCTTTGTTCGCGAAGGCGAGTTCCTGGGCCGGCTCAAGAGCGGAGCCTCCAACCAGGAAGTGACCGAGGCCCTGCAGAAGCAGGTGGACTCGCAGGTGGACGCAGCCTTCAACATCTTCCGCACACGTATCGACCAGTTCGGCGTCGTATCGCCCAACATCCAGAAGCTGCAGGACAAGAACGGCCAGGTGCTGCTCGAGCTTCCGGGTGTCAAGGAGCCGGAGCGCGTCACCGAGCTGCTGAAGTCCAGCGCCAACCTGGAGTTCTACGAGGTCTACAACTATAACGAGATACAGAACGAGCTGGGTCGTCTGGCACAGCTTCTGGCCAACGACACGGTACAGAGCCATAACCTGTACGCGCTGCTCGGCGGCGTACAGCGTAGCGGCAGTCCCGTTGTCGGCATGGTCACTCCGGCCAACCGCATGCTGGTCGACTCGCTGATGAACACCGAGACAGCCAAGAAGACCCTGCCCGCCGACTTGACACTGATGTGGAGCGTCAAGCCCGCGGAGTTCCCCCGCACCGACACCAAGGGTAACGTGATCAAGAAGGCCGACGGCTCCGACATGACCGACGCCTACTGGGAGCTGGTGGCCCTTAAGGGCGACGCAGTGCTGGAGGGCGACGCCATCACATCGGCAAGCTCCGAATACGACAACATGCAGGGCAACATGGTCAACATGAAGATGAACGACCGCGGCGCCAAGGACTGGGCCACAATCACCCGCAACAACCTGGGCCGCAGCATCGCCATCGTGCTTGACGAGCATGTATACTCCTTCCCCAACGTCAACAGCGAGATCACCGGCGGCTCGTCGCAGATCACCGGCAACTTCACTCCCGAGGAGGCCAACGACCTCAGCAACGTGCTGAAGAGCGGCAAGATGTCGGCCAAGGTCAACGTCGTGTCCAACAACGTGATCGGTCCGAGCCTGGGTGCCGAAGCCATCCAGATGGGCTTCATCTCGTTCATCGTGGCCATCCTGCTGCTGATGGTGCTGATGGTGGCATACTACGGCTGGATGCCCGGTCTGGTGGCCAACGTCGGACTGATACTGAACCTCTACTTCACGCTCGGCATCCTCGCCTCGCTGCAGGCCGTGCTGACGCTGTCCGGTATCGCCGGTATCGTGCTGGCACTGGGTATGGCGGTCGACGCCAACGTGCTTATCTTCGAGCGCACCAAGGAGGAGCTCAAGACCGGCAAGAAGCTGCGTCAGGCCATCTCCGAGGGTTACTCCAACGCATTCTCGGCTATATTTGACGGTAACCTCACATCGGTCATCACCGGCGTGATCCTGCTTATCTTCGGTTCGGGTCCCATCAAGGGCTTCGCCACCACGCTGATCATCGGTCTGGTATGCTCGTTCTTCACCGCAGTGTTCCTGACACGCATCGCCTTCGACCTGATCACCAAGAACGGCCGCAACGCCAACATGAACTTCACCACCGCGCTGAGCCGCAACTTCCTCTCCAACCCCAAGGTCAACTTCCTGGGCCAGTGGAAGGGTGCCGCAGCCGTATGGCTGACTCTGGTGGTGATTGGCATCGCCAGCCTCGCCATCCGCGGCATGAACCAGGGCATCGACTTCTCCGGAGGCCGCAACTATGTGGTGCAGTTCGACAAGAACGTTGACCGCGCAGCCATCGAGAACCGCCTGGGCAAGCTGTTCCAGCAGAAGGCCAACGACAAGACCGTCTCCACTCAGGTCATCACCATAGACAACCCCTCCAAGCTGCGTATATCCACCAGCTACAAGATCAACACCGAGTCCGAGAACATCGAGGAAGAAATAGCCGACATCCTGTACGAAGGCCTGCAGCCCGAGCTTACCACCAACGGCAAGGTGATGGACCGCAACGCATTCGCCATCGCCGACGAAAGCCAGGGCATCATCTCCGTCCAGAAGGTAGGTCCCTCCATGGCCGACGACATGAAGCGCGACGCTTACTGGGCAGTGGGCATCGCACTGGTATGTATGTTCCTGTACATCCTGCTGCGTTTCCACAACGTAGCCTTCTCCATCGGCGCCCTCTCGGCCGTGGCACTGACATCGTTCCTGATCATCGGATTCTACTCCGTATGCTGGGGCTTCCTGCCCTTCTCCATGGAGGTTGACCAGTCGTTCATCGCCGCCATCCTGACCATCATCGGTTATCAGATCAACGATACGGTGGTTGTGTTCGACCGTGTGCGCGAGATGATGAAGCTCTATCCGAAGGAGGACCGCTTCACCACCTTCAACCGCTCGCTGAACCAGACCTTGAGCCGTACGGTGATGACATCGTTCTCCACCCTGCTGGTGCTGCTGTGCATCTTCTTCCTGGGCGGCGACACGATCCGTTCGTTCACATTCGCCATGATCTTCGGTGTGGTAGCCGGTACATTCTGTTCGCTCTACTGCGCCGCCCCGATCGCTTACCGCGTGATGAACGCATTCGGCAACAAAAAGAAGAACCAGACCCCCGACGGCAAGCCCGCACTGCAGGGCAACCGCCGTTTCCAGTAATCCGGTCTCAACCCATACGCAAGGCGTGTCAGGACTTCGGTCCCGACACGCTTTTTTTAATTTTTATGGCTAAATATTTCCTCAATTGTCAAAAGTTGTGTAAATTTGCGAAATTAGACGCGGTACCCTGTTTTGAGTACCGCCCCGATTACGCGAAATTACGCAGACCGAACCCGAAATCAACATATAAAAACAAACAAATAATACAGAACATCTATGTGGTTATTCAACTCATCCGTAGGACGTAAGTTTGTGATGGCCCTGACGGGCGCATTCCTGATCGTCTTCGTAACCTTCCACTGTCTGATGAACGCTGTCGCCATCGCATGGCCCGCCGCCTACAACTCCATCTGCGAGTTCTTAGGCGCCAACTGGTATGCGCTGATCGGCTCCCTCGTCATCGCAGTGTTCGTAGTTCTCCACATCGTGTATGCCTCCATTCTGACCATTCAGAACCAGAAGGCACGCGGCAAGCAGGCTTACGCAGTATCCAAGCGTCCTGCCACAGTGGAGTGGTCCAGCAAGAACATGTACGTTCTTGGCGTCGTAGTGCTGGCGTTCCTCGTAGTGCACCTGATCCAGTTCTGGGCCAAGATGCAGCTTCAGGAGGTACGCGGCGTCGACACCGAGTTCCCGTCGGCCGCCGGCACGCTGTTCCTGCAGCTCGCATTCGAGCAGCCCTGGACCCTCATCGTTTACGCCATCGGCTTCATCGCCCTCTGGTTCCACCTCAACCACGGCTTCTGGTCGATGTTCCAGTCGGTGGGCTGGGACAACGCCGTGTGGATGCCCCGTCTCAAGAAAATCAGCTGCTGGTGGGTTTCCATCGTGATACTCCTCTTCCTGGCCGAAGGTATCGTATTCACCGTAAAGGCCCACGACAAATACTATCTGAAGAACGAGACTCTGCGCTCGCAGTATAAGGACATGCTCGTGCCCATGATCGAGAAGGACTTCGGTCCCGACGCCGCACAGCTCAGCATGAACATCAAGCTCAGCCCCTACGAGAACGTATCGATGGGCCTGCGTCAGATGAACCAGCAGATGAGCCAGCAGGTAGAGCAGCTCAAGAGCCCCGAGGGACAGCAGTACATGCAGTCCAACCCCGATGCCAAGGATCAGCTCGAGAAACTCGAGAAGCAGCAGAAGTGCGTCGAAAACGCCGTCAAGCTGTTCGACTACCTTGAAAGCGCCGACAACAAACCCGCAACCAACATGATGCCCGCCCAGGGCCAACCCTATTAACTATTCCAAGCATTATGGATCAAAACGTAAAAGTAATGGCCCCGGCCGACTCCAAGATACCGGAGGGACCCGTAGCTGAGAAATGGACCAACTACAAGGCTCATCAGAAGTTGGTCAATCCGGCCAACAAGCGCCGTCTTGACATCATAGTTGTGGGCACAGGTCTGGCAGGTGCATCCGCAGCCTCCACGCTGGCCGAACTCGGCTTCAACGTGCTGAACTTCTGCATTCAGGACAGCCCGCGCCGCGCTCACTCCATCGCGGCACAGGGCGGTATCAACGCAGCAAAGAACTACCAGAACGACGGCGACTCCGTATACCGTCTGTTCTACGACACCGTCAAGGGCGGCGACTACCGCGCCCGCGAGGCCAACGTGTACCGTCTGGCCGAGGTGTCGAACAATATCATCGACCAGTGCGTGGCACAGGGCGTACCCTTCGCCCGCGAGTACGGCGGCCTGCTGGCCAACCGCTCGTTCGGCGGCGCCCAGGTGTCGCGTACGTTCTACGCCAAGGGTCAGACCGGCCAGCAGCTGCTGCTCGGCGCCTACTCCAGCCTGAACCGTCAGATCCAGGCCGGCAAGGTCAAGAGCTACAACCGCTACGAGATGCACGAGCTGGTGCTCATCAAGGACAAGGACGGCGTGGAGCGCGCACGAGGCATCATCGCCAAGAACCTGGTGACAGGTAAGTTCGAGCGTTTCGCCGCACACGCCGTGGTTATCGCCACCGGCGGATACGGCAACACATACTTCCTTTCCACCAACGCCATGGGCTGCAACTGCTCGGCCGCAATGGCATGCTACCGCAAGGGCGCTTACTTCGCCAACCCCGCGTACGTGCAGATTCACCCCACGTGTATCCCCGTGCACGGCGACAAGCAGTCCAAGCTGACCCTGATGTCGGAGTCGCTGCGTAACGACGGCCGCATCTGGGTGCCCAAGAATATAGAGGACGCCAAGAAGCTGCAGAGCGGCGAGATCAAGGGAAGCGACATCCCCGAACAGGACCGCGACTACTATCTGGAGCGCCGCTACCCGGCATTCGGCAACCTGGTGCCCCGTGACGTGGCATCGCGTGCCGCCAAGGAGCGCTGCGACGCCGGCTACGGTGTCAACAACACCGGCCTGGCCGTGTTCCTCGACTTCTCCGAGGCCATCAACCGCCTGGGCATCGACGTGGTGCGCCAGCGTTACGGCAACCTCTTCGACATGTACGAGGAGATCACCGACGTCAACCCCGGCGAGTTCGCCTGCGAGGTGGACGGCGTGAAGTACTACAACCCCATGATGATCTATCCCGCCATCCACTACACCATGGGCGGCATCTGGGTGGACTATGAGCTGCAGACCAGCATCAAGGGACTGTTCGCCATCGGCGAGTGCAACTTCTCCGACCACGGCGCCAACCGTCTGGGCGCATCCGCTCTGATGCAGGGTCTGGCCGACGGTTACTTCGTGCTCCCCTACACCATCCAGAACTACCTGAGCGACCAGATCACCGTTCCCCACTTCAAGACCGACACCCCCGAGTTCGACGCCGCCCAGGCCAAGTGCGAGGCCGAGGAGGAGAAACTGATGAACATCAAGGGCCACCGCTCGGTCGACTCCATCCACAAGGAACTGGGGCACATCATGTGGGAATACGTGGGCATGGCACGCGACAAGGAGGGCCTGGAGAAGGCCATCGGCGAGCTGAAGAACCTGCGCAAGACCTTCGAGACCGAACTCTATATCCCGGGCGTGGCCGGCGACGGCATGAACGTGGAGCTGGACAAGGCGTTCCGTCTCCAGGACTTCATCACCATGGGAGAGCTCATCGCTTACGACGCGCTGAACCGCAACGAGTCCTGCGGCGGTCACTTCCGCACCGAGTATCAGACCGAGGAGGGCGAGGCCAAGCGTGACGACAAGGACTACTTCTACGTAGCATGCTGGGCTTACGAGGGCAGCGACAACAAGGCCCCCGAACTCATCAAGGAGCCCCTCGAATACGAAGCAATCAAAGTGCAGACCCGTAACTATAAGTCATAAGAGAAGATGGAAGACAATATAATGAAAGTAAACCTTCGGGTCTGGCGTCAGCGCGGTCCCAAGGAAAAGGGAGAATTCGTGACATACAGCGATGTCGAGACCACTCCCGACACATCGTTCCTGGAGACCCTCGACATCCTGAACGAGCGTCTGATTGAGAACGGCGAGGAGCCGATAGTGTTCGACCACGACTGCCGCGAGGGCATCTGCGGTATGTGCTCGCTCTATATCAACGGTCATCCTCACGGCCCGGCCACCGGCGCCACCACCTGCCAGCTCTACATGCGTCGCTTCGCCAACGGCGAGACCATCACAGTCGAGCCCTGGCGTTCGGCCGCGTTCCCCGTCATCAAGGACCTGATGGTGGACCGCAACGCGTTCGACAAGATCCAGCAGGCCGGCGGCTACGTATCGTTCAACTGCGGCGGCGCCCAGGATGCCAACGACCTGCCCATCTCCAAGGTGCAGGCCGACGAGGCTATGGATTCCGCAAGCTGCATCGGTTGCGGCGCATGCGTCGCCGCCTGCAAGAACGGATCGGCAATGCTGTTCGTCAGCGCAAAGATCTCCCAGCTGTCACGCCTGCCCCAGGGCGCCGTCGAGAAATATCGCCGCGCAATGGCTATGGTGTCAAAGATGGACGAACTCGGATTCGGAAACTGCACCAACACCGGTGCCTGCTCCGCCGAGTGCCCCAAGAACATCAAGATGGCGAACATCGCGCGCATGAACCGCGAATTCATCGCAGCCAAGTTCCGCAAATAATCCGGTCGTGTATCGACCGCCAAGCGAGGGCGTGCCTGACGGCGCGCCCTCTTTTTTTATTTTTCCGGATTTTAGGGATTTATCGGTTTTTCGGGATTAATCGGGTTCAATCGGATTAATAGGGATTTTGAGTGTAAAGATTACAACTATTTCAGTTTTTCAATCATCAATTGCTCTTTTTGACACTTTTTTTGCATTATAAATAAAAATTTGCTAAATTTGTCAGCGTTTCTATGCTATTATAGTATTTCAATTGATAATTATCATATATGAGACATTCCATACTATCCTGCGCCGTATTGTCGGCAGCGTTGATGTGCGGGCTGTCCGCACAGGCTGTTCCGGCGAAGCCGGGCGTGCTTAAGGTGACGGGCGCCGACGGAACGACGCTATCCGTACGCCTTGTGGGCGACGAATATTTCCACCAGTACTTCACCGAAGACGGCTACCCCCTCACGGAGGTGGACGGCAACTTCTATTACTGCGACTACACCGCGCAGGGCAAGCTTGTAAACTCGGGCATCAAGGCCACCGAGCTTGCCCGACGCGACAGCAAGTCCACGGCGTTCCTGAAGAAAGTAAGCCTTTCGGATGTGGGCGAACGCGTAAAAGCATACGCCGGGACGCTCCCGCGCCGCGAGCGCTTCGCCTCTCAGGCCGGGTCCTCGATGAAATCGGCTCCGGCCCATGAGGCCGACTCCAACGACGGGCCTCCGTACGAGCGGGGCTACGGTCTCTTCCCCGACCTGCGCTTCCCCGCATACGGCAACCAGAAGGCCATCGTCATCCTGGTGGAATATCAGGACACCAAGTTCAAGCTTGACGACCCGCACGATTATTTCTCACGCATGCTCAACCAGACCGGTTTCAACGACTACGGAGGTACGGGATGCGCCAAGGAATACTTCAGCCTCAACTCGGGTGGCAACTTCAACTGCGACTTCGACGTGTTCGGTCCCATCACGCTGAGCAAGAACATGAGCTATTACGGCGGCAACGGCTATGGCGGCGACGACCAGCATCCGGCCGACATGGTGAAGGAAGCCTGTGAGCTACTTGATGATCAGATCGACTTCACGGAATATGACCGCAACCACGACGGGACCGTCGACAATATCTTCATCTTCTACGCCGGACGTGGCGAGGCATCTGGCGGCTCGGCCGACACGGTATGGCCCCACAGCTGGAACATGTCTTCGGCCGGCTATCCCAACCTATACTTCGACGGGGTACGCATCTACACCTACGGCTGCTCCAACGAATGGGAAGGCAGCCGCCCCGACGGCGTCGGCACGTTCATCCACGAGTTCAGCCACGTGATGGGTCTTCCGGACCTGTATGCCACCCGTTACACCAGTTCGTTCACGCCCGGCGCCTGGAGCGCGCTGGACTACGGTCCCTACAACAACGACGGCATGACGCCTCCCATGTATGGCGCCTTCGAACGCTATGCCCTCGGATGGATGGAGCCTAAAGAGATAAAGGATCCGGCCAATGCGTTCCTGCCTCCCATCTCCGAGAATGTGGCCGGTGTGATACGCACACCCAAGGATACTGAGTTCTTCCTGGTCGAGAACCGCCAGCAGCAAGGCTGGGACGCCTACATTCCCGGCCACGGAATGCTGGTATGGCACGTGGACTACGATGACTATACCTGGAACCGCAACGAGGTGAACAATACGCCGGGCCATCAGTATGTTGACATCGAGGAAGCCGACGGCACCCAGAGTGACTACACGCGCGACGGCGACGCGTTCCCGGGTGCTTCCAACGTCACGGAGTTCACTGCCGACACACGTCCGGCCATGAAGACATGGAACGGCACGGCCATTGACGCGCCTCTGACCGACATCCAGGAAATCGATGGCAACATCCGCTTCAAAATCAGCGGCGGCGGCATCGATCTCCCCGCGCCTCTGACCTACAGCCCTACCGACATCACTCCATACGGATTCACCGCGAAATGGAAGGGAAGTCCCGAATACAGCACTCTGCTGTCCGTGTTCACGACCAACGGCGACAAGCGCAATTATGTGGAAGGCTACAACATGCGGAACATGGAGAATGCCTCGCAGTGCGTCATCGAGGACCTGAATCCCTCCACCATTTATTACTATACCGTCACATACACCGACGGCTGGGGCATGTCGGAGGAGTCCGCACCTGTCAAAGTCACCACCGCCGACCTGAACATCACGTTCTTCGCACCCGTCGCACTTGCCGCCACCGATGTCGAGTCCGATTCGTTCACCGCCAACTGGGAGAGCCTCAAGGACGCCGACTCGTACACCGTTTCGGTCTACACCAAGAAGCTCGGAGAGCCGCTGGAGCAGGTGGTTGACTTCACCGGCGGCATCGCAGGCATGCCCGAGGGTTGGAAGTCCACATCCGGCTCTACTTATTCGATGAAGACATATTCGGGCAACGAAATACCCTCGCTGCGCATGGCCAAGAGCGGCGACACGCTCACCAGCCCCGAATACCCCGACGGCGTGTCCAAGGTTTCCTACTGGGTATATGGCGCCAACACCGGCGACAAGGACGAGGTCCGTCTCTACGGCTACACCAATGGCAAGTGGCTGGAAATCCGTCACGACCTGGTGCCCCGTTCCAACGGCAAGACACTGACCGCCGAAAATATTCCCGCCGGAACCACACGCATCCGCATCGACTTCATTCGCGAGGGTAAGAACGGTTCCCTTGCTCTCGATGACGTGGTGGTTTACTACGGCAACGAGGCCGAGCCGGAGTATCTGGCAGGACTCCGCAACAAGAACGTAGGTACCGATCTGACCTTTAAGGTGACCGGCCTGCAGCCTCTCACCGCATACTATTACAAGGTCACCGGACATGACGGCAACCTCGTGTCGAAGGAAAGCAACGAGATCGGCGTCAACACTGCCGAAGGCTCGGGCAACTCTGGCATCATCGGAGTGACCGAAGCCAAGGACGGCTTCAAGGTATCGGGCCGCAAGGCATACGCCCAGGGCCGCATCACGGTCTACGACCTGGCAGGCCGCACGGTATCTGCCGGCACCGACGCCGTCGAGCTCCCCTCGGCCGGATGCTACATCATCCGCACCCAGAACGGCACACATAAGGTAATCGTGAAGTAACGACACGCGACTGTTAACTGCAGGCAGCCTTGCGGCTGCCTGCAGTACCAATAAGATAGAATATTACTTGTCTCAAAAGGAGAAAGGATGTTAATCGGGACATCTCGTGACGAGGTCGCCCCAGACTGGATAAACAATTACAAATCAACGTTTAACTAACCCAAAGTAATCATGAGAAAACTGACCATGATTGGTCTGTCTCTGATGCTTGGCGTTGGAGCATTCGCTCAGGCGCAGCTACAGCCCACCAAGGCCCGAAAGCTGAGCGCATCCTCCAAAGCCAGGACAGAACGGGCTGTTTCTCTGAAATTGCCGGTGCGTGACAACGCCCTTACCGTCGGGACCTCGGCTGTTCCCGGACTGGTAGAGAAGAAGAGTGGCACCACACGGGCATTGATTCCGACAGCGCCTGCCAAATCAAAGGCCAAGGCCCCTGTCACAACCGACAACCTCTTTGCCGGAGTCCTTACGCCTGCGGCACAGCGCGGCGTCATTAAAGTCAATCCGGCCACAGGCGCCGTAACCCGCCTCTTCTCCAGCTCGGCCGTACACGGTCTCGGTGTGAATCCCGACCTGAAGGAAATCTACACCGTGGAGTATATCCAGAGCGGCTCCAATGTAAGCGACCTATACTATCGCGCTTACGACCTGAACACCGGCACCGTAAAGAGAGAAGTGGAAATCTCCACAAACGAGCAGTTAGGCAATATGCCTCAGCGCTCCGCGTACAATCCGCGTGAAAATGCCATCTACGGTTATGCCATCAACGGATGGGTGAAACTGGACTGCAACACGCTCGAAAGCACCGCAATAATCGCTTCCGACGTATTCCCCTTTGCCCTGACCTACAACAGCAAGACCGACAAGTTCATGGCCCTGGCCAACACCACTGAAGGTATGGTGATTGCCACTGTGGACGCAGCCACCGGCAATCTGAGCAATCCCGAACTGATCGCAGGTCTCAGGACGCAGTATCTCGGTGGGTTCGCCTATGACTACATCAGCGACAGCTACCTGTTCAACCTGCACGACGGCACAAGGACATCGACGCTTCTTTCCATCGACGCCACCACCAAAGCCGTGACGACTGTATGCCGCATCAATGGCGCGCCCCAGACCGGTTGCCTCTATGTCGACGAGGTCCGCGCGGCTGATCCTCTGGCTCCAGCCACTCCCAAATTCGGAACGGCATCCTTCCCCGACGGATCGCTCACCGGTACCGTTACATTCGTAATGCCGACCAAGACAGCCGACAAGGTTGAGGCATCAGACCTCACCGGCCAGCTGACTTATGTCATCAAGGCCGACGGCGAGCAGATTGCAACGGGCTCGGCCGCTCCCGGCGCCGAGGTTACCGCCAATTATACCGCCACAGCTTCCGGCGAGGTGACCTTCTCTTGCTCCGCCGCCAAGGACAACCACACCGGCAAAGCCGGTATGGAAACGGTTTATATCGGCAACGATACTCCCACCGCTCCCGCAAATGTCAGGCTGACACCCGTCACCGTGACTTGGGATCCGGTCACCACCGGTATTCACAACGGTTATGTAGATCCCGCCAAGGTGACATACAACGTGACGATCAACGGCAACCCGGTTGCCGACGGCATCTCCGCGACATCCTGTCCCACCAACCTGCCGGTCAATGCCGAGATGACCAACTACGTGGCCAGGGTTACCGCCACGTTCAACGGTCTGACCGGTCCTGAAGGAACATCCAACGACGTGATGTTCGGACAGCCCTACAGCGAGCCGATGCGTCTCGATCCCACTCCTGCCGAAGCCCGTCTGTTCACCATTGTCGACAACAACAACGACCGTCAGAAATGGACGTACAGTGCCGCCGACAGTACCTTCTCCATCCGTTACAACTCCACCGCTCAGATGGACGACTACCTGATCCTGCCTCCGGTCATGATCAAGGACATCAGCAAGCTGCACCACTTCTCGTTCGACGCATGGGCTGCAAGCTCTGTCTATGAGGAGGCCGTGGAAGTATGGATCGGCCGGGAACCTACCGCCGCCGGCATGACCACCAAGGTAATGGACCGCACCGTAATCGACTGGCGTGATTCTGACAAGAAGAACCTTGGCTGCGACTTCATCATCCCCGAGGACGGACAATGGTATATCGCCATCAAGGGCGTTTCCGAACCCGACCTGCTTAGAATATATGTCAATAATTTCGCACTCGAATTGTCCGACATCTCCTCCAAGGGTCCCGGCATCGTCGAGAACGTGACCGTGACACCCGGCGCACAGGGTGCCCTTAATGCCACCGTCAGATTCAACCTTCCCACCAAGGCAAACGACGGAAGCGCACTCACCGGCGAGGTAGAGGCTACTGTCGAGACCGACGTGGACTATAAGACCGTGACAGGTGCTCCCGGAGCCGAGGTATCAGCCGAGGTCATGACCTTACAGGGTGACAACGACATCATCATCCAGACCATGCAGGGGGATGCTCTCGGTTTCTCGGTAACCGTCACCGCTTATACCGGAGTCGTGGCACCCGCAGCCGTCACAAACATGACACTGACCGCCAACGAGTCCAACTATGGCATATACGCCAGATATGACGCTCCCGAAGAGGGCATCAACGGCGGTTACATCAACAAGAATGAACTGACCTACGCACTGTTCCAGAACCAGCCCATCGATCTGGGATGGCTCGGCACCTACGACAACTGGGTCAAGATAGCCGACTTGGGCACTCTCACCGAACTCGACGCCGATCTCCTTGACGAAGGCGCCCCCCTCGGAGTATATGAGTTAGGAATCGCAGCCGAGAATGTGGCGGGAACCGGTGAGCTGCTGTACAGCAGCATGACCCTCGGCGAGCCTTACGCCCTGCCTGTTATCGAGAACTTCAACACCGGCAACGCCGACATCCAGCCCATCATGTTCAACACCGCAGGCGGCATGGATATCATGGGCCTCGACACCGCCGAGACCTGGGCCGACGTAATCCAGACACCCGCCGACCTGTCCGAAATCAATCCCGCCTTCGGCAACGGCGGATCTGCAGTCGTAGCCACCGGCCTCAACGATGCCTACGGCTATCTGTTCCTCCCCCCGATGTCTACCAAGGGTGCCAACAAGGCTTCCTTACAGCTCAACTACTATGTAGGCGCTGCCCGGAACGTGACCGTTTACGCTCAGGCATTCGGCGTGGAGATGGAGGAAATCTTCAATGAGTCGTACCTCTATGGATTCCCCGACGGATTCCAGACCATGACCATCGAACTGCCCGCCAAGTTCCAGAACAAAGGCTGGGTAAGCTTTACCGTACGCATCGACTTCTCCGACGAGAAGCAGTACTTCATATGGAACGGCTATAAGCTGGTCAACATGGTGCAGAAAGACATGGTGGCTCTTGACGTCAAGGCTCCCGTACGCGTTGCCAACGGCGCCGAATACAATGTCACCGTTGACGTTGCCAACTATGGTATCAGCACCGCCACCGACTATTCGGTCGAGCTCTATGCCAACGGCGACAAGGTAGCCGAGAAAGCCGGCGTGGAACTGGCACCGTATGCCGAGGGACAGGTTGTGTTCGCACAGACCATGTCGCCCGTCGCCGCCGAACCCGTCGAGTACTATGCAGTGCTTGTACAGGCCGGTGATGCGAACACCGACAACAACGAGACCGCGACCGTGACGGTAACTCCCAGGGAGTCCAGACTGCCGGGTGCCACCGAACTGGCCGCCGCCGACAGCGACAACGCAGTGGCTCTGACATGGAACGAGCCCGACATGACTGTCAAGGCTCCCGAGCCCGTCACCTATGACTTCGAGGATGGCGACGCATTCGCCGCCGAATATGGCGACTGGATTTTCGTTGACGTCGATGACTCGCCTGTAGGCGGCATCCAGGATATGGATATTCCCTGCATCGCAGGCGGCCAGACCAAGGGTAGCTTCTGGATCTGGGATCAGGACGTTTTAGGCGCAGGCAACAAGACCTTCGAGGCTCATAGCGGCTCGAAGTATCTGTTCTCCATGTTCCGTTACGACGACGGCCAGGCCGATGACTGGGCTATTTCGCCCGAACTCGCCGGCGACGCACAGTCCGTTTCCTTCTGGGCAAAGAGCTACTCTGCAGAGTATCCCGAGACTATCGAGGTTCTCTACAGCACCGGAAGCACCGATCCCAAGGACTTCCAGGTTATCGAAGGCTCTGCTGTGGCATCCGTTCCCAACGAATGGACTGAATACACCGTCGAGCTTCCTGAGGGAGCCACACGCTTCGCCATCCGCAGCTACGCTTCCAGCAGCTTCATGCTGATGGTGGACGATGTCACCCTAACCCCGGCTCCCGCATTTACAAGCGAGACATCGCTGATGGGTTACGATGTATACCGCGACGGCGTGAAACTGAACGAGGCTCCGGTCGAGAACACGGCTTACGCCGATACCGACGTAGTGAAGGGCACCGAATACAGTTATGTTGTGGTCGCTCTGTACAACGAAGGTGCCGGAAGCCTGTCCAACACCGCCACTATCGTTTACGGTCAGTCGGGTCTTGACAGCCTCGAGGCCTCACAGGCTGTCGCCACCGGCAAGAACCTGATCGTGGTTCGAGGCTTCGAGGGCCAGACCGTGACCGTCAGCACCGCCGACGGTAAGGTAGTTGCCAACGGCAAGGCCGATTCCGACCGCGAGACCATCTCCGTTCCCGCCGGTGTCTACGTAGTGAAGGCCGGCTCCAAGAGCGTGAAAGTCATCGTGAAGTAAGGACATCCCCTAACCTCTATACGAGGCTCCGCCATCCGGCGGGGCCTTTTTTAGTAGCGCGGGCTGTCCCAGCCGCGCATCAACTCGGATAAAATGCCTATTGATCTTTTTTCATAAGGCTTTTGGTCATTTTCTATGCGCGGCTGGGGACAGCCCGCGCTACTACCGCCTGCCACTAATTGCACAGAGAGACAGGCTAACCTCCAAACCCCGCCACTATTTTCTGACAATCAGCACAATAATCAACCTCACCGAGCCGTTGCATGAAAAAAGAAGCCATGGAAATCCATTTCGTCAACAAGTCTCTTCATATTGATATTCATAATAACGATCTTCCTCATTGGCAACAGAATGACGCCGTGATGTTCCTGACTTGCCGATTAGCTGATTCACTCCCCCAATCTAAACTTGCCGAATATCGTGACCTTATTGAACGCTTTGATCATCATTTCAATGATATGACCGGGCAGAGTGATGATGAACATCGGAAATTGCAGGAACAAGCCTCCGAGAGAATCCAGCAATGGCTTGATGCCGGAATGGGGAGCTGTATACTTCGCTCTGGCAAAGAGCGAGAAATTGTATCTGATTCACTGAAATATATTGACGGCAAGAAAATACATACTTACGCTTACGTCATTATGCCAAACCATTTACATATTCTACTTTCACCATTAGATAGTACCCCTATTACCGACACGTTCGAAAATCTTAAAAAATTCATGACCCGCAAGATTAACAAGGTGACAGGCCGGACCGATAAGATTTGGCAAAAATATCATTTCGATACCCTTGTGCGTAGTCGTCAGGATTTTGATGAAACTGTAATGTATATTATTCAGAATCCTAAACACCTGCCAGAATCAGACTACACATTGTATGTCGAACCCGAAATCCTTGAAATGCTCCGCGAACATTAGTAGCGCGGGCTGTCCCTAGCCACGCCGATAGTAGCGCGGGCTGTCCCAGCCGCGTAGGTAGTAGCGCGGGCTGTCCCAGCCGCGCACAGAAAATGACCAAAAGCCTTATGATTAATTTTCAATAGGAATTTTATCCGTTTCCATGCGCGGCTGAGGACAGCCCGCGCTACTACCTGTACGCACCCTTTGCGCGGCTGGGACAGCCCGCGCTACTATCGGCGGCTACAATCCTGACGGAACGGAGCGACATTTTTTAATATAATTTAGGGATATTCAGTTAATGGCATCAGAAAAGGTTGTGAGAAGGGCGTGATACTGCGGTATAAGGCCGGATGATTGGCTATGGCTGT
>CADBNR010000014.1 GCA_902796035.1 uncultured Bacteroidales bacterium | reverse complement strand
GCGAGTTAGGTAGCACATTTTGAGGCTATCCAACTCGCTGTGTATCTTTGAATAAGCTATATCAACTGTCAAAAATGGGAATTTAATTCGCGAATTTACTAAAAAATATTCCGATTGGTGTAATAAATTCCGTTACTTTACGACTAATGTTGTAAAAGATTCAAAAAATGGAGCTAAGTTACACACTATATCCGTATTGCCTGATTATACGATTTCAAGGGAAACTGGTCAGGATGCTGCGGCGGTTGTCGGCCCTGGTTTCAGGTTCCGTGAATCCGAAGGATTGCCTTATGCAGATTGTTGCGGGATGCGGTTCCGGTTATTCCGATAATGGATTAAAGGGCGCCGGCGAAGCATATTTCATTGAGCTGACCCGGCAATACGATCAACTCGTCAACCGGATATGCCTCTCCTATGCGGACAGCGGCGATGATTTCGAGGATCTGCGTCAGGATGTCTGGATAAATGTGTGGAAAAGTCTTGACGGATTCAGGGCGGATTCAAGCATCGACACATGGATATATCGCATCACCCTCAATACGTGTGTGTCATGTCTGCGAAAAAGGAAACGAACCGTCCTCACTTCTTCGATTGACGGAATCTTCCCTGAGCCGGCGGATGAAGAGGCATCTGATTCCTTGCGCGAACGGGTACGCGTGTTACATGGCCTCATTTCGCGGCTGGCTCCTCTTGACAAGGCGATAATGACCATGCATCTTGACGACCGTTCCAATGCGGAAATAGCCGAGGTGACGGGACTAACCAAAGGAAACGTCGCGACACGCCTTTCACGCATCAGAAGCCGTCTGTCATCGGAAATAAATAGCAAATAACAAGAATAAAAATATAGATTATGACTACAGAAGAATTACAGAAAACCTGGCAGGAGTCCGGCCGTATAGGCTCGCCGTACAATCCGCGGATGAACTCCCGGCGTGAAACGGCACTCGAGAAACTGGCGCGTGAGTACAGGCGATTTTCGATGGTGGCTCTCGTCATGACGATTGTAAGTTTAGGACTGTATAATTTCCCCTGGCTGGAGATGCCCTGGAAGGTGGTGATACCGGTACTGTTCATCAGCTTTTTTGCCACGGCGTCGACCATGGACCACTGGCTGGCCAACGGCATACGATCCATCGACTGTTCGCGCATGTCGGTACGCGAGGTGATAGACCGTTCGCTGTTCTACCGCCGCCGTCACCATCAGTTCATGATGATACTCATTCCCTACGCCGCCATCGTGCTCGGTTGTCTGGGATGGGCCTCGCGGGCCGACATCTATATGCTCATGGGCATGGGGGCCGGCTTCCTTGTCGGCCTGGCCATCGGCATCCGCAAATACATGGACTTCATGGCCTCATACCGCGACATCGCCTCCGATGCGGAATAAGTCTATGGTAAAAAACAGCAATTCAGTATAAGACTTTTCATACCTTAATAAATCGGGGAGCCGGGCTGTGTGTCCGGCTCCTTTCAGAATTATGATATGTAATGCAACATAAGGTTTTTACAGCTTATCGTGGTTGGTTCAGGCGTCAAGCCATTTGGCTTTGATTTCGTCCAGGAGGTCGAGGAGCTCCTCCTCGTGCTCGATGCGGAGCATCCGGATACGGGTCTGGCGGAAGTCGGGGAGCCCCTTGAACAGCGGCGATGCTGCCAGATGGCGGCGTATGTGCAGGATGCCCCGGTATTCGTCGATGCGGTCGATGCTTTCGCGTATCTGACGTTTCAGAAGGTCTAACTTTTCGGGCACGCTGAGCGGCGTGTACGTGCCGGTGTCGAGCATCTGACGCACGTCGTGGAATATCCAGGGGGCGCCGAACGACGCGCGTCCTATCATGATGGCGTCCACGCCGTAGGTGTCAAAGGCATCCCGGGCTTGCTCGGGCGTGCAGATGTCGCCGTTGCCGATGATGGGTATCTCCATCTCGGGGTTGGCCTTCAGTTCGCCTATCAGCGTCCAGTCGGCCTGACCGGTGTACATCTGGCTGCGTGTGCGGCCATGCACGGCCAGCGCCTTGATGCCGCATTCCTGCAGACGCGGGCCGAGGTCGCATATTATCTTGTTCTCGCAGTCCCAGCCCAGGCGCGTCTTGGCGGTGACGGGAAGCGAAACGGCCTTTACCACGCGGCGCGTGATGTCCAGCATCTTGGGAATGTCGCGCAGCATACCGGCGCCCGCTCCCTTGGCGGCCACTTTCTTGACCGGGCAGCCGAAATTGAGGTCTATTATGTCTGGACCGGCCTGCTCCACAATCTGCGCCGCCTGCACCATGGCGTCGGCATCGCGGCCATATATCTGGATGGCCACGGGGCGCTCCCGGTCGTTCACGGCAAGTTTGCGCGTGGTGGACTTGATGTCGCGCACCAGGGCCTCGGCCGAGACGAACTCAGTATATACCAGTCCTGCATCCTGCTCGCGGCATATCAGACGGAACGACGGGTCGGTCACATCCTCCATCGGCGCCAACAGCACCGGGCGTTCTCCTAAATCAATATCGGCTATCTTCATATCGGTGTGAGTCGGTATTTATAACAGTGTGAGTCGGGACAAATCAGCTTCGGTAATCATTTCGGCGCACCGGCGCACCTGCTCGGCGGTGACTTCGCGGATGCGGTCGCTGATGTAACGAAGGTCGCGCACCTCGTCGTACAGCAAAAGCGAACGGCCAAGCTCCATGGCGCAGTTCTCACGGTTGTCGCTCAGCACGTCGAGCTGGCCGCAATATTGGTCGCGCACCTGTGCGAAGGCGCGTGGCGACAACGGTTTGTCAGCCATGCGGCGTATCTGGTCGCGGATGATGCGTTCGCAACGCTTTACAGTGGATTTGTCCGAACCGAAATATACGGTAAATGTGCCGCAGTCGGACAGCATCACCACATTCGATTCGATGGAATACACCAGTCCACGCTTCTCTCGTATTTCCTGACAGAGTCTGGAATTGAGCGCGGGACCGCCCAATACGTTGTTGAACAGCATCATGGCGTACCGCATCGGGTCGTGGCGTCCCGGAATCCGGCAACCGCAAATGGTATTGGCCTGCGAATTGTCGCGTTCGCTGACTTTCTCAAAAACGGGCAGTACGGGCGGTGCGATGCGGTTGTGCACGGGTGCCGGATGGTCCATGTCGCCGAAATAGCGTTCGGCGAGTTTCAGGGCTTTTTCGGGATTCGGGTCCACGCAGTACAGCACCATGTTTGCCGGCACATAGTATCGGTCCAGGAAATCGCGGGCCACGGAGCCGTCAAGTCGGCGTACCGATTCCTCGGAGCCCAGTATGTTGTGGGCCATCGCGGAGCAGGCGTAGATGTTCTCGTCGAATTCATCGAACACTGCCTCGGATGGGGAGTCGTAATAGGAGTGTATTTCCTCGATGATTATGTCGCGTTCACGCTCCACGTCGGGGGCGGGAAACGAGGCGTTCTTCACCAGGTCGGCCAACAGCTCGAGGGCGCGGTCGGCATAACCGGCCGGCGCGATGGTATAGAGCATGGTCAGCTCCTTGGTGGTGTAGGCGTTGAGTTCGCCGCCGATGCTTTCCATGCGGTTGGAGATGTGCCAGGAGCGGCGGTGGCGCGTACCCTTGAATATGGTATGCTCCAGGAAGTGCGCCAGTCCCGGCGCATCCGGATAATCGTCGCGGCTGCCGGCGTTCACCGCCAGGCCGATGTAGCTCACGGCTCCCGCACTGTGTCGCGCCACGCAGCGAAGTCCGTTGGATAATGTAGTGACCGTCATTTCGGTACAGTCTTTACCTTAATGTCTATTTACAATAATGAAGTCATCTTGTGCAAGATGACTTCATCTATATTGCTTATGAAAAGAATGTTTACTTTCCGAGGCGTGCGTTCTCTCGCTCGATGTATGCCTCGATGGTCATGCCGTTGCCGAGCTGGAATTGCGGGAAGTCCTTGGCTATCTTCTGATAGCATTCCAGAGCCTTCTGGTAGTTCTTCTGAGCGTCGTATACGTTGGCTTCCTTCAGCAGGACGCGGGGAACGATCTGCGAGTTGTTGTCAGCCTTGCTGATGGCCTTGTCGTAGCAGGAAATGGCCTTGTCGTACTGCTTCAGGTTTACGTAGCAGTCGCCGGTCAGGACGATTGCGTTGGCCTCCAGCACGGGTTCGCTGCTGCTGAAGCGCTCCAGATACTCGGCTGCCTCCTTGTACTTGCCCTGGTTGTAGAGAGCTTCGCCTGCGGACAGTGCAGCTAACTTGCCGGCCGTGTTGCCCTTGTTCTCGTCGGCTACTTTCTTATATTGAGCCGCAGCTATCGAGTCGTTGCCGGCCGCGCTGATCTCAACCTGGTTGTAAGCCTCGTACGCCTTGTTGACCTGAGGGGTACGGAAGAAATACATATAGCCGATTATCAGAGCCGCGATTATGAAAACGCCTCCGACAATCCATCCTATCATCGTCTTGTTGTCGGCCAGTTTCTGGCCTGCGTTGGTCAGCGTCTCGTTTACGTTCTCAATCGCTGTCTTCTCTTCCTGTTTGTCGTTATTTTGTGCCATTGCGGTTTAATTTTCAAACTTATGCGCGCCTGATTGGCGCATTCAACGCGCAAAGTTAATAAAAAAACCGCTAATTACAAACTTTTATGAATGCGAACTCGCTAACTGTATAGACTTAAGCCGCTTACAGGTTGAAATAAAAAGTGCCCGTAGGCAGCACGGTGTAGAAACTGTATTCCACGTTGCGCAGCCAGTAATCGGTGTTATAAGCCGGTTCGTCCACGCCCTTGTCCCACGAATCGGTCCAGGGATTCCAGGCGTTAAGCACGTTGACGGTATATTGTGAGCCGTTGTACTGGTAGCTGACCAACAGCGGCACCACACGCCATACCCCTTGGGTGTCATAACCGCAGGCTATGACCTTCTCGGTGCCCTGGTTCTGGAAATTGTTCGTGACCTGCGGCGCCACCACGATTGTAGGCGAGTAGTACGGCCCGTCATACCACGGACTGCCCCAAGCCGAGGGTGGCGGACCCGGAGCGAAAGCCGGACCTCCCCAGCCGCCTCCCCAACCTGCACCGCCTCCCCAGCCGCCACCGGCGGGCTGGAAACCGCCGCCGCTGCCCGGCGCCGGCAACGAATTCTGGGCCGTCAGCCCCGCAGCTCCTAACATCAATGCTACGGCCATCATTAGCCCATTGAGTATCTGTCTTTTGGATATCAGTGCTTTGAGTATCGTGTGTTTCATAGTTATCCTCCTTTTTTCTAAGAATAACAATCGACACTCCCCGAGGGTTGCCATCCAAGAGTCTTAAGGTGTGGACTATGACCGGAGGGGCGGTGTCCACACTGCCCACAGGTTCACCGCCCACAAATTCACTGCCCACAGGCTGACGACGTGGACGTCGTCATCCCAGTCGCCGACTCGCCGATAGTCGAGCTGACTCTCCCAGTCGTGCATGGCAACGACCCAATGCCTTGTAAAAATTAATTTCCAATATTTTCTTGTCTGAATCAAAATTAATTACTAAGTTTGCAAGCGCAGACCGTTACGATTCCCATGCCAGTTACAGTTGGTTCTTCAGAACCGACTTCAGGTCAAGGGTGAAGCGAGGCGGGATGTAAGGAAGGATGCCTAATGCGTCCGGAACATATACATAATAAAAAGCGTTTATCAGCGCTGATTCTTGACACTCTGAAATGTCTCGCAAACTTTTCTATCTAAGTCAAGTGTTGAGCAACGGTAGATGCCCGTGGATGTGTAGTCAATCTACATTTTGCTCAGCTACTGAATAGAAGCTAATTTGAGGCTTATCTGCTGCGCTGACGTTTATTTTAAGGAACGATGCCTTTCATATCTATGACTACGTCCGGGATAATGGGGGAGGCTATGCTGTCTTTGATTAGGAACCCCATATACAAGGGTATTGTCAAAACCGCTCCCTCGCGCCCAATGTTGTAGTTGCCCAACTTGAATGCATGGTTGACATGGTAAGTGTCCTTGTTTTTAAGCACAGTATTCATGCTTTTGGCTTTACCGGTGTTCGCCTTTACTTCGACCAACACACATTCTCCGTCATATCGGACAAGAAAGTCAATTTCAAGACCGCTGTCTTTTCTGAAATAATACAGCTTCTGACCGGATTTGCATAGAAAATCAGCCATCAGATTTTCAAATATAGCACCTTTATACCCCATCAGGTTACCCCTTAAGACATCCTCCTGTGTTCCATAATCCAGCATTGAAATCAAGATTCCAATATCGGTGGTGTAAACCTTGAAACAATCGGTGATGGCATTCCCTTCCAATGGCAACTGAGGGAGTGTTGTGTTATAACATCTGCGAATAATTCCGGCATCTTCCAGCCATTGCAGACTGCCTATGAATTGTGAGGCCCGCCCTCCCTTTTTTACGATAGAATACTGAAACTTTTTATTCTCTTTTGCCAATTGTCGAGGTATAGAATCAAAACACTCACGAATATTAGGCTTGTCAGAATCATCGGCATATTTCACCATGTCCTCCTCATATCCGGCCAAGAGAGTACGTTGCAATTTATAGATGAGTTCGATGTTCTTTGTTTCCAGATAACAGGTTACCACTTCAGGTAGTCCACCTGTAATCACATATCGGTATAGAAGATTCATCATGGCTTGATGAACTCCTTCGGGTACCGGCATTTCATGCTTGAAACAAGATTTTACGGTGTCTATTACGCTGTCATTTATACCGTTAGCCCATAGGAATTCCTCAAAGTCCAGAGGGTACATATTGATAACGGTCTCAAACCCGACCGGGACTGATGGCTTTGTATCCTTATTTTGAGGTTTCTTGTTTTTATCGCCATAACCCTCCACTCCCAACAGCGACCCGGTGGCTATCACGTCAAAGCGGCCGTCGAGGTGAAATGATTTCAGGGCTGTTCTTGCTTCGGGACAATCTTGGATTTCATCAAGAATTATGCATGTTTCCCCATTTATGAAGCGAGAATTGGGAATCATGGCTGAAAGATTTAGGATAATAGTATCTACATCCAGATTTCCGGCGAATGCGACTTTCTTGTCGGGATCCAGGATGAAGTTCATGTACACTACGCTCTCATAATTTTCTTGAGCAAACTTTTGTACGATATAAGTCTTTCCGCATTGGCGTATTCCCTTAATCACCAATGGTTTCTTGTTTTTGCTATTCTTCCACTCAACCAGCTCGGATTCTATCTTTCTTTTTAACATACCTATGCCAAATCAATTAATTTAATGGCAAAGATACACTTTTCAAAGGGAATAATCAATATATTGTTACACTTTTTCAAGGGAATAATTGTGAATCGCGACACTTTTTCAAGGGAATAATTAGGAATTGCAACACTTTTTGTACCGGACCTGAAAAGTCATGGGAATGAACAGCAAAATCTTTGCAATTGAAAAGTCGACTTCGGCTGCGACTGGAAGGACGGTGTCCCCACCGCCCACAGGTTAACCGCCCACAGGTTAACCGCCCACAAATTCACTGCTCACAGACTGACGACGTGGACGTCGTCATTCCAGTCGTCGACGCGCCGATATCGGCTTTTGTTTCTTCGTGAGTTTCGTCTTGAGGTGGCCGGGGCGGCAGGATTTTTAGAAAATTTCGGAGTGAGAGCCGAAGCGTACGAGTTTAATAATGCCTTCTTCTTTGTCCCACCAAATCAGAAGGGTGTCGTTTTCTACATGGCATTCCATATATCCGCGATAGTTGCCTGTCAATAGATGAGGTCTGTTTTCGGTCGGGACAGGCAGACCATTTGCGAGCAAATTGAGAATATCTTCAAGCTTGGCGATTACTTCGGGTTGGTGTTTGTAGCTTTAAGGTCTTTCTTAAACTGCGAGGTGAGTTTAAGAGTGTGTTTACTTTTAAACCGTTTTAACAAATGAATAGAGTGATTATTTAAACTTCAAATTAATCTTGAGGTCTTTTTTGGCTGATTTTGCCAAGCTTCGTCGGTCACG
>CADBNR010000013.1 GCA_902796035.1 uncultured Bacteroidales bacterium | reverse complement strand
GTCCAGTACACTCCTTCGTCTCAGATTGAAAATCGTCTCAAGCTATGCGACCCTATCGTTAACATTTATTTTTAAACAAGCTCTAAGTTAAAACAGCTAACTTTGCGGGTACAAAAATACAGGCCCGGGAGGGGCTTGGAAAGCGATTTTTCAGAAGGTAAAAACGAGGCATTTTCGGGCTTTTGTACCCGAAGAATTGTAATCCGTTGAGCGGCAAGATGTTCTACGCACTGCATCGGCAAGTAATTAGTTGATTTTCTATGACTTATATTGATAGCAATTGACTGATACCGACCGATAAAACTTAACTCTTACAAGAACGCCTGACGCTGATAACTGTCAGTGTCGGGCGTTTTTATGCACTATTTTGTACGGATTTTGTACGACAGCGACTCATTTCACCCCAAGCGTCAGCAAGGTGGAGAAGACAGATACAACCAAAGAAGCGAGATGTAGCCAACTCCAACTCAATCACCATCAAATAAAATCACATCGTAAAAACTTGCCGATAACGGCAAGTTTTGCTATCTTTGCATTATATTTTAATCAAAGTTTTGCCGATAGATGGCGTATATTTCAGTTAAAGCATGGGCAGAGATGCATGGCGTTTCGGAGCGTACAGCCCGAAACTATTGCGCACAGGGTAAAATTGAAGGTGCCTATCTCATAGGAAAGACATGGAACATACCTGAAGATGCACTACCGCCTAAGCGCTCAGGCAAAATTTCTATATCTCCATTATTGACAGCTGTTAGAGAGCAAAAGGACGGGAAAATAAAAGGAGGTATATATCACCGCATACAAATTGACCTGACATATAACTCCAACCATATTGAAGGCAGTAAGCTGACGCATGACCAGACCCGGTATATTTTCGAGACCAACACCATTGGAATCTCAGAAGGCACAGTGAATGTGGATGACATTATAGAAACTACAAACCACTTCCGCGCCATAGATTACATTATTGACAACACCGATGTGAAACTCACGGAGGCATTTGTAAAAAATCTTCATTTCCTGCTTAAATCAGGAACCTCAGATGAACGGAAATCTTGGTTCAGAATCGGCGATTACAAAAAACTGCCGAATGAGGTCGGCGGCAATGGCACAGTTGAGCCGGAAAATGTCCACAAAGAGATCAATGCTCTGTTGAAGGAATATAACGGCAAAAAACATCCCACTCTCGAAGATATTATTGATTTCCATCAACGGTTTGAGGCAATCCACCCTTTCCAAGACGGAAACGGCCGAGTAGGAAGATTGATAATGTTCCGGGAATGTCTCCGTTTTGGATATGTGCCGTTCATCATAACTGACGAGTTGAAGATGTTCTATTACAACGGACTACGCAATTGGCCTACGATAAAAGGTTATCTTATGGATACTTGTCTGAGCGCACAGGATAATTTCAAAATCCTGCTTGACAAATTCAGAATCAAATACAAAGATTAAATACATCAATAACAGTCATATAAATCCTCGTAATGAAGTTGTTTAAACTAATTTACGTTTGTTAATGAATCTGAAGATGTATAAACTTTTATGGCAATATCCCTTTAACTTACAAACTCCCGAGGTGTGCGGACATCAAGCAACTGCAACGCGTACGAGCGCAGGATAATAGCCGCGTACGAGACATTGCGGCATATATCCGAGTCGACCGAAAACGCACTGGGGCTGGATACAAGCGTGGTCACTGTCGAGACCGTGCCGTTGGTGATCAGAAGCGGACCGGAAATCAGAATCAAGCGCACTTATACATGAGCCGCCGTCCCCTGCCCGTGCGGCTCAACCTATTGTCCCGGGCCCCGTCAGGCAGGACCCGGGACAATATGTCAGCCGCAGTGGAAGTGTGCCTTCACCATGCGCAGCATCTTGTCGGGGTCCTGGAGGGCGGCCCGGGCATCGCGGTCGTCCTGAGCGCGCAATCGGTCGCATACTCCCTGTATCATGGCCGGCGAGAACACGCCTTTCTCCTGGAACACCTCGGCGCGCCGCTCCAGACACGCCGCCGACTCATGACACGACACCGGCAACGTATCCAACGACTTAAGCCGTTCGGCATTCTCCTCGGAATGGATGTTTACGTCCACATACGTACGGGCGGCCACATCCAGCGCGTCAGGCATCTCGAAGCCATGCCGCACGGCCACCGCCAGACCGGCAAGCAACTGATAGATGTCGGCCGATCCGTCGGCCGAGCGTATCTCGAATGTCTGCTTGCGCGAGGCGTCCACCTCGGCGGGCGTACTTTCGCCGGGATTGGCCTCGGCGCACATATCGCGGCCGGAGGTCCAGCCCAACGGCACGCGCACCAATACCGAGCGGTTGCGGTCGCCCCAGCACACGTTGGTCGGGGCCTCCTGGTGCGGCACCAGACGGAAATAGCTGGTGGGATTGGTGTTGCCGAAGGCTGTCAGGGCCGGTGCCAGGTCCATGATGCCCGCTATGCCGCGGCGCGCCGCCTCCGAAAGCGTGCGGTCGGCGTTCAGCATCGCCGTGCTGCCGTCCGGGTGCATGAACCGCATGTGTATGTGCAGACCCGAACCAGCCTTCCCTATCGTGATCTTGGGTGCGAACGTCACGTCAAGATCCATTTTGGCAGCCAGGTTCCGTATCACCCACTTGGCTATCAACAGCTGTTCCGCCGCCTCGCGAGCGTCTACCGGCAGGAACTCTATCTCGTTCTGCTCGTACACCATGCCGTCAAGCGTGAAATTGCCCACCTCCGAATGGCCGTACTTTATCTGGCCGCCCGTGCGGGCTATGTAGCTCATGCACAGCGTGCGGAAATCGTTGAATTTGGCGAAGGGCGCGCTCTCGTGGTATCCCCGCTGGTCAGTGGCCGGGAACGTACCCGGATCAGGCGCTATGACATAGAATTCCAACTCGCCCATGGCGTGAAACTCCAGGCCGGTCAGCTCCGTAAAGCGTCGGCAGGCCTTGTCGAGCGTCAGCTCCGGCGATGACTCCAGCGGACGCCCGTTCTTGTCGAAAAACGAGCACAGCATGGTCAACGTCTTGACCGGTGCGAACGGATCCACAAACGCAGTGCGATAGCGTGGCACTACATACAGGTCCGACTCTCCCGCGCTGATGAACGGAAACAGCGACGAACCGTCCACACGCTCGCCCAGAGTCAGTATGGTTTCTAAGTATTCCAGCGAATTGATGACGAAATTCAATGTCTTGAGACGCCCGTCGGCGGCCGGATACATGAAGTTGACCATCTCCACACCATTCTCGGTGATGAAGCGCACTATGTCCTCGCGCGTGAAGTCGGCCGGATGCTTGCACAGCCATGCCGTCACTTCGTTTTTTGACAATTTGAGACTCTTTTCCATGGTAAATAAGGTTTTCTGGCCGGATTCCCCGGCCGCGACGCGCCGGTCAAGGCAAATCGGCGCGTTATTGTTTTTCGCTTCTAAATTACAAACAATTTACTGATATTCCAACTATTTTTATTAATTTTGGAGTTATCGGGTATAATACTCCCCGATTTTCAGACAGACACAATTATGGCGGTATGACGAACAATCGCTATATTTGTAAAAAGAAGAAAATCAAAATGGCAAGACAATCGAAATTTACAGCTTCTTTCAAGGCGAAAGTCGCCGTGGAAGCGCTCAAGGAAACG
>CADBNR010000012.1 GCA_902796035.1 uncultured Bacteroidales bacterium | reverse complement strand
GTCCAGTACACTCCTTCGTCTCAGATTGAAAATCGTCTCAAGCTATGCGACCCTATCGTTAACATTTATTTTTAAACAAGCTCTTATGGTTAACTATTCACAAGAATCCACAAAAATAAGTATTCAGATATGTGGGTGAAAGAATAGAGGCTACCGTGGTGCGGCAGCCTCGATATGCTTGGTGCGATGTGTGATTGTCAGAAATGGATTCCCACAAATACGTTCAGGGTGTTGTAAATGTACGAACTGCTGTCATAGTAATCGTCATCATCGTCGGCTCCGGATGAGTACAGTCCATAACGGAGACCGACGTCAAGACCGAAATTCTTGGTGAAGTTGAACGTGCATCCGGCCATGGGGGCGAAGTGGAAGCAACTCTCTTCGTCGATACTCTGATAGCCTCCACCGATACGCAGGCCTACGAAGGGCGATATCTTCTTTGTGCGAAGTATGTTGTAGCGGGCCTCCGCAAAGACTGTGACCAGACCTCCTACCTCAAATGACTCCTCGCCATAATTGTAGCCGTAATCTTCCTTTTCGTTGTAGCCGATCAGGTTGGCTTCCAGACCGGCACCCAGGAACAGACCTTTGAACAATTCGATACCGTGGGTGGTGGACAGGGTGTAATTGTACCCCAGACCGTCCATGTATGTCTCGTCATTGGAAGGGAACATCAGGCCGGCTCCTGTGTCAACGTATCCCTTGTATTTGATGTCGATATCTACGGCCGATGCGGAAACAACCGTAATAAGTGCCAGTGTGGCTGTCAATAAAAGTTTTTTCATAGATTGTGTGTTAAATTCAATCGCAAAGTTAACAAAATAATATAAAATTAAAAATAATTTAACATATATGCGTGAAAAAATAACCGAAATGGGTACAAAGGATTCAATTAGACCTCTAACAGATACCTTTATTCTTTGTCTTCGGAGTATTTGCGGACAATGTAAGGAGGCCGGTGTTTGGTTTCGTTGAAGATGCGGCTGATGTATTCGCCCAGGATTCCGATGGACAGAAGCTGTGCACCGCCGAGAAACAGGATGACGGATATCAATGTAGGGAAGCCTTGTACCTCGTCGCCCATTATCAATGCCTTACTAATGTAGTAAACTAATAGTATCAAAGCTCCGACCGCTATGACGAATCCCAAAAAAGCTGAATAACGCAGCGGTGAGGATGAAAACGACATCAGACCGTCTATGCCCAGATCAAACAGGTTGCGATAACTCCAGTTGCTTTTCCCGGCCACCCTGTCGCTACGGTCGAATACAATTTCCTTCTTCTTGAATCCTATCCAGCAATACAGACCCTTGGTGTACCGTTCCGTCTCGCGAAGCAGCCTCAAGGCCTCAAGACATTTACGGTCCAGCAGCCTGAAGTCGCCTACGTTTTTCAGCACCTCGAAGCGCGAGGACTTCTGCAGCACGGAATAATAGAACAACGAAAGTCGGCGCCGAACCCAGCTTTCCCGGCCTCTGTTCTTACGTTTGGCATATACATCCTCATATCCTTCCTCCCAATATCCTATCATTTCCGGAATCAGTTCCGGAGGATCCTGCAGGTCCGCGTCAAGAATTATAGCGCAGTCTCCGGTCACATAGTCGAATCCGGCGAGCATGGCGTTCTCCTTGCCGAAGTTGCGTGACAGGTCCACAAAGCATACTCGCCCGTCAGACTTACGCAATTCCTGAATAACCTCAAGAGTCCGGTCATCCGAGCCGTCGTTGATGAACAGCAGTTCCCAGGCATATCCGGGCATGGAGTCCATCACTTTGCGCGTTTCCGCGTAAAGCATTGGCAGCGAGGCTTCCTCGTTCTTGCAGGGAATGATTAATGATATCTTTTTCAATTTCTGCCGGGAGTTATGGTTGCGGATAGTCTTCGTGTCAAGCCTTGCGTATCACGAGGGCACTGTTGGTGCCGCCGAAGCCGAAGGAGTTGGACAGGATGATGTTCAGGTCCTTGTCGACGGTGACGGGGGTTATGTTCAGCCCCTCGCTGAATTCGTCGGGGTTCTCGAAGTTGATGTTCGGGGCCACGAATCCGTTGCGCATCATGATGACGCTGTACACTATCTCCGATGCACCGGCCATCCAGCATTCGTGTCCGGTCATGGACTTGGTGGAACTGATCAGCGCTTTCTTCCCTTTGAACAGACGGCCCAGTGCAATGGCCTCGAACTTGTCGCCCTGAGGCGTCGAGGTGGCGTGGGCGTTGATATAGTCGATGTCGTCGGGGGTGACTCCGGCATCCTCCATGGCGCGCGACATGGCCAGGATTGAGCCGTCGTCGCTGGGCTGCGATATGCCGCCGCCGTTAGACGAGAAACCGTAACCGGTCACTTCGGCCAATATCGTGGCTCCGCGTGCCACGGCGTGGTCATAGTCCTCGAGCACCAGTGCCGCCGCGCCGCCGCTTGGTATCAGGCCGTCGCGGTCGCGGTCGAACGGGCGCGACGACTTCTCCGGCGCGTCCATGCGCGTTGAGAATGCGTTCAATGCGTCGAACGACGACATGCTGTACTGGTTCGTTTCCTGGGCGCCCCCGGCCAACACCATGTCCTGCATACCCTGCTTTATCATCATATAGGCCAGACCGATGGAATGCGAACCGCTGGCGCAGGCCGCGGATATCGTCATGTTAATGCCTTTAAGATGGAATATGGTGCTCAGGTTCATGTTCACCGTCGAGTTCATGGACTGGAATATCAGGCCCGAGCCTATCATGGCAGAGTCGCGTTCCTTCTCCATGATGGTGTGCGAGTCGATCACCGCCTTGGCCGACGAATCGTTGCCGAAAATCACGCCGACTTCATTTTCGCGCAGATACTCGTCGGAAACGCCGGCCATTCTGAATGCCTCGGCCGAAGCCATGTAGGCATATTCGGCCTCCTCCGACAGCGACTGACGCTGACGGCGGTCAAGCACACCCTTGAGTTTAGGACGTTCAACTTTGCCTACGAGACCCGAACGGTAACCATAGTCCATGCGTTCCTGGTCCACACTGATGCCTGACCGGCCGGCACGCAACGATTCGCACACTTCGTCCACGTTGTTGCCGATGCACGACCAGATTCCTATACCTGTGATAACTACTCTTCTGCTCATAATTTTGTCAATACAGATCAATACAGACCGCCGTTGATGGATATGGTCTGTCCGGTGATGTAAGATGCTTTGGGTGAGACGAGGAAAGATACGAGGTCGGCCACCTCCTGAGGCTCGCCGAATCGGTTCATCGGCACCGTTTTCTTTAGCTCGGCCTCGTTCAGGTCCTTGGTCATGTCGCTGTGTATGAAACCCGGGGCGACGGCGTTGACGGTGACCTTGCGGGGCGCCACCTCCTGGGCCAGCGCCTTCATGGCGCCTATCATGGCGGCCTTGGCAGCCGAGTAATTGCTCTGGCCCGGCAGGCCCTTCAGGCCCGACAGCGAGGCGATGTTGACGATGCGGCCGTTGCGGTGCGTCATCATGTTCTTCAGCAGACGGCGCGTCACGAAGAAGAATCCGTTGAGCGAGGCGTTCATCACGCGGTTCCACTGTTCGGTCTCCATGAACACCATCAGGTTGTCGCTGCGTATGCCGGCATTGTTCACCAGCACCGAGATATATTCGTCGGGATGACGCTCCTCCCACTGTTCCAGAGCGACGTCAACGGCCTGCTCCTCGGTCACGTCAAACGGCAGGAGTTCGCCGTCGCCGCCGGCATCCACAATGGCCTGCAGCGTTTGTTCGGCAGCATCGGAGTTGCTGCGGTAGTTTATAATCACATGATACCCATCGGCGGCCAGTTGTCTTGCAATGGCTGCCCCTATGCCACGGGATCCTCCGGTTATCAGCGCGTTTTTTTTCATTTCAGATAGTCTATGATGTTGGTACGCAGATATTGCTCGGTTTCGGCCACTTCGCGGTAGAAGGGCGTGTCTTCTATGAACAGTGGACAGATGGCGCGCACGTCGTCATACAGCCGTCGCGTTATGGGCGACAGCCTGTCGGCTATTTTCAGGCAGTCGGTGGCCTGTGCCAGCGCGATGAAAAGGATGGAGCAAACCTGGTATGCGTTGTCTATTACCTGGCGGCAGAGCAGCGAGCTGTTGGTACCCATGCTCACTATGTCCTGGTTGTCGTTGTTGTTGGGGATGGTGTGCACGTAGTTGGGCATGGCCAGTGTCTGGCATTCGGCCGTGGTGGACGTGGCGGTGAACTGGCATGCCTGCATGCCGTAATTCAGGCCCAGGGTGCCGAGGTTGAGGAAGGGAGGCAGGATGCCGTTGATGCGGTCGTGGAACAGGTAGTTGAGCTGACGCTCGGCGGTCTGTGCCAGACGCACCACGGCTATTTTCATCTTGTCGGCTTCCAGCGAGATGTAGTCGCCGTGGAAGTTGCCGCCATGATATATGTTTTTCGAGTCGGGGTCCACGATAGGATTGTCGCAGGCGGAGTTGAGTTCGTTCTCAAGCACGCGCGCCGAATTCTCCAGCACCTCGTAAATAGGGCCGTATATCTGTGGGATGCAGCGCAGCGAATAGTAGGCCTGCACCTTGTGTTCGAAGTAATCGCACCGGTTCTTGGCGGGATCGTACAGTTCATGCTCGCGCTTCTGCAGGCATTCGCTACCCTTGCTGGCCTCGCGCAGCCAGCGGGCTATGACCTGCTGGCCGTACTGGCGGCGCGGCTCGTTTTCCTCGACCGACATATAGTCGTCGAACGACGATGCTATCTCGTTCATCCAGGCGCCGAACACCGTGGCGTAACGCAACAGGTTCTCGGCATAATACTGGTTCACTATCGATATGCCGGTCATCACCGAAGTGCCGTTTGTCACCGACAGGCCCTCGCGGATGTATATCTGCATCGGCTTGAGTCCGCACTCCTCCATAACGTCGGCCGTGGGTCGCCATTCGCCGTTATAATGCACTTTTCCTTCCCCTATGAGGCACAGGGCTATGTGTGCTAATTGTACCAGGTCTCCGCTGGCGCCTACGCTGCCGTGGCGGGGTATGAACGGGTATATGCCACGGTTGATGAACTCTGTCAGCAGTTCCACCACCGAGGGATGGATGCCCGAACGGCCCTGCAGGAACGTACCGGCACGCGCTATCATCGCGCTCTTTACCTCGATGTCGCTCAGAGGTTCGCCCGCGCCTGTGCTGTGGCTGCGTATTATGTTGTATTGCAGATTGGTAAGGTACTTGTCGTCAACACGCCATTGCGCCATGGGGCCAAAACCGGTGTTGATACCGTAGATAACCTTGTCCTTTACGAATTCGCTGAGGAACTGATAAGAATCGGCGCACTTGCGCATACCCTCGTCCGAGGGCCGAAAAACGGCGTTGCCAAAAATGTTGGCGAATACTTCGGTTAATTTCATTCTGAAAATGTAATGGTTATTGCTGCCGGCATACGGAGTCAATACACAGATGTGGTAATGGACTTCGTTTTAGTGCTGACACAATAAAGTCGACTTCAAGTTGCAAAGTTACGAAAATTATACAATACTAAAAAATAATAGGGGCAATCTTGAGTGTCAAAAAGGCAAAAAATGTCCGAATGATATCAGACCGAAATATATTGTCAATGCAGTTCGATTACCTCGCAGTCGCGTATGTCGGAGCCGTCGATGGTTAGCCGCAGCAGAGTGCGGCATGACTGCCAGCCCTGACGGCCGGCGGCTCCGGGATTCAGATGCAGAAGCTGCAGCTCCTTGTCGTACACAACTTTAAGGATATGCGAGTGTCCACCGACCACGATATCCGGTTTTATTTCATCAATCAGCAGTTTCATGCCCGGCGCCCAGCGGCCCGGATAGCCGGTGATGTGCTGCATCATCACCTTGCAGTCCTCGCATTGGAACACGGCGGTGCTCTCCGTGATCCAGCGCACGTCCTGGCCGTCGATATTGCCGTAGACGGCGTGCACGGTCGGAACCAGGGCCTGCAGTTTCTGAATTATCTCCGGATCGCCCACGTCACCGGCGTGCCACACTTCGTCGCACTCCTTGAAATATTCCGTGAACCTCCGGTCCCATACGCCATGCGTGTCGCTCAGTATGCCTATCCGTTTCATTTTATTGTATTAATGACTTAGAAACTGTTTAAATTTATTACGAATAAATTTTTATATGGATTCTTTCATGGATTTTAAGAATCTTTTTGGCTGTTTTCGCCAAGTT
>CADBNR010000011.1 GCA_902796035.1 uncultured Bacteroidales bacterium | reverse complement strand
CCGAAAGGTTTCTCCTTTCTCAACTTGCGAAAACAGCTCAAAAATCTTCTCAAAATCCATTGAAAATAAATTTAAACAGTTTCTTAGTACGTTGCGAATTTAATAAAAAAATCCGAGAAACTCCAATTAATCAGGAGTCAGATATGACCCGGAATGACGACGTGTGGGCATCGTCATTCCGGCTGCCGTGGCATGCCTGATTGTGTAAAGGACGTTGTCGCGGTAAGGTCTATATTACAAACTCAAATGGATTTGATACAAAAATGAAAATGTGAGACACATACATTTTCGGATATGAAACATGTGTAGAGTTATGTATGAGAGATATGAACTAACTTTGCAACAAAATAACAACACAATTGCATACATTTATAACCTTAAAAATCAGAATGTGTAAATTTAGCAGATGTTTTTTGCTTGTGTCCTTTATATGTGCGGGAATGCTTACATCCAACGGCGCCCGATACGAAGTGAATCTGGACGCGATGGCAATAGGGACCAAGCTTGAAGTCACAGGCAGTGGCAATACAGAAGCTGTAATAGCGTCAAATCCTTCAGGGACAGGTAATGTAATAAAGGTAAAGTGCGCGGAGTATGGTCAGATGCCAGTGCTGAATGTGGCTTTGCCGGACGGTATGAAGTTGGGACAGTGTTCCGAGCTTGCATTTCAATTTTATATTCCGTCATCGGACAATGAACAGTATGCCAATTACAAGCAGCTGCAGGTATACATCGATGGACAGCTCGCTTATAAAGATGTAAAAGCCGACGGAAGCGACGACTATCCTAAGCAAGGCGACAAAGACAAATGGATTTCCAAAGCACTGGATATATCGAAACTGAATGGATCTTCCACCATAGGGAACAGCTTTAAGTTGGGGCTCGGCCTGACTGACGATGCCATGACATATTATATAAAAGGAGTGGTATTTAAATATGACTTGAATCTCGGGGATCCGGTATTGCCGGCGCAAGGAGCTTATTATACCGAGCAATATCGGAATCTGTTCAAGGAGGCCGGCTACTCAGATGCTGCGGTACAGCAGCGAATAGACGAACTATGGGCCACCTATTTCGAAGGAGATGACGACACGGAGCGGCTCTATTATCCTGTGGGCAATGACATGGCATATATTCTGGATGTCAATAACAATGACGTTCGCACCGAGGGGATGTCCTACGGTATGATGATATGTCTGCAGCTTGACAAGCAGGAGGAGTTCAACAAACTATGGAAGTGGGCCAAGACATATATGCAATTTCCCGATACTGACGAGAGACGCGGCTATTTTTCCTGGCAATGTAACAGGGACGGTTCGCACAAGGGCAATACCCCGGCCTCCGACGGCGAGGAATATTTCGTCATGGCATTGATGTTCGCATCCAACCGTTGGGGCAATGGAGAGGGTATCTATAATTATGCAAAGGAGGCCAACTATATATTGAATATGTCGGAAGAGAAGCCGGCCAAGGACATAGCGCCCTATTCTTCGTATACCCCGTTGTTTGACCGTTCGGAAATGCAGGTGGTGTTTGTGCCTTATGCATCGGCGGCCAAGTTTACGGATCCGTCGTACCATCTGCCCGCGTTTTATCAGTTATGGGGAGAGTGGGCCGATACCGACAATGATTTCTATTATGGTCTGGCTGCCAAAAGCCGCGAAATGTGGCCTAAGTTTGCCAATGCAAAAACCGGGCTTATGCCTGATTATGCCGACTTCGACGGCTCGCCACATAGCGGTGATGGAGACCATAAGGATTTTCTGTATGACGCATGGCGCTGCATGATGAACATGGGCATGGACTTCGCCTGGTTCCGACCTGCGGATGTGAATTATACGGCATTGGTAAACAAAATCCTTGATTTCTTTGTGTCAAAGGGAGTGACTACTTACCATAGCATATATACGCTCGATGGCCAGGACAAAAACGGCAACACCGACCATTCTCCCGGATTGGTTGCCTGCAATGCATCGGGGGCCTTGGCCTGCGACAACAAGAATGTGTGGAAATTTGTAGAGAATTTTTATGACACGGCAATTCCTACTGGCAAATACCGCTATTACGACGGATGTCTTTATTTCATGAACTGGCTGAACTGCGCCGGACGTTATAAGATTTACAAGCCGCTATCGTCCGGAATCATAACACCGGAAAGTGGTGCAGACAGAAAAATCGCGCTGAAAAGGAACGGAACAATCCTGGAGGCCGAAGGTGTGAAGGATGGAAAATATATAATTACTTCTCTTCCTGTAGGAATCAAGGTTGCTCAAGGTCACGTTACAGACGGAATTATACCGATGGATGGCCTGATGGAAGGCGCGGTATATGCCGTTACTATCGAACAGCCGGGTAAAGCCGCACAGACCATCAAAATAATATATTGACGACACACACAAGACACACAACTACTATACGAAGTTGTTTCTACTTATTTTTTATTAACAGTTGCAGGATATTTTGCAGGCGATTCCACCAATCGAAGAGGTTGCGACCTTATGGTCGGAACCGATGAGAGTGGCGGAAGCGGCGCAAAAGATCCGCAAATGTTAATAAAAGAAAATAATAACTCTTCATTTTTAACTTTCGTAAATAAGTAGAAACAACTTCTACAATAACAATACAATTAAAAACCTTAAAACTTAATCAGAATGAAAGGTATTTATTTAGCGGCGGCAGTCATGTTGCTCAGTACGAGCGCGTATGCTGTCACAGAGTCTAAGAACGGTACGGTTACGGACGGCTGGCTCACAGTCGAGGATTTCCAGAGCAAAAAAGCCGGCGAGAAGATGGAAGCATGGAATGTCGAGAACAATCCCATACAAGCTACAGTCAGTATAGTGGAGGATGCAAAGGATGCCAATAACCTTGCAGTAAAGTGCGAGAAGGGGAATCATGGCGACTTGGTTGTAATTCCGGTCACATTGGCCAATGGCAAGAAGTTGTCGGACTATAAGACAATACAGTTCGATATCTATCGATATGGTGATGATTCCAACTATAAGAAACTGTTTATCTATGTAGATGACGAGAAGGTTTTTGCCTCTGAAAAAGAGGTGAATTGGTCAGAGGTCGGCGATTGGACAACATATAGCTTCTCAATTCCCGATGGTCTCAAATGTGCGGATAAGACCACAGTTAATCTCCAGATAGGCATCAGGGATGGAGCCTATGCGCTGGATAATGTAAAACTAGAGGAAAAAGGCGATGGTTCGGCTACGGCATCTACCAACGGTACAGTTACGGACGGCTGGCTGATGGCCGAGGATTTCCAGAACAAAAATGCCGGCGATTCGATGACAGCATGGAATTGGCAGAGCTATCCCACAGAAGCTGCAGTCAGTATAGTGAAGGATGTAAAGGATGCCAATAACCTTGCAGTAAAGTGCGAGAACGGGAATGATGGCGACTTGGTTGTAATTCCGGTCACATTGGGCAAGAAGTTGTCGGACTATAAGACAATACAGTTCGATATCTATCGATATGGTGATGATTCCAACGATAAGAAACTGTTTATCTATGTAGATAACGAGAAGGTTTTTGCCTCTGAAAATGATGCGAATTGGTCAACGGTCGGCGATTGGACAACATATAGCTTCTCAATTCCCGATGGTCTCGGATGTGCGGATAAGACCACAGTTAATCTCCAGATAGGCATCATGCATGGAGCCTATGCGCTGGATAATGTAAAACTAGAGGAAAAAGGCGATGGTTCGGCTACGGCATCTACCAACGGTACGGTTACGGACGGCTGGCTGATGGCCGAGGATTTCCAGAACAAGACCGTAGGCGATGTTATGAATACATGGGACTATTTTAGTCATGACAAAGGCTCGGGAACGTGTACCATAGATGCAGAACCTAACAAGGCCGAGAATATGATGGCCAAATTTGAAGGAGGTAACTGGAATACGCTGATCGAAGTGCCTGTAACTTTGCCCGAAGGTAAAACAATTGCCAATTATGAGACCATTAAGTTCGATATTTATCGTTTCAGTGGAGACGATAACCACAAGCAGATTGCGGTCTATATTGGCAATGACAAGGTGGAGATAGACGAGAATTATATTGAAAGAGCTCCTGTAAATGGATGGAAAACATGGGAATACTCAATTCCCGCTTCAGTAACGCCCGAAAATCAGATTCTGATCCGGTTAGGCATTAAGAGCAATCAGGCAAAGTATGCAATAGACAATATACAATTAAAGGAGCGGGCAGACTTGCCCCCTGTTGAATATGATGCCACAACGAACGGAACAGTTACTGAAAAGAAACTGATGGTTAACGACTTTCAACATCATGGCGCAGCCGGTGTGGTGTTGGGTTCATGGGCACGAGTAGGCAGTGTTCTAGGCAATGTGGCAACAGCAGAAGATCCGGAAAAGCGTTCAAATCTTGTAGGCTCATTCTCTGGCACAAGCAACTATAATACGGTTATGGAGATTCCTGTAACCCTTCCTGAAGGCAAGACCCTTAAGGATTACAATCAGATATCATTTAAACTGTATCGTTACAGCGATGATGCTAATCATAAGAAAATGAGGGTGCAGGCTGATGACTATGAGATACACTACGACTACGACTACGCAGATGGCACACTTAATTACCCGGAACAGGCCCCTAGTGAAGTGTGGACTGAAAAGACATATCCTATAGAACAAAATGTAGTAGGCAATACATTCAAATTACGTCTCGGAATCGAGAGTGACAAGCCTCATTACCTGATTGACAACGTGATGCTGCAGGAGCGTGATGTTCAGAGCGGTATCAACAGAGTGTCGGATGCCGGAATGAGCGTGGCGGTGGACGGCAATAGCCTGATTATTATGGCAGCCCCCGAAATGGAAGTAAACGTATACTCGATTGACGGTCAGCTGTCCGGAACAATGACAGGTGAAGGCTCCATTGAGCTGAAGCATGGCGTCTACATCGTGACAGCCGCAGGCAAGAGCGTTAAGATTATCCTGTAAAAGTCTGACGATACCAAACACAAAGCCAGGGTCGGATTCCGACCTTGGCTTTTCTGTTTTGAGCAATGACACCACTTTCTGCAGTAATCATGCTTTCAGCAATAGTTAAACTCGAGTAAGCAACTTCACATGAAACAGTCCTTCCATGAGAGAAGACTCATTGTCGTTTGAGCCAGTATTGGCGTTCCGGTTCGGGGAGGCGTTCGAGAATGCCATGGTCGGGCATCGTGCCGTCTGCCTGAGGATACAGCAGCCATTCGCCCACGATTTTGGTGCAGGTCATGTCCACTCAGTCCCAGAAATCTGTCGCCCTCCCCGTAATCGCCTTTGCCGGTCTTGAAAAACCGGCTCAGATTCCGGGCCTGGCGCTCGTCGCCCATCTGCTCCAAAGTGCAGTATATATCTTCAGCCGTCGTCATAACGGGTGCAAAGATAATAAAAAATCACCTATTGTAAGTGTTCAATAGGTTGTAAGTGTTCAATAGGCATTCGTTATTCTTCGTGGGATAGAATTTCGGCGATGGATTCGGTGTGGGCCGGTGTCTTTTCCTGCTGGAACAGCCATGTCAGAAACGTCGGGGAATTGAAAGCGAACGACCAGCATTCGTGTCCCACGCCGGCGAATTCCACGTATTTCACCGTGGCGCCGATGGCGTCAAGCGTCTTGAATGCCTCGCGACTCGCCACTGTCGGCACTTCCTCGTCCTGGTCGCCGTGGAATATCAGGAAATTCACCCCTTTGGCATTCTTGAGGCGGTCGGGATTCACGGCGCCGCAGATGGGCACCGCTGCGGCGAATACGTCGGGATAGCGGCACACCAGGTCGTAAGTGGCTATGCCACCCATCGAGAGTCCGACCAGGTAGATGCGGCTGCGGTCAATCGGGTTTTCGGCCACTACTTTATTGATAAGTTCCATCAGAGTCTTTTCGGTCTGTGTTTCCTTAGGTTCGGGCGCTCCATGTTGAAAAGAGCGCGGGTCGATGTTGCCTGTCCATGTCTTGCGTGTCTGAGGGAACAGCACAAAAGCAGGGTAAGCATCCTCGTTGGCCGGATTGGTAAACAGCGACGCGCCGTTGGTGAGCTGTTTTTCGTTGTCGTCGCCGCGCTCGCCCCATCCGTGCAGGAACACCACCAGCGGGTACTGCGAGTGGTCGGCTCTGATTTTGGGCGACAGCAGCCGATACGGCATCTTCTTATGACGGCCGTCAGTGAACACTTCTTTTTTATATGCCTGGTTCAGATCGCGGCTCTGTGCGGCGACCTGCAATGGCAAAGCGGCAAAAATCAACAACAATATGGTAACAATACGATTCATATCCTCAGGGTTTTACTTAAAAACACCCGGGGACCCGAATCGGTTCTATTCGTAGCGGAGGGTTTCGGCGGGGGAGATGCGGGCTACGAGCCAGGAGGGGAGGATCAGGGAGAGCCAGACCACCAGAAGGACGCCGAGGTTCAGAATCAGTACCTGCAGCCAGGAGATATCGACGGGCACGAAGTCGATGTAATACGATTCCGGGTCAAGGTGCAGGAAATGATACTTGTCCTGCAGCCATAGGAACAAAAGCATAGCCACGTTGCCGATGGCCAGCCCCCGGATGGTGATTTTCATCGACAGATATATGAAGACCCTGCGTACCTGTCCGGCCGGTGCTCCGAGCGCCCGCAACAGGCCGATGAACCGCTTCTTGTCAAGAATGATTATGAGTAGCCCTGAAATAAGGGTGATTATGGCCACGAACGTCATCAGTGTCAGCACCACGGCCACATTCGTGTCGAGCAACGCCAGCCAGTTGAAATAGCCGGCGCCCTGTGTCATGGCGTTCTCAAGCCGCAAGGGGCGGAATATGAGTCCCGAACCGTATGCCTGTGCCAATGTACGGTTCAGGTCGTCGGTATATTCGGTGATGTTACGGAAATCATCGGTGTGTATTGCCAGGCTCGTGCCCTGGTCGGAACGAAGCTCTCCAAGACGCTGCAGCAGCGACAGCGATCCGTAGGCGAAGATCTTGTCGTAATTGTCGAAATGCGAATTGAATATTGCGGCAACCTTCAGAGGGCGCACACGTAGCTCGCTGGTCATGAAATAGGTGTCGATGCGGTCGCCTACCTTCAGTCCCAGGCGTCGTGCCGTTATCTCGGATATCACCACCTGATTGGCGTTCTCAGGCTTGGTATAGTCGGGAATCTTGCCGCTTGTCATGCTCGAAGTCAGAAAATCGTTGATCCCCTTGCCTTCCAGACTGCGGAAATAAATGCCCTGAAAGTCGGAGCGAGTCTTGAAGATACCAGGCACCGACAGCTGTAAGGAATAATCCGAAACGTAAGGAGTCTCGTCCAGAATCTTTTCCAGCGACGGAGTGAGGGCCACGAGGTTGTCCTCGTCGTCACAGGTCTGTAGTGCGTATGCAGAGATGTGGGCGTTGAATCCCGTGACCTTGGCAGTGATCTCGCGCTTGAAACCCGACACGATGGCAAGGGCCGCCAACATAACGGCCACGGAGAGAGCCACGGCGGCCACGGCAACCTTGACCGTCGGTGCACCGCCACGTCGACCGCGTCCCGAGCCGCCCTTCAGCGACCCGCGACCGGGAGATATGCTGCGCGCAAGATATAACGGATAATTCATTTCGAAGACAAAATTACAAAAATTGTCGGAATTATTTGGAAAGAACACCGCCAAATATTAATTTTGTTTGGAACTATATTAGATAATAGATATCAGTGAGTAGATATTAGATAAATAGAACCTTAAACCCAATACGAAAAACAGAACGACAAGGATGGAAGAAGGAATCAAAACGACGTGTCTGCACGACCGTCACGTAAAGCTCGGCGCCCTGATGTCGCCGTTTGCCGGCTACGACATGCCGATACAGTACAAGGGAATCACCGAGGAGCACAACGCCGTGCGTCATGAGGTGGGCGTGTTCGACGTCAGCCACATGGGCGAGGTTCGTGTCAAGGGTCCCGAAGCCGAGAAATATGTGAACCATATATTCGTAAACGACGTGACCGGCGCGCCCGACGGCCAGATATTCTACGGCATGATGTGCTACGACAACGGCGGCACGGTCGACGACCTGCTGGTATATAAGGTGTCGGACACGGAATTCTTCCTGGTGATCAATGCCGCCAACATCGACAAGGATGTGGCATGGATCAAGGAGCACACCGACGGCTTCGATGTTACGGTAGAGGATGAGAGCCCGATATACGGCGAGGTTGCCGTGCAGGGTCCCAAGGCCGAGGAGGCTGTAGAGAAACTGCTTGGCCTTCCGGTGGCCGACCTGAAGTTCTATACGTTCAAGACCATCGAGACCGAGGGCGAGACCATCATCGTGAGCCGCACCGGATACACGGGTGAGGATGGTTTCGAGATCTACGGAAGCCCTGCATACACACAGCGCGTATGGGACAAGCTGATGGCCGGGGGCGTTGAGCCTTGCGGACTCGGATGCCGCGACACGTTGCGTTTCGAGGTGGGTCTGCCCCTGTATGGCGATGAACTGAGCGCCGACATCACGCCGCTGGAAGCCAGCCTGAGTATGTTCGTGAAGCTCGACAAAACGGAATTCATCGGCAAGGCAGCTCTGGCCTCGCAGAAAGCCGAAGGCGTGAAGCGCCGCATCGTGGGTCTGGAGCTGGACGGCAACGCCATCCCGCGTCACGGTTATCCCGTGGAGGTAGACGGTCAGGTGGTGGGCGAAGTCACTACCGGTTACCGCAGCATATCCACCGGTAAGTCGGTTGCAATGGCCATGATTCAGAAACCATACGACAAATTGGGAACCCGCGTGGAAGTGCGTATACGTAAGAAAACGTTCCCCGCGACCGTGGTCAAGAAACGCTTCTACGACAAGAATTATAAGAAGGACTGAGAATATCCGATTCTCAAAGCCTTAAGCAAAACGCATTACACAGCACGACAATTCAAAAACAACACAGATATGAGCACAGTAAAAGAAAACGTAAAGTATGCCGAGAGCCACGAATGGGTAATGGTAGACGGTGAGATCGCAACCATCGGAATCTCCGACTACGCACAGCACGCCTTGGGCGACATCGTGTACGTCGACCTTCCCGAGGAGGGTGACGAGGTAGAGGCAGGCGAGACCTTCGGCGCCGTAGAAAGCGTAAAGGCAGCCAGCGACCTGATCAGCCCCGTCAGCGGCGAGGTCGTTGAGGTGAACGGCGAGCTGGAGGACGCTCCCGAGCTGATCAACAAGGATGCTTTCGGCACATGGATGATCAAGGTGAAGCTGAGCGATCCCTCCGAACTGGACGCTCTGCTGGACGCAGCCGCTTACGCCAAGATCTGCGAGGAGTAATTCACGGCTCACTGCATAATATAATATCGACGCATTCTATATAATAAAGAAGCGATGAGCAACAGATATATCCCGCACACAGACGCGGACAAGGCCCGGATGCTGGAGCGCATAGGCGTAGGCAGTGTCGACGAGCTGTACAACGATGTGCCGCAGCAGGTGGTGTTCCAAGGCGAATACGACCTGCCCGAAGGAATGTCCGAGCCTGAGCTTCGTGAATGGTTCGCGAAGTTGGGTGCAGCCAACAACGTATTGAAGGTGTTCGGCGGCAACGGAGCCTACGACCACTACAGCCCCTCGGTGATTTCCCACCTGCTGGAGCGCAGCGAGTTCTATACAGCCTACACTCCCTATCAGCCTGAGATCTCGCAGGGTACGCTGCAATATATATTCGAGTATCAGTCCATGATTTCGGAACTGACCGGTATGGAGTCGGCCAACGCCTCGATGTACGACGGCGCCACGGCGGCCGCCGAGTCGATGTTCATGATGGTGGCGTCGGCGCGCAAGAAGAACCGAGTGCTTGTGTCGGCCACGCTGCTGCCGCAGGTGCGCCGCGTCATAGCCACATACATGAAGTTCCACGGCGTGGAGCTGACCGAGCTTCCCGCCAAGGACGGCGTGACCGATTTCGGCGTCCTTGATGCGGAACTGGCCAAGGGCGACGTGGCCGGCGTGATGGTGCCCTCCGTCAACCGCTACGGTATCGTCGAGGACCTGACCGGCGTTGCCGACAGGATTCATGCCGCCAAGGGCGCTTTGGCCGTTTACTGCGATCCTTCGGCACTTGCTGTGCTAAAGACTCCCGGCGAATGGGATGCCGACATCGCATGTGGCGACGGCCAGACATTAGGTATGCCCCTGCAGTTCGGCGGCCCGTACTTAGGCTTCATAGCCTGCCGCAAGGACATGCTGCGCAAGATGCCGGGCCGCGTGGTAGGCGCTACCGTCGACCGCGACGGAAAGCGTTGTTACGTACTGACACTGCAGGCGCGCGAACAGCATATACGTCGTCAGAAAGCCACAAGTAATATCTGCTCAAACCAGAGCCTGATGGCCCTCTATGCTACCGTTTATGTGGCGCTGATGGGTCCCGAAGGGCTGAAGGAGGTGAATAGACTGAGCTGCGACGGATCGCACTATCTGTACAATCAGCTGCTTGCTACGGGCAAGTTCCACGCCGTTTACGACAAACCCTTCCTGAAGGAATTCGTGGTGAAGACCGACCTGGATGTGAAGCGCGTCAATAAGTATCTGGCCGACCACGGCTATATGGGAGGCGTGGAGATCGAGCCGGGAGTGCTGGAGTTCGCCGTGACCGAGAAGCGCACTAAGGAAGAAATAGACACATTGGTGAAGTTAATGCTGGAGGCATAAAAGGAGGCTGAGAAATGAAGGAATACGACAAACTTATATTCGAGATTTCGCGGCCCGGCCGCAAGGGCTACGAACTGCCGGCCGACCGGTATGCCACCGACGGACTCGGCGCCATCCCGGCGTCGCTGCGCCGCGACGAGCCTCTGGATCTGCCCGAGGTCAGCGAGCTGGATGTGGTGAGACACTACACCAACCTGTCGAACAAGAATTTCGGAGTCGACACCGGCTTCTATCCGCTGGGCAGCTGCACCATGAAGTATAACCCGAAGATCAACGAGGAGCTGGCATCGATGCGCGAGTTCAGCGGTCTGCACCCATTGCAGCCGGCCGAGACCGCACAGGGAGCGCTGGAACTCTACTGGAATCTGCAGCGCGCGCTGTCGTCGCTGGCCGGTCTGGAGGAATTCACGCTCAATCCATACGCCGGCGCCCACGGCGAGCTGACGGGTCTGATGGTGATGCGTCGCTACCACGAGCTGCGCGGCGATCACAAGCGTACAAAGGTGATTGTGCCCGACACAGCGCACGGCACCAATCCCGCGTCGGCCATGGTGGCCGGCCTGGAGGTGGTGGAGGTGAAGTCCAAGCCAAACGGAAGCATCGATGTGGAGGACCTGAAGCCTCTGTTAGATGACACCGTGGCCGGAATCATGATGACCAACCCCAACACCTTAGGTATGTTCGAGACCGAGATAATGGAGATAGCCGAGCTGGTGCACAAGGCCGGCGGCCTGCTCTATTACGACGGCGCCAACTTCAACCCGCTGTTGGGCAAGGTGCGTCCCGGCGACATGGGCTTCGACATAATGCACATCAACCTGCATAAGACGTTCTCGACGCCTCACGGCGGAGGCGGCCCCGGTTCGGGTCCCGTAGGGGTGGCCAAGAACCTGGTCGACCTGCTTCCCATGCCCCGCGTGGTGAAGAACGAGGACGGCACGTTCGGCGTGCTGACCGACGGCGACAAGTCACTGGGCAGCGTGTCAACATTCTTCGGCAACTTCGGCGTCATGATGAAGGCATACGCCTATATCCTCAGCCTGGGCCGTGACAAGATCAAGGAAGTGGGTCCGATGGCCGTGCTGAACGCAAACTATATCAAGGAGAGTCTGAAGGATCTGTACAAGTTGCCCATAGAGGGACACTGCAAGCATGAGTTCGTGTTCGACGGTCTGGCCGACAAGAGCACGGGCGTAACCACGCTGAACGTGGCCAAGCGACTGTTGGACTATGGCTTCCATGCGCCTACCATTTATTTCCCGCTGCTGTTCCATGAGTCGATGATGATAGAGCCGACCGAGACCGAGAGTCTGGAGACGCTTGACGAGTTTATCGACGTGATGCGCAAGGTGGCAATCGAGGCTACAGAGGATCCGGAAAGCGTTAAGAACGCTCCGCTCACCACACCGATCTCGCATCCCGACGAGACGACGGCCGCCAAGAAGCCGATACTTTCGTACAAGCAGATGTGTGAGGCCAAGAACTGAAAATACTGAAATATAGTTAATAATATGAGATAAGGCCGTTAAGCCTTATCTCATATTGTTATAAAATAAGATAGAAATTATTATGCATAGCGATTTAATAATAATCGGGGCCGGCCCCGGAGGATATGAGACGGCTCTGTCGGCGGCGGCACAGGGGCTGAGCGTTACATTGGTGAACGGCGGCAGACTGGGGGGAACATGTCTGAACGAGGGGTGCATTCCCACCAAGTGCATGGTGAAGGACGCCGAAGTCATCACCACGCTTAAGGAGTCGGCGGAATTCGCAGCCGACAACGTGAAGTTCGACGTGGATTTCAACCGGGTGGTGCAGCGCAAGGGCGCTGTAGTCGACCAGCTGCGCAACGGCATCGAGACTCTGCTTGCCAAGGCTAAGGTGAATGTGGTGAACGGAATGGCTTCGTTCAAGAACAACACTACCGTCACCGTCAACGGCGAGGACTATGATGCCGACAACATCATCATCGCCACGGGAAGCCACAGCCGTTCTCTGCCGATTCCCGGCGCGGACAAGGATTGGGTGCTGGACTCCACCAAGGCGTTGGCACTGGAATTCGTGCCGGCGGAATTGATAGTGATAGGCGGTGGAGTCATCGGCATGGAATTCGCCTCTGTATTCGCCGCATTCGGGTCGAAGGTCACTGTCATAGAATATATGAAACAGATACTGCCTCCCTTCGATTCCGACATAGCCAAGAGACTGAAACAGACTCTGTCCAAACGCGGCATCGACATCGTCACAGGGGCGGCCGTTACGAAGATGGAGGAGACCTCCGACTATCGTGTGGCGGTTACCTACGAGCAGAAAGGAAAGGAACAGACCGTGACCGGCACCAATGTGCTGATGGCCGTGGGTCGTGGCGCCAACGTGGATGGCCTGAACCTGGACGCCGCCGGCGTGGAATGGACGCAGCGGGGCATACCGGTAGATGAGAATTTCCGTACCAATGTGCCCAACATCTATGCCGTGGGCGACGTCAACGCCAAGATGATGCTGGCGCATGTGGCCAGTGCGCAGGGCAAGCGCGCGCTGAACCATATACTCGGTAAGGCTGATAACATCAATTTCGATGTGGTTCCATCCGCCGTATTCACCAATCCCGAGTGCGGTATGGCAGGACTTACCGAGGAGCAGTGCAAGGCGCAGGGCATCGAGATCGAGACGGCAAAGAGCCTGTACCGCGGCAACGGCAAGGCGCTGGCGATGGGGGAGACAGACGGCATAGTCAAGCTGATTTTCCGCAAGGACGACGGCGTGCTGATTGGCGCGCACATCATGGGTGCCGAGGCTGCGCTGTTGGCCCAGCAATGCGCCGACCTTATCGCGCTGAAACAGACCCGCGAACAGATTGGCGACCTGATTTTCGGACATCCCACACTGTCGGAGCTGATACTTGGCGCCGCCGAAATGTAACTCCTGTTTATGGAATTGATACAGAAATATTTCCCGGAATTGAGCGAGCGTCAGCGGGAGCAGTTCGGCATCATGATGCGGCTCTATCCCGAGTGGAACGAGAAGATAAACGTCATCTCGCGCAAGGACATCGAGAACCTGGAGGAACGTCACATACTGCACTCGCTGGCCATAGCCCGGTTCATCAACTTTAAACCCGGCTCGGCTGTTCTTGACTTCGGAACGGGAGGCGGTTTCCCCGGCATCCCGTTAGCCGTGATGTTCCCCGACACACAGTTCCTGTTAGTGGACCGCACCGGCAAGAAACTGAAGGTGGCTCAGGCCGTGGCTGATGCGTGCGGACTGACGAACGTTCGCTTTCAGCACGGAGACGTGGCCGAGGTGAAGGAGAAGTTCGACTTCGTGGTTAGCCGTGCGGTGATGCCGCAGCGCGACCTGCTGAAGATATGCCGCAAGAACATCGCGCGCGACCAGCGCAACGGCATACCCAACGGGCTGATTACATTGAAGGGTGGCGACGTGCAGGCCGAACTCGGTCCGCTGGCGCAGGTGTCGGAACAGGTAGACCTGTCGGGATACTTCAAGGAACCTTTCTTCGAGACTAAGAAACTGCTGTACACGCCTGTGGTGTGACGTACTCCCGGATTCGTTAAATAAATAATGCTATGAAACTGGTTAAATTTACCTTTTCGCTGTTTGAGATAAACACATACGTGACGGTTGACACCGCCACACACAAATGCGCAGTTATCGACCCCGGCATGATCAATGCCGAGGAGGAGGCCGCGCTGGCCAACTTCGTGAAAAAGAACAATCTTGAGGTGACGCACATCATCAACACGCACCTGCATGTGGACCATGCCATCGGTGACAAGTATGCCAAGGACTTGTTCCAGGTGCCGGTCTTGGGACATAAGGCGGACACTGTGCTTGGCGAGCGTCTGCAGGAGCAGGCATGGCAGTTCGGTATGCGCGAGAAGGTGGATGCCGTTTCCATGACAAGCTATCTGGAGGACGGCGACGTGGTGAAGGTAGGCGAGGGGGAGCTTCATGTGCTGCATGTACCCGGCCATTCGCCCGGCAGCATCGCACTCTATGACAAGGAGGGCGGCTACGTGATTTCGGGCGACGCGCTGTTTTACCGCAGCATAGGGCGCACCGACCTGCCCGGAGGCGACCATGACACGCTGGTGAATGCCGTTAAGGACAAACTGCTGACCTTGCCCCCCGACACTGTGGTGTATCCCGGTCACGGTCCCGCCACCACAATTGGCGACGAGGCCAAGTTCAATCCATACATCTAAATAAGTCAGAAGTCAGAAGTCAGAGTGACAAAGGATGGCAGCCCCGAAAATTTAAAAGGGAAATTTTGGCTAAATTTTGTGAGTAAAGGAAAAAATAATTAACTTTGTGGGAGGTTCCGGGTCATATAACACATCCCGGAACCCACAATATTATATTATGGAATTTGAAGGAATGATAGTGCAGTACCTGGGACGGCAGACAGGTACATCGAAAGCAGGACGGCCGTGGCAGAAAGACGAGTATGTATGCGAAACCCCGGGAACATATCCCCGCAAGGTGAAGTTTCATATATTTGGAGACAAGGCGGATCAGCTGAAATTCGAGAACGGCAAGAGCTATGTGCTCTCGTGCGACATAGAGAGCCGTGAGTTCAACGGTCGCTGGTACACGGACGTAAGCGTGTTCTCGGCGCGTCCCGTTGAAAACGGCCAGGGTATGGCGGCTCCCGCGCCCGGTTACGGCGCACCCGCACCGGCACCCGAGTATGGCGCTCCCGCACAGCCCGCAGGTTTTGGCGCGGCTCCCGCCCAGACTCCGTTCGAGGCTCCGGCCGACAACCAGTCGGACGACCTGCCGTTCTAAGTCAGAAGGCAGAAGTCAGAAGTCAGAAGTCGGACGGCAGAAGTCTTGGCTACGGGTGACGTGGTATTTTAAATCGTAAGACATAAAAACACATCATGAAAGGGACAGACACTTAGTCTGTCCCTTTTGAATTATCCTAAAAAGTGTAAAATATTACACCAAAGGACATGATAGTGCACAATAAATGAAAAATATTAATCCCAATCATGCGTTTTTACGTTAAAAAAGGTGCAGAGTGGGAATTTTTTTACTAAATTTGCAACCGGATATTATTGCAAGCGTCAAAATAATCGTCAAGATAATAAGACGTACAATTACTAAAAAGAAACGCGCCGCATAGCCGGATGGCCGTGAGGCGCCAAAAATAGACAATAGAAACATGGAACCTCGCAAGAGCATTGCGAAAGATTTATCGGAAGGCGCCACGCCGAGCGTGGCAAATCAGACAGACCTGCTGTTTGAGACCAGCTGGGAGGTATGTAACAAGGTCGGAGGCATCTACGCGGTGTTGTCGACGAAAGCACGGACACTCGGCGAGCAGTTTGGCGACAAACTGATCTTCATCGGTCCGGATCTGTGGAACGAAGATAATCCTTCTCCTTATTTTAAGGAGCGCAAGACCCTGCTGAAGCAGGCGCAGCAGAAACTGCAGCTGCCATGGGGCATCAGCATCCGTGTGGGCCGCTGGGACATCCCCGGCGCGCCGCAGGTAGTGTTGGTTAACTGGGGCGAGACCGCCCGCCATCTCAGCGAGATATATGGCGAGATGTGGCGCGACTACGGCGTCGACTCGCTGCATTCGTACGGCGACTACGAGGAGAGTTGCGCGTTCGCCGTGGCTTCGGCCATCGTGATTCAGGCGCTGACCCAGCATCTGAAAGCCAATCCATCGCGCGTCGTGGCACACTTCGACGAATGGACCACAGGCATGGGCCTGCTCTATCTGAAGAACCGCGAACCTCGCATCAGCACCATCTTCACCACCCACGCCACAAGCATAGGCCGAAGCATCTGCGGCAACGGCAAGCCCCTGTACGACTATTTCCATCAGTACAACGGCGACCAGATGGCTGCGGAACTCAACATGCAGTCCAAGCACAGCCTGGAGAAAGCCGCCGCGCATAACGCCGACTGCTTCACTACCGTCAGCGAAGTGACCGCCCGCGAGTGCGAACAGCTGCTGCAGATACGTCCCCAGGTAGTGACGCCCAACGGATTCGAGCCTGACTTCGTGCCCAAGACGGTGAAGTACAACCGTCTGCGCAAGGATGGCCGCGACAAGCTGCTGACTGTGGCCAAGGCCGTGACAGGGCATCAGTATGGACCCGACACCTTTATAATAGCGACCTCGGGACGCCATGAGTACCGCAACAAGGGCCTGGACCTGTACCTTGACGTGCTGGCCGCTCTGGAGCAGGAACTCCCCGCCGACCAGGAGGCCCTGGCATTCGTATTAGTGCCCGGATGGGTCAGGGAGCCTTCGGGCGACGTGGTTACAAACCTGTACTTCGACGGAGCGGTCAAGACTCAGCCCGACTATCTGACTCACCGCCTCAACAACGAGGGAGAGGACGAAGTGTGCCGCCGCATCGAGCAGCTGCAGGGCGAAGGTAAGCTGAAGAAACTGCGCGTCATATACGTGCCCAGCTATCTGGACGGACATGACGGCGTCGTGGACATCACTTACTACGACCTGTTGCCGGCACTCGACCTGACTATGTTCCCCAGCTATTACGAGCCCTGGGGCTACACTCCGCTCGAGAGCGTAGCGTTCGGAGTACCCACCATCACCGACGACAAGGCCGGATTCGGACAGTGGGTGCTCGACAATTTTCAGAACGGGCTGATGAAGAGCGGCGTATATGTGGTGGACCGCACGGATTCCAACTACGACCGGGCGGCCGCGCTGATACGTATGGCCGCGCAGGAATACATCACCGAGGATGTAAGCCTCAGGCTCAAGGCACGCAACCTGGCGTTCCTCACCGCAGCCAAGGCCGACTGGAAATTCTTCATCCTCAACTACGACAAGGCATTCGAGATAGCGCTGTCGCGCAATGTGCGCCGATGATGCGTTATTGATAGATGATGCGTTAATGATAATGGCGTTAATAATAAATTAGATAACAACACTCAAAAACCAATATGAAACTCAAAGTAAGCAACACGAACACTCCCAACTGGCGCATGATGACAGTCAGTGCGGAGATACCTGCAGAGCTGAAGCCCCTGGAGGTGATGTCTAAAAACCTGTGGTGGGTATGGAACAGCAAAGGCAAGAGCCTGTTCCGCGACCTGGACCGCGACCTGTGGCGCGCGGTGGGCGAGAACCCCGTGATGCTGCTGCAGCAACTCAGCTACGAGCGTTACAACGAGATACTGAACGACAAGGCTCTGCGTGAGCGTATCGACGATACCTACCGCGAGTTCAACGACTATATGAGCCAGCCTATCGACAAGAAGATTCCGTCGGTAAGCTATTTCTCGATGGAATACGGACTGTGCAACTGTCTGAAGATCTACTCCGGAGGTCTGGGCGTACTGGCCGGCGACTACATCAAGCAGGCATCGGATTCGCGCGTGGACATGACCGCCGTAGGTTTCCTCTATAAGTACGGCTACTTCTCGCAGAGCCTGGCCATGGACGGCCAGCAGATAGCCAACTACGAGAGCCAGAACTTCGACCAGCTCCCCATCGACCCTGTGCTGGACGAAAACGGCCAGCCCATGATTCTGGAGGTTCCCTTCCCCGGCCGCATCATCTACTGCCACGTATGGCGCGTGAACGTGGGCCGCATGAAGCTCTACCTGCTCGACACCGACCTGGACAAGAACTCCGAGTGGGACCGTTCCATCACCCACAAGCTCTATGGCGGCGACTGGGAGAACCGCATCAAGCAGGAGTATCTGCTCGGTATCGGCGGTATCATCATGCTCGACAAGCTCGGCATCCACACCCAGCTGTACCACTGCAACGAGGGTCACGCAGCACTGCTCAACCTGCAGCGTCTGGTGAACTACGTGCAGCGCGACGGACTGTCGTTCAACGTGGCTCTGGAGCTGGTACGCGCATCGTCGCTCTATACCGTACACACCCCCGTGCCCGCAGGCCACGACTACTTCGACGAGTCGCTGCTCGGCAAGTACTTGGGTGAATATCCCGCCAAGTTGGGCATCAGCTGGGCCGACCTGATCAACATGGGCCGCGAGAATCCCGACACCAACGACCGCTTCTCGATGTCGGTGTTCGCGCTGAACACCTGCCAGGAGGCCAACGGCGTAAGCTGGCTGCACGGCGAGGTGTCGAAGAAGATGTTCGCAGGCATCTGGAAGGGCTACAGCCCCGAGGAGAGCCACGTAGGCTACGTGACCAACGGCGTCCACATGCCCACATGGGCCGCTTCCGAGTGGAAGGCATTCTACAGCGAGCACCTCAACGCCGACCTGTTCAACGACCAGAGCAACCCCGAGATGTGGGACGACATCTTCAGCGTGCCCGACGAGGACATCTGGATTCTGCGCATGACCATGAAGAACAAGTTCATCAACTTCGTGCGTCGTGACTTCAAGGAGAAGTGGCTGAAGAACCAGGGCGACCCGACAGAGGTGATGCATGTGGTGGAGAAGATTAACCCCAACGCGCTGATCATCGGTTTCGCACGCCGTTTCGCCACCTACAAGCGCGCACACCTGCTGTTCACCGACCTGGAGCGTCTGGAACGCATCATCAACAATCCCGCATACCCCGTACAGTTCGTATTCTCCGGCAAGGCACACCCCGCCGACGGCGCCGGCCAGGGCCTGATCAAGCGCATCATCGAGATCAGCCGCATGCCTCAGTTCCGCGGCAAGATCATATTCCTGGAGGACTACAACATGATCGTGGCCAAGCGTCTGGTCACGGGCGTGGACATCTGGTTGAACACTCCGACACGTCCGCTGGAGGCATCCGGCACATCGGGCGAGAAGGCCGAGATGAACGGCGTGCTCAACTTCTCCGTGCTCGACGGATGGTGGTACGAGGGTTACCGTTTCGACGAGAAGGCCGGCTGGGCTATCACCGACAAGCGCACCTTCACCGACCAGAGCCAGCAGGACAAGCTCGACGCAGCCACCATCTACTCGATGCTGGAGAACGAGATCATCCCGCTGTACTTCGCCAAGAACTCCAAGGGCTACAGCCCCGAATGGATACAGTATATCAAGCGCAGCATCGCCCACATCGCGCCTCACTTCACCATGAAGCGTCAGCTGGACGACTACATCAGCCGCTTCTACGAGCCTGAGGCAAAGCGTTTCGCCAAGCTGAGCAAGAACGACGCCGAGAAGGCCAAGGAGATTGTGGCATGGAAAGAGGAGGTTGCCTCCAAGTGGGACAGCATCCAGGTGATCAGCAGCGAGATCCACACCGTCAACGACGCCGGCGCCGGACGTACCGGCGATCCGTTCACCGCAAAGGCCGTAATCGACACCAAGGGCCTGGGCGACTCGCTGGGCGTTGAGCTGGTGGTTTACCGCGAGCATGACGGCCAGGAGAAGTATGCCGAGCGCGAGGAACTGAAGGTGGTGAAGCGCGACGGCGACGTCTACACCTACGAGCTTAAGAGCAAGATGCGCGAGGCCGGCGTGTTCCGTTACGCGCTCCGCATCTATCCCAAGAACAAGGAGCTGCCTCACCGTCAGGACTTCGCTTACATGCGCTGGATTTAATCGATTGACCCCATAAGAACGCCGGGCGAACCATCAGGTCCGCCCGGCGTTATATTCGTAGGAATGCGTCTTATGGAATAAGGCGTATATATTGCGAAATGTAAAAAACTACGAATGTTATGGATAAATCGAAGTACGATCAGTTGAAGGACGAGAAGGGTGTGGTATTGGTGGAGTTTTATGCCAGCTGGTGTCCTCACTGCCAGCGCATGATGCCCGTCGTGGCTGATGTGAAGGAACTTTTTACCGGACAGGTGCCGGTATATCAGTGCGACATAGACGAGAATCAGGAACTTGCATCCGAACTCGACGTGCAGTCCATACCAACGTTCATCGTATATAAGGACGGCGCGGAAGTATGGCGCGGCAGCGGCGAGATGGAAGGCGCCGTATTGGCCCAGCACGTACAGGCAGCCTTATAAAAACTTGCAGCAGCGTTATAAAACGACAGCGTTATGAAACCCGGAGTCACCGTCTTCAGTGATTTTCTGAGTGCGCTCGGAGTGAAGCATACCGGTGCGGAATCGGACAAGGCGTTCAGGAACATGCCGTTCAAGTCGCTGTTCGGTTTTTCGCGCCTGCTTGATTCCTACGGCATCAGAACCCGTGGAGTCAAGGTGACCGACAAGACCGACCTGACCCGTATCCCCGTGCCTTTTCTGGCACAGGAAGGAACGGGCTTTGTCATTGTCACGGGAATAGAGACCGCGTCCGACGGCACGCAGTCCGTGGATTATATTTATTATCACGAGAAGAAGCGGCGCGAGCTGTCTCTGTTCGCCCAGCGATGGAGCGGCGTCGCCCTGCTGGCTTATCCCGACGGCAAGTCGGAGGAACCCTGTTACAGACAGCACCATCTGTTCGAACTGGCAGAGACCGCCAAGGCGTGGATTTTAGGATTCTGCTGCGTGACGCTCGTGGCGTTCGGATTCTGGCGCAGCGGACTGTGGCATGACCTGTCGGCAATATTCCTGCTCTGCATCGACTTGTTCGGACTGTACATCACCTTCCAGCTGCTGCTGAAATCACTGAAGGTCAACGTCAAGACCGCCGACCGGATATGCGGAGTGCTGCAGAAACATGGCTGCGACACCGTGCTGGAGCAGAAAGCCTCCAAATTCTTCGGACTGTTCGGATGGGCTGAGGTGGGAGTGGGGTATTTCACAGTGTCGCTGTTGACCATGCTCTGTTTCCCCGACATGATGCACTGGCTGGCCCTGGCCAACGGATGCTGCCTTCCATTTACGTTCTGGAGCATCTGGTATCAGAGATTCCGCATCCATACGTGGTGCACCATGTGTGTCATCACTCAGGGCTTGTTGTGGCTTCAGTTCTTCTGCTATCTGTCCGGAGGCTGGTGGCACGACATCTTCCCGCTGACTTTGCCGCTGTTCGCATTGCTGGCAGCCTACGTCGCAGCGGTGCTCGGTCTGAACAGAGTGTCTGAGTTTATTAACGCACGCATAGGAAAGTCATGAAAACAATACCGGAAATTCAGTTTAAGGATGCCGGGGATCTGACCCCGTTGCAGATGAACGCCATACATTTCGACACGGGCGACCATTCGCAATATGTGGGCGACAACATGTTCTATAATATCAACTCCATCGTGCAGGTAGGCGTGGAGTACGACTATGGCCGCCGCGTCAATTACGACGGCAGGCAGGCGCACGACAACCGGCTCCAGGCCATGCTTCAGGTCAGCTTCTAAGCGATCGGCAATCAGTAACAGGCAATTTGCTCGATTAGAACAGCTCGGAGATTATGTCGTCGGAGAGCATGATGCCGTCGCGGGTCAGCGCGAGATGACCGTGGTCATCTCTGAGCAACCCCCGTGCCATGACGGGCACGGCGCGATGCATCAATGAGTCGAGAGCCGGCTGACCGAACCTTCGGGCATATTCATCAGTATTGAGCCCTTGGCGCGTGCGCAGCCGCGTCATTATCATTTCTTCACGGAGCGCCTCGTCGTCGAGGTGCTCCGTGGTGTAGTAGGAGCTGTTGTAGCTATTATAGCTATTGTAGCTATTGTAGCTATTGTAGCTATTGTAGCTATCGTAGCTATTGTAGCTATTGTGGCTATCGCCGCTGCCGGATAGAATCGAGGTGTATAGGCGGGCGTCCGGTTTGTTGCCGCGACGGGTGCGCAGGCCGTCGTAGCTGTGGGCACCGGCACCGAGTCCAAGGTAGGGAAGCCCTTGCCAGTAGGCTGAATTGTGGTGTGACTCACGGCCCGGTATAGCCCAGTTGCTGATTTCGTAATGCACATAGCCGTTTCGCTGCAACGTGTCGCAGATGATGCGGAACATGTCGATGCTCAGGTTTTCGTCGGTTTCAGGTATCTTGCCGGAATCGCGCAGGCGCGTCAGAGCGGTACGTTCCTCATACATCAGCGAGTAGGCCGATATATGGTCCGGGTGCATCTGCATGAATCCATCCAAAGTCTGTCGCAACGATTCCATAGTCTGGCCTGGAAGCCCGAACATCAGATCCAGGCTTATATTGGCGAAAAGCGGCCGGAGTATGCCGTACGCTTCGATGGCAGTGGCGGAGTCGTGACGTCGTCCAATGAACTTCAGTTCCGAATCTATCAGTGACTGCACTCCCATGCTGAGGCGGTCGACCCCGGCAGCGCGCCATGCCTCGGCCTTCTCACGCGTCACGTCGTCGGGATTCACCTCGATGGTGAATTCCGTTGGTTTGCATCCCGTCATGCCGATTATGCCGTCGGCGAGACATCGGAATTCCGCGAGAGGAATCAGTGATGGAGTGCCGCCCCCTATATATAAGGTATATCGGTCGGCGTCGCGCAATATGTTGCCCTCCGGACCGTCGAGACGCTGACGCAACTCCATGAGCAGTGCCGAGATGTATGCAGGCCAGTCCGCGCGGATTACCCCCTCGGTATAGAAATCACAGTACAGACAACGTCGCGCACAGTACGGTATGTGCACGTAAATCCCCGCACTGCGATTTGCATTCAGTTCGCAATGATGTGGCAGGGAGATCCCTGCGGCATATAGCAACGGTTCCTTCGACATATCGACAAAATTACTCATTATTTATGGAAAAATGATGCAAAAATGAAAAATATGTTTTACAACATAGTGCCGGAGTGACTAATGTATGTAGATTTTTGTTAATTTTGGGCAAACCAAAGTGCGCGGAGGGCGTGTGGGGACCTCCAGAACGCACGACATAGCGATAACCAATAAAAATCTCTATATCTATGAAGATTTACAAGACAAACGAAATCAAGAACATAGCCCTGTTGGGATCCAAGGGCTCTGGGAAGACCACACTCGCGGAATCAATGGTCTACGAGTGTGGAGTGACAAAACGCCGTGGTACCATTGAGGCTGGAAACACAATGTCGGACTATTTCCCGGTAGAGAAGGAGTATGGCTACTCGGTGTTCTCGACGGTGTTCAACGCAGAATTCAACGGCAAGAAGTTAAATTTCATAGATTGCCCCGGCTCGGAGGATTTCGTGGGTAACGCCTATACGGCACTCGGAGTAAGCGACCTGGGTCTGATACTGATCGATTCCGACTATGGCGTCGAGGTAGGAACGCAGAACATATTCCGCACCACGGCCGCGCTGAAGAAGCCGGTGGTGTTCGCCCTTAACCAGATGGACGGCGAGAAGGCCGACTATGACAACGTGATGGAGCAGCTGCGCGAGACGTTCGGCTCGCACGTGGTTCCCATCCAGTATCCCCTGGAGAGTGGCCCGAACTTCCACAGCATGATCGACGTGCTGCTGATGAAGAAATATGAATGGGGACCTGACGGCGGTGTTCCCACTATCTCGGAAATTCCCGCCGAGGAGATGGACAAGGCTCTGGAGCTGCACAACGCCCTGAAGGAGGCCGCAGCCGAGAACGACGAGACGCTGATGGAGAAATTCTTCGACGACCAGCCTCTGTCGGAGGACGACCTGCGCGAAGGTATCCGCAAGGGTCTGGTGAACCGTTCCATCTTCCCCGTTGTGGTGCTGAGCGCCGCCAAGGATATGGGCGTACGCCGCATCATGGAGTTCTTGGGTAACGTCTGCCCCTTCGTAAGCGAGATGCCGGCACCCGAAAACACGGCTGGCGAGCCCGTCGAGCCCAAGGCCGACGGTCCCGTATCGGTATTCTTCTTCAAGACCAGCGTGGAGCCGCATATCGGCGAGGTCAGCTACTTCAAGGTGATGAGCGGCACGCTCAAGGCCGGTGCCGACCTCGAAAACGTGACACGCGGAGGCAAGGAGCGTATGGCCCAGATATTCACCGTATGCGGCCAGCTGCGTACTCCCATTGACGCACTGGAAGCAGGCGACATCGGCGCCGCAGTCAAGCTGAAGGATGTGCGCACCGGCAACACCCTGGACGAGAAGGGCTGCGACTGGCAATTCGATTTCATCAAATATCCCGCGCCAAAATTTATCCGTGCCATCAAGCCTGTTACTGAGTCCGATTCCGAAAAGATGATGGCCATCCTGACACGTATGCACGAGGAGGATCCCACATGGATAGTGGAGCAGAGCAAAGAGCTGAAGCAGACTCTGGTAAAGGGTCAGGGTGAGTTCCACCTCCGCACGCTGAAGTGGCGTATAGAGAACAACGAGAAGCTTCCCGTCGAGTTCCAGGAACCGAAGATTCCTTATCGCGAGACCATCACCAAGGCCGCGCGTGCCGACTATCGTCACAAGAAACAGTCGGGCGGTTCCGGTCAGTTCGGCGAGGTGCACCTGATCATCGAGCCTTACACAGAGGGTATGCCCGAGCCGGATACCTACAAGTTCGGCAACCAGGAATACAAGATGAGCGTCCGCGACAAGCAGGAGATTCCGTTGGACTGGGGCGGCAAGTTGGTAGTGTACAACTGCATTGTGGGCGGCGCCATCGACGCACGCTTCATCCCGGCTATCGTGAAGGGTCTGATGGACCGCATGGAGCAAGGCCCGTTGACCGGATCGTACGCACGTGACGTGCGCGTCATGATCTATGACGGCAAGATGCATCCGGTGGATTCGAATGAGATCTCGTTCCGTCTGGCAGGCCGCAACGCCTTCAGCCAGGCCTTCAGGCAGGCCAACCCGAAGATTCTGGAGCCCGTTTACGACGTGGAGGTTCTAACCCCCGGCGACACCATGGGCGACGTGATGAGCGACCTGCAGGGACGCCGCGCCATCATCATGGGCATGGCTTCAGAGAACGGTATTGAGAAACTGAACGCCAAGGTGCCCTTGAAGGAGATGGCCAGCTATTCCACATCGCTCAGCTCCATCACCGGCGGCCGCAGCTCGTTCTCGATGAACTTCTCCAGCTACGAGCTCGTTCCGGGAGACGTACAGGAGAAACTGCTGAAGGAATACGCCGAGACGCAGACCGAAGAATAATAACCAGCATCATACAGAAACAACGGAGGTCCCGATCCATCTGCGGTCGGGCCCTCTTTTTTTGACAGTAGATTTATTTTAGACAGGAGGTGTTCTCCTGTCTAAAAAATTATTGGACTTGTCACCTGTTTCTCCTGTTCTCCTGTCAAAAATTTTTTATATGTGTGTCACCTTTCGGGAAGCTGTTGTGTCTATAATGTGAGACCGCTGATAAGAACGGTCGTAAGAATGACGTTAAACAATCAAATTTATAGACATTATGGAGGATGTATTAGTTCCTATCTTTGTGTGTGTGGTGCTGCCGGTGGCGATAGTGGGCATCTATTACTGGTCGCAGATCAACGCTGAGAACAAGCGTGCCGAAATTCTGATGAAGGCCATCGAGGCCAACTGCGGCCCTGACGCCGATACCCCTGGAGCAATAAAATGCACAGGAACTAAGAAATAAAAAAGGCCGCGGACTCCGCGACCTTTTTATGTTCATCGTAAGGGTGATTATTTGCGCTTGCCGTATTCCTGGTCGAGACCGAAGATGTCGGTGCCACCCATGCGACGGATGCGGTCTACGATGCCGCTGGCAGTAGCCTCTTCCTCTACCTGTTCCTTCACGAAGCCCCACATAAAGTCCTGGGCTGCGCGGTCCTTCTCCTCCTCGGCCAGGTCCAGAAGGGCGTTGATCATGGCCGATACCTTACACTCGTGAGCGTACACTTCCTCGAATGCCTGCAGTGGCGATTCCCAGTTCTGGGGTACGGAGGTGATGTCGCCGATGTGGGCGTTGCCGCCGCGCTTGTGCAGGAAGTCCGCCATCTCATAGGCGTGCTCCATCTCCTCCTTGCTCTGGGCCTTCATCCAGCTGGCGAAGCCGGTATAACCCTCGCGGTCGAAATAGAACGACATGGACAGGTACAGGTTGGCCGACCACATCTCGGCTACGATCTGACCGTTGATTGCATCTTGCAGTTTGTTTGAGATCATGATTTTTGAGTTATATTGTGTTTGATGTTATTCATCCTTGGACTTTCCAACTACAAAATTAACAAATAAATCCAACAAACGGAAAGCAATCGCAATAAAAATTTATTTCGTGTGTCTATCCTGTGTCTATAAATCTTTACTCCATTATCTGACGAAGCGGAGGGCGGCGGTATTTATGCCGTCGGAGGCTTTTGCGATGTAGATGCCCTTCGGCAGGGATTTTATGTCGATGTCGGAGTTGCTGTCGGAGTCCATGCGGAACCGTATCATGCCGGCGGCATCGTAGATTTCGATGGTCACCACCTTGCTGGCCGTGACATGGAGCATGCCTGCGGGCGTCAGCGTAATCAAGTCGTTGGCCGGGCTGACAGTGCGGATGCCGGACTGACCGGGCGCTAATGAGATGTCGGCTCCTTCCTTAAGGTCGATCTCGGCGGTAAATACATCCACGCCGTACTGACGGAATGTGATTGTGTAATGTCCGGGCTCTATTTTACCGAACGTGGAGGTTACATTGAACTCGCATAGGCAATCGCACATTCCATCGTCCGCTTCTGCATTGAAAACCAGATTGTCGCCATCTCTGTCAAACCATGTCGTGAATCTGTCGGGACAGCAGTTGGCTACGAGATTTTTCCATGTCACGGTCAGAATGCCGTTGACGTATGTTATGGACCATGAATCAGCATTGCAGCCTTCTGAATACGGATTGTCAGAACGAGTGCCGAGACATCCGGAATCTTCCACCGAAACGGGATCGATCCGTTCTGCAGAGGCAGTGGCCTTAGTGGTCAGTGTCATGACCAATGCCATGACGGCAAGCGGTAGTATTCGTTTCATAAGCGAAGTGTTTGAAGTTGAACATTACGAGGTCGTTAAACGACTTCAATCGTTATCATTGGCAAAGATACCGAATTTTTATGAAATTACAAACTGTTTAAAAATATCATTGGCTCTTTCCACTGCGCGGACTTGCAAATTTATTTGAAGGTTTGGGAAATTATTTATAACTTTGCGCTTTCAAGACCGAAGTATGAGTACTTACAACGACAAATCGGCGGGTGCTGGGAAACGCGAGGTGCGGTTCTCAAAGATGCACGGCGCCGGTAACGACTACATTTATCTTAATGGTTTTGAGGCGATTCCCGAAGATTTAAGCAAATTGGCCGTAGAGGTGAGCGACCGTCATTTCGGGGTGGGTTCGGACGGACTGGTAGTGATATGTCCGTCGGACGTAGCCGATTTCCGCATGCGTATGTATAATTCCGACGGCAGCGAGGCCGAAATGTGCGGCAACGCGTCGCGCTGTATAGGCAAGTATGTCTACGACCGCGGCCTTACGGACAAGACGGAGGTGACGCTGGAGACACTGGCCGGCATCAAGGTGCTGAAGCTGCATGTGGAGAACGGCGAGGTGACCGAGGTGACCGTGGATATGGGCGAGCCTGAGCTTCGGCCCGATCGGGTGCCGGTGGTCAGCACCAGCGCCGACCGCATGATAAACGAGCGAATCACTGTCAACAATACGGAATACGACATTACGGCAGTCAGCATGGGAAATCCTCATGCTGTTGTTTTTGTTAATGAGATAACCGACGAGCAGGTTCTGGGCCAGGGCCCGGAGCTGGAGCGCGCCGAGGTGTTTCCGCGCAAGGCCAACATCGAGTTCGCCCGCGTGGTGGACCGGGGCCATGTCGAGATGCGCGTGTGGGAACGCGGTACGGGCGAGACTCTGGCCTGCGGCACCGGAGCGTGCGCCACGGCCGTGGCCGCAGTGCTGAACGGTCACACCGACCGCGAGGTGGACATAGTGCTGCGTGGCGGCACACTGCACATCCGCTGGGACGAGAACACCAACCACGTGATGATGACCGGTCCCGCACGGTTCGTGTGCGACGGAACGTTTTATAGGTATTAAGTTATAGTGATGAGCGATGAAGTGGGCGTTGCTGATTGCTGATTACTAATTGAATAAAGATGAAGATTAACGATAATTTTGAGAAATTGCCTGAGAGCTACCTGTTTTCGACGGTAGCCCGCAAGTTGCGTGAATATAAGGAGTCGCATCCCGGCAGCGAGGTGATCCGCATGGACATCGGCGACGTTACGCTGCCAGTACCGCAGGCCTGCATAGAGGCCATGCACCGTGCCGTAGATGATATGGCGGCCGGCGATACTTTCCATGGCTACGGTCCGGAGCAGGGCTATGGCTTTCTGCGCGAGGCCATCGCCGATGGTGACTATGCCGGTCTCGGCATTTCGGCCGATGACATCTTCGTGTCGGACGGTGCCAAGAGCGACCTCGGCAACTTGGGCGATATATATTCCAAAGACAACATAGTTGCCGTCACTGATCCCGGCTATCCCGTATACGTCGATTCCAACGTGATAGACGGACGCGGCGGTAAATTGGTTGATGGCAAGTGGAGCAACTTCGTATACCTGGACTGCACGGAGCAGAACGGCTTCAAGCCGACGCCTCCCGAGGCGCATGCCGACGTGATATTTCTTTGCTCGCCTGCCAATCCGACCGGAGCTGCATTCACTCACGCCGAGCTGAAGGCCTGGGTGGACTATGCGCGTCGCAACGATGCAGTGATAATCTACGACTCGGCCTATTGCGCATACGTGCGCAGCGCCGACGTGCCCCGCAGCATCTATGAGATAGAGGGAGCGCGCGAGGTTGCCATAGAGGTGCGCAGCTTCTCCAAGACGGCCGGCTTCACCGGACTGCGTTGCGGATACACCGTGGTGCCTGCCGAGGTTACTGGCACGGATGCCGACGGCATCCGTGTGCAGCTGCGCAAGCTGTGGCTGCGTCGGCAGACCACCAAGTTCAACGGCGCCAGCTACGTGATACAGCGCGGCGCCGAGGCCCTTTACACCGCAGCCGGGCAGGAGCAGATACGCCGGAACGTGGACTATTACCTACGCAACGCGGGTATCATCCGCGATGCGATGCTGAAGGCCGGATTCAAGGTTTACGGCGGTCTCGATTCCCCATACGTATGGGTTAAGTCGCCGGCTGCCGACGACAGCTGGAAGCTGTTCGAGACGCTGTTGGAGCAGGCGCAGATCAGCTGTACACCGGGTGTGGGATTCGGCAGCTTGGGGCAGGGCTGGATCCGTTTCACCGGCTTCAATACCGAGGAGAAGACCCGCGAGGCGATGAGGAGACTGGAGAACTGGCTGGCGTAGAGCTGAGACCACTATTCACTGATCACTAATAACTAATCACTGAAAAGAGAGTTACCCTAATTTATAATTTTATGTCAAACCTCAGAGTAAAGAGTGTGCTTGAGGCCACCGGCCGGAAAGCAGTGAAGGTTGAGCTTCCTAAGGAGCGAGTAGAGCGGTACTACGGCAAACAGGTGTTCAACCGACAGAAGATGTTTGAGTACCTGCCCCGCGAGACGTACATGGCGCTGATAGACGCCATCGACAACCGCAAGCCGTTGAGCCGCGAGCTGGCCGACAGCGTGGCTCAGGGCATGAAGCAGTGGGCGCTGGACAACGGCGCGCGCCACTACACTCACTGGTTCCACCCTCTGACCGGCAGCACCGCCGAGAAGCATGATGCCTTCATAGAGCATGACGGCAAAGGTGGAGTGGTGGAGAAATTCTCAGGCAAACTTCTGGTCCAGCAGGAACCCGACGCATCCAGCTTCCCGAACGGCGGCATCCGCAACACCTTCGAGGCCCGAGGCTATTCGGCATGGGACATCTCGTCGCCCGCTTTCATCGAGGACAACACGCTGTGTATCCCCACGGTGTTCATCTCCTACACGGGCGAGAGCCTGGACTACAAGACGCCGCTGCTCCGCGCGCTGAACAGCGTGGATAAGGCCGGAACTCGCGTGGCGCACTTGTTTTATCCAGAGGTGAAGCATGTTGTGGCATACCTTGGCTGGGAACAGGAATACTTCCTGGTGGACGAGGCTCTGTATGCCGCACGTCCCGACCTGGTGATGACCGGCCGCACCCTGATGGGTCACGAATCGGCCAAGAACCAGCAGCTGGAGGACCATTATTTCGGTTCCATCCCGAGCCGCGTGGAGGCTTTCATGCTTGACCTGGAGCTGGAGGCCCACAAGCTCGGCATACCCGCCAAGACCCGCCACAACGAGGTGGCTCCCAATCAGTTCGAGCTGGCTCCGATATTTGAGGAGTGCAACCTGGCCAACGACCATAACCTGCTTCTGATGTCCGTGATGGAGGAGGTGGCCAAGCGTCACAATTTCCGCGTGCTGCTGCACGAGAAGCCCTTTGCCGGCATCAACGGCAGCGGCAAGCACAACAACTGGAGCCTCGGCACCGACACCGGCAAGCTCCTGTTCGCTCCGGGCAAGACTCCCGAGGACAACCTGCGCTTCGTCACCTTCGTGGCCAACGTCATGGCCGCCGTGCACAAGCACAACGGCCTGCTGAAGGCATCCATCATCACCGCCACCAACCAGCACCGTCTGGGCGCCAACGAGGCACCGCCGGCCATCATCTCGATGTTCCTGGGTCGTCAGCTGTCCGAGGTTCTCGACAAGATCGAGAAACACGACAGCGACTCGCTCACAGTGAACGGCAAGGAGAAGTTCAACATCGACGTGGCTCAGATTCCCGAGCTGATGCTGGACAACACCGACCGCAACCGCACCAGCCCCTTCGCATTCACAGGTAACCGCTTCGAATACCGCGCAGTAGGTTCGTCGGCCAACAATGCCGCAGCCATGATTGCCCTGAATGCCGCCATGGCCGTGCAGCTCAACGAATTTGCCGATGCTGTCGAGAAGCGCATGGCCGCCGGCGAGGACAAGACCAAGGCAATCCTGTCCGAAGTGCGTAAGCTCATCGTGGCATCCAAGGCCATCCACTTCGACGGCAACGGTTACAGCGACGAGTGGAAGGAGGAAGCCGCCAAGCGCGGTCTCGACACCGAGACTTCGGCTCCCCTGATGTACGATGCATACACACGCCCCGAGAGCGTAGAGATGTTCGAGAAGTCGGGTGTGCTGAGCCTTAAGGAGATAGAGGCCCGCAACGAGGTGAAGTGGGAGACATACTCCAAGAAGATTCAGATCGAAAGCCGCGTATTGGGTGACCTGGCCATAAACCACATCATCCCCGCTGCCGTGCGCTACCAGTCCACGCTGCTTGACAACGTGTACAAGATCAAGCAGCTGTTCTCGGGCGACAAGGCCGACACGATCGCGGCTATCGACATGGACAATATAGAACAGATAAGTGAGAACATAGCAGCCATCAAGACCAAGGTGAAGGAGATGGTCGAGGTGCGTCACAAGGCCAACCGCATGCCCTCCGAGCGTGACAAGGCCATAGCCTATCACGACGACGTGATGCCCAAGATGGACGAGATACGCACACACATCGACAATCTGGAACTTATGGTGGACAACGAGATATGGCCGTTGCCCAAGTATCGCGAGCTGCTGTTTATACGTTAAAAATGTTACATCCGTCAAAACGAGGGATTTACATGCCCTCGTCACCTATCAGAAGGCTCTCCGGAGTGGCCAATGCGGCCGCCCGGAGGGGCCTTTCCGTTTATTACCTGAACATTGGACAACCGGATATCCACACTCCTCGCGAGGCGCTGGAGGCTGTGGAAAATATCCATCTGCGCGTACTGGCCTATTCGCCGTCCGACGGCCTGGAGAGTCTGCGCAAGAAATTTTCCGAGTATTATCACCGCTTCGGGCTGGACATCAGTCCCGACGAAATCATAGTGACCGCGGGAGGATCGGAGGCGGTGCTGTTCGCCTTCATGGCCTGTCTGGATCCGGGCGACGAGATAATAGTGCCCGAGCCGGCATACGCCAACTACATGGCATTCGCCGATTCGGCCGGCATACGTATCCGCCCGATTCCCTCCAATATCAGCGAGGGATTCGCCCTGCCGCCTGTGGAGGACTTCGAGAAGAAGATAACCAACCGTACGCGCGCTATCCTGCTGTGCAATCCAAACAACCCGACGGGCTACGTATATACCCGCAAGGAACTGGAAGCCATCGCCGACATCTGCGAGCAGTACAATCTGTTCCTTTTCGCCGACGAGGTGTACCGCGAGTTCTGCTACACCGACCAGAAGTTCACGTCGGTGATGAGCCTGGACCGCATAGCCTACAACACGGTGATGATCGACTCCGTGTCGAAGCGATACAGCGAGTGCGGCATCCGCATCGGCGCCCTGGTATGCCGTAATCCGGAGATACACGCCGCCGTGATGAAGTTCTGTCAGGCGCGCCTCAGTCCCCCGCTGTTAGGCCAGATTGTGGCCGAAGCCTCCGTGGACGCATCCGATAAATACATCAAGGATGTGTACGACGAGTACAAGAAGCGCCGTGACTTCCTGGTGGAGCGCATCAACCGCATACCGGGCTGCTACGCCCCGATGCCCGACGGTGCCTTCTATACGATGGTGGAACTGCCGGTGGACGATGCCGACAAGTTCTGCAAATGGTGTCTTGAGGAGTTTGAGTACGAAGGAGGCACCGTTTTCCTGGCCCCGGGAAGCGGATTCTACTCCAATCCCGCCATGGGTCGCCGTCAGGCACGCATAGCCTACGTTCATAACATTGATTATCTGGCCAAAGGCCTTGATATTCTGGAGCATGCCCTTGAAGCATATCCCAACAGAATCAAAGATCTTGGTTTATGAATATAAGAGAAATAACATCCGGCATATATTATACTGGCGTCAACGACCGCGTGACCGACAAGTTCGAGGGCATGTGGCCGCTGCCGTACGGAGTGAGTTACAACGCCTATCTGGTGCGTGGCTCCAAGGCCACGGCTCTGATGGATACAGTCGAGATAACCGAGGTGCACGAATACCTCGACGCCGTGGAGCGTACGCTGCAGGGCGCCGCGCCCGACTACCTGGTGGTGCATCACATGGAGCCCGACCATTCCGGCTCCATTCCCGAGGTAGTACGCCGTTGGCCCGACCTGAAAATCGTGGGCAACGCGCAGACCGTGGGCATGATCAAGGGCTTCTACCATGTGGATGACGACAGCCATTTCGTGACTGTCAAGGACGGCGACACCATCGATTTGGGCGATATGACACTGCTGTTCCGCCTCACGCCCATGGTGCACTGGCCCGAGACCATGATGACGTATGTGGCCGAGAGGGGAGTGCTGTTCTCCGGCGACGCGTTCGGATGTTTTGGTGCCTTGAACGGCGGATTGATCGACACGGAGATGGACACCTCGATATTCCGGGATGAGATGTACCGCTATTACAGCAACATCGTGGGCAAGTACGGCCGCTTCGTGCAGCAGGCCATGCAGAAACTCAGCGGCGTTACTCCTGAATATATCTGCACTACTCACGGCCCGGTATGGCATGAGAAGATAGCCGAAGTGATGGGTATCTACGACCGCCTCAGCCGCTACGAAGGTGAGGATGGCGTGACCATCATCTACGGCTCGATGTACGGCAACACCGCCGAGGTGGCCGAGGAGATAGCCCGCGGACTGGCAGAGGCCGGTGTGAAGAACATCAGAATCCACAACGCCTCGCACAGCGACATGAGCTATATGATCAGCGACGCGTTCCGCTACAAGGGTCTGATTGTGGGGAGCGCCACATACAGCATGACGCTGTTCCCGCCTGTCAAGGCATTGCTGACGGCCCTGCAGGTACGCGAGGTGAAGAACAAGGTATTTGCCGGCTTCGGAAGCTATACGTGGGCCGCGAACGTTGTAAAGAAAGAGATGGAGGATTTCTGCGCGGCCGCCGGATTGGAGATGCAGGGCTTCGTGATGATGAAGCAGGGCATCGACGAAGATGTACGCAAGGCCGCCCGCGAGCTGGCCGCCCGGATGGCCGCTAAACTTAATTCTTGACTGAATATTTATGATACTTGACATGATACCCCTGGCCATATTCGATGCCAGCAGTTTCTTCCAGTGGTTCGTGGAGAATGCCAACTATCTGTTCGTGTTCGTGTTCATGACCATCGAAAGTTCGTTCATACCCTTCCCGTCGGAGGTGGTCGTGCCCCCGGCGGCCTATCTGGCCTGCACCAATTCCGGTGCCGGTTCGGACATGAACATATATATGGTGGTAGTGATGGCCACACTCGGGGCATTGTGCGGAGCGTTCATCAACTATTACCTGTCGCTGTGGGTGGGACGTCCCGTCATCTACCGCTTTGCAGACAGCAAATTAGGCCACGCCTGCATGATAGACCGCGCCAAAGTGGAGAAAGCCGAGGCATATTTCGACAAACATGGCGCGGTGTCCACGTTCGTGGGCCGTCTGATACCGGCCATACGCCAGCTTATCTCCATACCCGCCGGCATATCGCGCATGAACGTGGGGCAGTTTGCGTTGTTCACTGCCCTTGGTGCCGGAGTATGGAACGCCATCCTGGCCGGACTCGGTTACTGGCTTTCGACCGCAGTGCCCCCGGAAATGCTGTTCGAAAAAGTGGAGGAATACAACCGCTATCTGACATGGGCCGGATACGGAATCCTGCTGATATGTATATTAATAATACTTTGGAACGCCTTTGGCAAACACCGTAAGAAATGAAAGTAAGTCCGTCGCTGCTCGCAGCAAATTTCGCCGACCTGAAGCCTCAGCTTCAGATGATCAATGAATCGGAGGCAGACTATCTGCATCTTGATGTAATGGACGGTGTGTTCGTGCCGAACATCTCGTTCGGGTTCCCTGTCCTGAAATCGGTGTCGAAGGTGGTGACCAAGCCGCTGGATGTGCATCTGATGATAGTGGAGCCGCAGAAATGGGTGAGTCAGGTGCGCGACCTCGGCGCTGAGATCATGAACGTGCATCAGGAGGCCTGCGTGCACCTGGACCGTTGCATCCACAGCATCCATCAGGCAGGCATGAAGGCCGGCGTCACGCTTTGTCCCTCCACACCGGTCGAGATGTTGCGCGATGTGATTCATGAAGTGGACCTGGTGCTGATCATGACGGTCAACCCCGGTTTCGGCGGTCAGGAATTCATAATGCACAGTCTGGACAAGATACGCCGTCTTCGCGCACTGATAGACGAGACCGGCTCTAAGGCCATGATAGAGGTAGACGGTGGCATCAACGCCAAGACGGCGCCGGTCGTAGCCGAAGCCGGCGCCGACATCCTGGTCAGCGGTTCCTACGTATTCAAGGCCCCCGACCCCAAGGCCTGCATCCGCGACCTCCGCGCCCTGTAAAACTCTTGTCGTGGACTCATTACTTTGTGCTTACCCAGGAAATTAATGATGATGCACGCAATTGGTATGAAGCTGAAGCCGCATCTCAGGATTGGAGTGTGCGAACCCTTCAGCGTAATATCAGCTCGCAGTATTATCATAGGTTGCTTGCTTCTCAGCGCAAAGACCTTGTCAAGAAAGAGATTTTGTACCTACAGGAACAGTCCGGGGATGATAAATTAAGGTCTCTATGATATTTATCAGCAGGTATCGCATAGTGGCGCGGGCGGCCCGTGCCGATCACCGTGCCGGTAATAACCGTGCCGATAATTGTTAATATTTTGTGAATGCTGAAACTTTTTGTATCTTTACATTTTAATCAAAAAGTGTTATGACTCAATTAATAGTATCCTTGGAAGATGGCTCCATGCTCAATGACGTGAAGCGAGCCATCAAAATGCTGCGAGGAGTAGTTTCAGTAAAAGAATCGAAGGTGAATGATTCCATGCCAAATCCTGTAACTCTCAAAGCGATTGATGAACTTGAGAATGGTCAGACAGTTGTTTGCTCAGATTTTAATGAATATTTAAAACTGGTCAACAGTGAGTTATCAGATTGAAGTCACGCGCCAGTATCTTAAGGATCTAAAACTTGCGCGTAAACGTAATCTTGATGAAAGCAAACTGAATGATATAATTCAGAAACTTTCAAATGGAGAGGTTTTGCCTCCCAAGAATCGAGACCATTCCTTGATTAATGATTATAAGGGGTGTCGGGAGTGTCATATCACTCCGGACTGGCTGTTGATTTATCGTTGTGAAGACGTATTACAGATAATTTCATTAGTACGCACCGGCAGTCACTCAGATTTGTTCTGACCGGAAACACTTCGCAAACATTTCATTCATTACTGCATTATGCACTCCTGATGACCATATCTCCGTGTGCCCGATGCGGATTAATGTCCTTATAATATAATGTCTGTCAGTAGGCATTGCATAGTGGCGCGGGCTCCCCGTGCCGCGCATCCGACACGAATCAAATGCTGCGTTGCTGTGCGCGGCACGGAGTGCCCGCGCCACTGATCCGACTATACGTAATTGGGCGCCACGACTTAGTCATCGTGTAGCCTAATACCTAAAACAAGAAAATCAAAAGAATTAAAAAGATGATAAAAGAAATAAATATCTTGATAATAAGTGTGTTATGCGAATATAGCAAATTCCTTTCGTTTCCTTAAAAATCCTTATAATTACCACTTTTTGTTACTCATATTTGCGACATTTGATTTATTTTTGTTACCTTTGCACTCGATTTCTGATTGGTTTCATTCGAAATGAGTATGAGCAAAGAAAAGAAATACAGTAAAGAGCCTG
>CADBNR010000010.1 GCA_902796035.1 uncultured Bacteroidales bacterium | reverse complement strand
CTTTAAATGCTAAACTTGTCAAAGAACTCTTTGGCTTGGCGGTAGATGCCGCTTAGCCTATGAATAATTTTTTAACGAACTATTGTATTTTATTTGAAATATTATTTGTAACTTTGCTTCCCCATGTCACAATGCCAGGCAAAAGGCACGCGCGGCATGACGGTTAACCATGAAAATGTGAACTATCTCATGACATTATCAAGACGAAATCTGATCATAGCCGCCGGACTCCTGATGATTGGCGGATTAGGTACTGTCGACGCATTCGGCGGATACCCCGAAAATTATTACAACTCGCTTAACGGCAAATGCGGCGCCGAGCTGATGGACGCCATCAAGAAGATGGCCGCAGGCCACAAGGAGATAAGCTATGGCGACGCTACCTGGCGCGCTTTCCGCTCCACCGACATCAAGGTGGTGAACGGCAAGGAATACTGGTGGGACATGTACAGCAACAACCTGGTGTCGACCAACGGACATGCCGACATGAACATCGAGCACTCGGTAGCCAATTCCTGGTGGGACGGAACCAAGAATGCCGCCTACAAAGACATTGTACACCTCAATCCATCGGACAAGACGGCCAACAACCGCAAGTCCAACTATCCTTTGGGCGAGGTGTCGGGCACTCCGACATGGGAGAACGGGGTGACGTTCGTAGGTCATCCTACCAGCAACACCGGCGGAGGCTCGAACTATGTGTACGAGCCGGCGGATGAATACAAGGGCGACTTCGCACGTGTGTTCATGTACATGTTCTGCGCATACAAGGACATGAAATGGGGCACTCGTTTCACCTGGATGTACGACACCGGCAATGAGCTGATGTTCAAGCCGTGGGCGCAGGAGATGCTGCTCAGCTGGTCCAACCTTGATGTCGTTAGCCAGAAGGAACGCGACCGCAATGACGGCGTTCAGAAGGAGCAGGGGAACCGCAATCCGTTCATCGACCTTCCCGACCTGGCCGACCACATCTGGGGCGACAAGAAGACCGTCCCCTACAACACCGGCACCGGTGGCGGTGACGACCCTGATGATCCGGATGACCCCAAAGATCAGAATGTGTTCAACTGGCTGGGCGAGGATGATCCGAACGGCGAAGCCGGCTGGGATTTCGACATCGTCTCGATGGATCCGGCCCTCAGCTACGTATGGCAGTGGAAATCATACACCGAAAAAAACAAACCCACCAAGTATTACATGAACGGCAGCGCCTACATGGATGGCGCTCCATACGCCGCCGAGGCATACGTGTGGGGTCCCGAAGTGGACATGACCGACGTGGAAGCCGCCACATTCAGCTTCGATCATGCCGCCAAGTTCCAGACCACGCTGAAGGATCTCTGCAAGGTAGTGGTGATGGATATGAACGTCAACGCCAACGAAGCGGGACACATCAAGACATTCGAGGTTCCGTCATGGCCGGTGGCAGACATGTGGGCATTCTCCAACTCGGGCGACATCGACCTGTCGGAATATGGCAAGACCGGCTCCAAGATACGCGTCGGATTCAAATATCAGTCCAACACGTCGGGCGCCGACACATGGGAGGTGCGCAACGCCAAGCTGACCTTGACGCGCAAACAGGGCTCGGGCATCGAGGACGTTCCCGCAGCTGACGGTGACAACGACGACAGCGTCCTGGTGGAAGTGTGGGGCAACAACATCCTCGCTCCGGAGGGCGCCATGATATTCGACCTCAACGGCCGTCAGTGTAGTGGCGAGAACCTGGCCCGAGGCATCTACATCGTGACCAAGCCCACGTTCCGCAGGGCCGTAAAGGTAATGGTGAAATAACGTAAACCTTAATGTCCCCGGCTCGGAGCACTTTAGCCCCGGGCCTCGGGACGAGTAAATATCAGTAAAACACAAATTATGTTGCAGGAAACCAATGTCAAGGCCATCGACAAGGTGGTGATCAGATTTGCCGGCGACTCGGGCGACGGCATGCAGCTTGCAGGCAACATCTTCTCCAACATCTCGGCAGAGAAGGGAGACGAGATCTCGACATTCCCGGACTATCCGGCCGAAATCCGCGCGCCGCAAGGCTCGCTGAGCGGTGTGTCGGGCTATCAGGTCAGCGTGGGCAAGGACGTGTTCACCCCCGGCGACGAAGCCGATGTGCTCGTGGCCATGAACCCGGCCGCGCTCAAGACCAACCTGAAGTACCTGAAGAAGGAGGGCGTGATAGTGTGCGACGGTGACTCGTTCACGGCCGCGAACCTGAAAAAGGCCGAATACGCCACCTCCGACCCCATCGCGGAGCTGGGCATCGACCCCCACAGGGTGATGCTCGTGCCCATGACCACACTGATCAAAAGCGCCCTGGAGGGTTCCGGCGTGGATCAGAAAACGATGATGAAAAGCCGTAACATGCTGGCCCTGGGCATAATCTGCTGGATATTCGACCGTCCCGTGGAATCCGTGCTGCGCAAACTGCGCGCCAAGTTCGCCAAGAAACCGGCAGTGTACGAAGCCAACGCCAAAGTGATCCGCGCCGGATGGGACTACGGTCACAACACCCACAGCTCGCTGCCCGTGTACCGCATCGAGACCAGCGACGCGCGCCCCGGCACCTACACCGACGTGACGGGCAACACCGCCACCGCATGGGGTCTGATCATGGCCTCGGAAAAGAGCGGACGCCCCCTGTTCCTCGGCTCGTATCCCATCACTCCGGCAACCGACATCCTGCATGAGCTGGCCAAGCGCAAAGACCTGGGCGTAAAGGCCATCCAGATGGAGGACGAGATAGCCGGCGTATGCTCGGCCATCGGCGCCTCATACGCAGGCCACCTGGCTGTCACCTCCACGTCCGGCCCCGGCCTGGCGCTGAAATCGGAGGGTATCGGTCTGGCCGTCATGGCCGAACTGCCTCTGGTAGTTATCGACGTGCAGCGCGGAGGACCATCCACCGGACTTCCCACCAAGACCGAGCAGACCGACCTGATGCAGGCCCTGTACGGCCGCAACGGCGAGGCACCTCTCTGCGTATTGGCCGCCACAAGCCCAACGGACTGCTTCCACATGGCTTTCGAGGCCGCGCGCATCGCAATGGAGCATCTTACACCCGTCATCCTCCTTACCGACGCCTTCATAGCCAACGGTTCGTCGGCATGGCGCATTCCCGAAGATAAGGATTATCCCGAAATACATCCCCACATCCTGCCTCAGAACGTGCTGGAGCAAGGCTGGCGCGCATACGACCGCGACGCCAACGGTGCCCGCTGGTGGGCGTTGCCCGGCACTCCCGGCGCCATGCACCGCCTCGGAGGTCTGGAGAAGGACGCCAAGACATCGGTCATCTCCACCGACGGCCCCAACCACGAACTCATGGTCAAGGCACGCCGCGAGAAGATAGCCCGCATCGCCGACGAGGTGCCCGCGGTCGAGCCTATGTTGGCTCCCGACGCCGACACCATACTGCTCGGCTGGGGAGGCACTTACGGCCATCTGCTTGCAGCGGCCACCCAGCTCAACGCACAGGGACATAAGGTGGCATTCTGGCAGTTCCGCTACATCAACCCGCTGCCCGCCAACACGTTCGAGGTGCTGTCGCGCTACAAGAACATCATAGTGGCCGAACTGAACACCGGCATGTTTGCCGACTATCTGCAGATGCATCTTCCCATGAAGGAAATCAAACGCATCAACAAGGTGGAGGGTCAGCCCTTCCTGGTGCGCGAGGTTGTGGACGGAGTGTTGAACCACATAAAAGCTTAAGCAATGGAACAGAATGAAAACAAAGCCTATACGGCCACGGATTATAAAAATGGACAGACGGCCCGGTGGTGTCCGGGTTGCGGCGACCATGCCATTCTGAACGTATTGCAGAAGGCAATGGCCGAGCTGGGAATACCACCGCACAAGACGGCCGTTATCTCGGGCATCGGATGCAGCTCGCGTCTGCCCTACTACATGAACACCTACGGCATGCACACCATCCACGGACGTGCTGCGGCCATAGCCACGGGCCTGAAGACGGCCAACCCGGAGCTGACCGTATGGCAGATCAGCGGCGACGGCGACGGCCTGGCCATCGGCGGCAATCACTTCATCCACGCCGTGCGCCGTAACGTGAATATCAACATGCTGATATTCAATAACAAGATTTACGGTCTGACCAAGGGCCAGTATTCTCCCACGTCCGACCGCGGCACAGTGTCGAAATCCAGCCCCTACGGCACGGTGGAGGATCCTTTCATCCCGGCCGAGCTATGCTTCGGCGCCAGAGGCAATTTCTTTGCCCGTAGCTACGATACCAACCTCGAGGTAAGCCGGGAGGTCATGGTGGCCGCTGCGAAGCATCAGGGAGCCTCTGTGGTGGAAATTCTGCAGAACTGCGTCATCTTCAACAACGGCATCCATTCCTACATCACCGACAAGGAGATGCGCGACGACCACACCATCCTGCTGCGCCACGGCGAGAAGATGCTGTTCGGCAAGAATATGGAAAAGGGACTGGTGCAGGACGGCTTCGGCCTGAAGGCCGTGACCGTGGGTCAGGACGGCTACACGCTCGATGACGTGCTGACGCACGACGCGCACTGCAAGCACAACTTCCTGCAGCAGCAGCTGGCCATGATGGACGGCCACGAGCTGCCCCTCGCACTCGGCGTGATCCGCGACTACGACGCCCTTGTATACGACCAGGAGGTAGCCCGCCAGACGCGCGAAATCAAGGAAGCCAAAGGCTTCGCCAATCTCCGCGACCTCATCATGAAGACCCAGGAAACCTGGACTATCCAGTGAGTAGTGAGTAGTGAATAGTGAATAGTGCATATAGTGCATAGTGAGTAGTGAATAGTGAGTAATGAATTCCGGAATCATAAATTCCGGAATAGCATAGCTAAAGAGCGCATCCGCCACGTGCAGATGCGCTCTTTCTTTGCGGTATTCTCCTTTTGTTTTCCGCGTTGAGCTTCAGCGAAACGCCCGTTCGTCTCCGTGTTGAGCTTCAGCGAAACGCCCCGACCTTCCGCCCCCTTAAAAACCAAAAAACCGGGCGTCTTTTCAACGTCCGGTTTTTCTGAGCCTCTTGTCGGATTCGAACCAACGACCCCGAGATTACAAATCACGTGCTCTGGCCAACTGAGCTAAAGAGGCGGGTGG
>CADBNR010000009.1 GCA_902796035.1 uncultured Bacteroidales bacterium | reverse complement strand
CCCTTGCTTTCGGCTATGCGCTTCCCGCTATCGGGGTGCGCTCGGGACTTCCACCCGTTAGATTATGCCCATGTCGGGCGAACAAAAACGGACCGGGCCGACATCGAGTGATGTCGGCCCGGTTTCTATGGGATTAAGAGGATTGGTTTAATCCTCGTTGTTGTTCTTGTCGCGGGGAGTGAAGGTGCGCTGGGGACGGGGTCCGCGGTCGCCGCGGGGTGCGCGGTCGCCGTTGCGCTGCGGGCGCGGTCCGCGGTCGCCGCCTTCGCGACGGGGACGTGCCTCGCGCTCAACATATCCTTCGGGCTTCGGAGTCAGTACGCGGGTCGACAGGCGGTATTTGCCGGTCTTCTTGTCAATCTCTACAAGCTTCACCTGAATCTTGTCGCCTTCCTTCAGGCCGCTGTTCTCCATCGAGTCGAGACGATCCCACGAAATCTCGGAGATGTGCAGCAGGCCGTCGCGGCCGGGCATGAACTCAACGAACGCTCCGAAGTCGAGGATGGAACGTACGGTTCCGTCGTAAACCTCGCCCTCCTCGGGCTGTGCCACGATAGCCTTGATCTTGGCAAGGGCGGCGTCGATGCTGGCCTTGTCCTTGGAGGCAATCTCCACATGGCCCAGGCCGGTGTTCTCGTCCTCGTCGATGCTGATGGTGGTGCCGGTCTCCTCCTGGATGCCCTGTATCACCTTACCCTGCGGGCCGATAACGGCGCCGATCATCTCCTTGGGTATATCCATAGTGACCAGACGCGGCACGTGGGGCTTGTAGTCCTCGCGAGCCTCGGGAATGGTGTCGTGGATGATGTTGAGGATGTGCATACGGCCGTCGCGAGCCTGATTCAGCGCCTTCTCCAGCACCTCGTAGCTCAGTCCATCGCACTTTATATCCATCTGGGTTGCTGTGATACCCTTCTCGGTACCGGTCACCTTGAAGTCCATGTCACCGAGGTGGTCCTCGTCACCGAGGATGTCGCTCAGGATGGCATACTTCACGTTGCCGGGATCGGAAATCAGACCCATTGCCACGCCGGCTACGGGACGCTTCATCTTGACGCCGGCATCAAGCAGCGACAGCGTGCCGCCGCATACAGTGGCCATGGACGAGCTGCCGTTAGACTCCAGAATATCGCTGACGATGCGGCAGGTATAGGGGAAGTTTTCGGGGAACATGCGCTTCAGAGCGCGGTGTGCCAGGTTGCCGTGACCTATCTCACGACGTCCCACGCCACGCTGAGCCTTGGCCTCGCCTGTGGAGAAGGGAGGGAAGTTATAGTGCAGCAGGAAACGCTCCTTGCTCTGGTCCAGCACATTGTCCACGATTTTCTCGTCAAGCGTGGTGCCGAGTGTGGTCGTCACCAGGGCCTGGGTCTCGCCACGGGTAAAGATGGCGGCTCCGTGAGGGCCGGGCAGATAGTCCACTTCGCACCAGATGGGACGGATCTCGTCGGTCTTGCGGCCATCGAGACGGATGCCCTCGTCCAGAACGCAACGGCGCATTGCCTCCTTCTCCACGTCGTGGTAGTAACGCTTCACCATGGCGATGCGCTGATCCTCGGTGTAGAGGGCCAGCTGCTCCTCGGTCATCTCGGGGAGGTTGGCGATGTACTCGTCGCGGATGGCGTCGAACGAGTCCATGCGCCAGTGCTTGTCGGCGCTGCCGGTCTTGGCGATGGCGTATGCCTTGTCGTAGCACTTCTCGCGAACGTCGGCGCGCAGTGCCTCGTCGTTTATTTCGTGGTTATATTCGCGCTTGGTTTCCTTGCCGGCCTCTTTCTCCAGCTCCATCACAACCTTGCACTGCTTCTTGATCTCCTCGTGAGCCACCTTCAGGGCTTCGAGCAGCTCGGCCTCGCTGGCCTCGTCAAGCTCGCCCTCCACCATCATGATGTTGTCGTAGGTGGCGCCTACCATCAGTTCGATGTCGGACTTGGCTATCTGGTCGAATGTGGGGTTGATCACCCATTCGCCGTCGACGCGGGCCACACGCACCTCGGAGATAGGGCCGTTGAAGGGGATGTCGCTTACAGCCAGGGCTGCCGACGCGGCCAGACCTGCCAGTGCATCGGGAGCGTCGTTCTCGTCGGCCGAGAACAGTGTCACGTTCACAAACGTCTCTGCATGATAGTTGTCGGGGAAAAGAGGACGCAGCACGCGGTCTACAAGACGGGAAGTCAGAATCTCGTAGTCGTTGCTACGGCCTTCCCTCTTAAGGAATCCACCGGGATAACGTCCGATGGATGCGTATTTTTCTTTGTACTCTACAGTCAGGGGCATGAAGTCCACGCCCTCGCCGGCCTCGCGGGCCGAACATACGGTTGCCAGCAACATCGTGTTGCCCATGCGCAACTCCACAGCACCGTCGGCCTGTTTGGCCAGCTTCCCGGTCTCAAGCGTGATCTCACGTCCGTCGGGCAGCTTGATGCTCTTCTTGATTGGATTCATAAATCTTTATTGTTTCGCTATTCGTTAATTCTCGTCGTAACACCACGCGGCAAGTCCGCGTTAGTTCGTTGAATCTTACACATTTCGTACCAACCTGCTACATTTTGTGCAAAACTCCGCAAAGTTAACAAAAATTCCTTATTTTAGCAAACTTTGGTTTTTTATCGGATTTATGCTAACTTTGTGGTGACTAACTAACACTGATATTATTCCGGAAAATCCAATGAAAACAAGATACATCATGGCGGCCGCCGGCATAGCGTTGCTTATGACGGCGTGCGACAACAATCCCAAGTTCAAGGTAGAAGGTGAAGTATATGGTGGCGAAGGCAAGACACTGATACTGGCCAAGCCCGACTTCGCGGGCCGCTGGACTGTGCTCGATTCGGTCAAGGTAGGCAAAAACGGCGACTTCTCACTGAAATACGAGGCTCCGGCCAGCCCAGAGATTTACCGTCTGACCCTGGGCGAAAACTCCATTTACTTCCCCGTCGACTCGGTGGAGACCGTGCGCATCGAGACCAGCGCCGACAAATACGGCAACGACTTCAAGCTGTCGGGCACTCCGCAGGCCGAACGCCTCGACGCCTTCGAGAAGGAGGTGCTGAAGTATGCGGCTTCCGACCAGAAGGACGCCGAGGGCTTCAAGCGTCAGGTATATTCCAAATACATCATGGACAGCCAGGGCTCGATACTGAGCTATTACGTGCTTACCAAGATAGTGGGCGACAAGCCGCTGTTCGACGCCGCCGACCATGACGATGCCAAATACTACGCCGCCGTGGCCACACAGTTCGAGCAGTACCGCCCGAACGACCCCCACGGTAAGATGGTGCGTAACGCCGCCCTTAACGCCCTGAAGCAGCGCAACACAGCCCAGGGCAAACGCAAGGTGATAAGCGCGCCGGAACTCAAGGTGCTGGACATCGAGCTTCCGAATGAGAAGGAGCAGAACGTGAAGCTTTCCGATCTGGTGGGCAAAGGCAAGCCCGTGGTGGTGGTGTTCGCCATGATGAACATGGAGGAATCGCCGGCATTCAACCGCCAGCTGGCTCAGATCTATCAGCGCAAGGGGGGCGCCGTGCAGTTCTATCACATCAGCTTCGACGCCGACCAGTATGCCTGGCGCGAGGCCGCGCGCAATCTGCCATGGATCACTGTGATCGACCCCACCGGTACTCACTCCAACGCATTGCGTGACTATAATGTAGGACAGCTCCCGGCATTCTTCATCTACGATGCCGGCGGCGAACTCCGCGACCGTGCACAGACCCTCGGGGATCTGGACAAGAAATTAGCATCCTATTGATCATGGACTGGAAAGACGCCTTGGGGTCACTGCTTCAGGAGGGCAACCTGCCCGAAGGAGAGCCGGACACTCCCGAAACCAAAGCTGAGCCTACTGACTCAAAGACAGTGCAGAAAACTCCCGTGCATGTCCTGATAGAGAAAAAGGGACGCGCCGGAAAGACCGCCACCATCGTGGAGGGATTCGAATGCGCGGACGAGGCTCTTCAGGAAGTGGCGCGACAACTGAAACGCAAATTAGGTGTCGGCGGCTCCGCACGTGGGCGCGAAATACTGATTCAGGGCAATATGCTGTCCAAAGTCAAGGATGCTCTTGTCGACATGGGATATAAAGTCAAGGGATAATGCTGACTCTTCAAAAAGCATCGGCGGGTTCCGGCAAGACATACGCTCTGACCCGGCATTTCATACACTTTCTGATCGGCATCAAGCCGGAAGGTGCGGCAGCTTACCGACTGCGTACCGACGACGAGATGCTTGACGGCATACGCCGCATACTGGCCATTACCTTCACCAACAAGGCCACCAACGAGATGCAGATGCGCATCATCGACAAGCTGGATGATCTGGCCAACTTTAACGGAGGGCCAGACAAGCCGGATTACATGGACGATTTCACGAAGGAGTTCGGCGTACCGTCGGCAATAATCAGTGAAATCGCAGGCAAAGCCCTGAAGATGCTGCTGAACAATTATTCCGACTTCAACGTCTCCACCATCGACTCGTTCTTCCAGTTAGTGCTCCGCACGCTGGCTTACGAGTGCGGCGTGATGGACGCATATCAGGTGGAACTTGAAAGCAACTACGTGTCGCGCATGGGGCTTAATGCCGCCATTGACGCCGTAGACAACCCCCGCGATCCCGATTCACGCGAAATCAGGATATGGCTCCAGCAAATCATGGACAACGAAGAAGGAACTTCGTGGAACATATTCCAGAAACATGAATCGGCTTACACCAACAGTTCGACGCCATACCAGTCGCTGCTCGCCGATTTCCAACGCATAGACAATGAGGATTACAGAAACTTCCGTGCAGAACTGGAGAAATATCTGGAGAACAACACCGACCTTCTGAACCTGTACCGGGAGCTGGACGAAAAGCATGTCAAGGAGAAGAAAAGGCTTTACCGCACTATGACCGTCGAAGCTCAGGCCGTGATCGACACTGCCACCGATCCGGGGCAACTCGCCGCGACGCGCACCGATGCCGGCAAGCCATTCGGTGCAGCCCGGAAAGTTCTACAACTTAGGCCCCTATCGTTCAAAAGCGTGACATTTCTCGATCCGGACAAGTTCTGGGGCAAGAAGTCGATAGAGGACAAGGTAGCCCGAGAGAGCGAATGGGCTGTCCGAAAAGAGCATTACCTGAAGATGCAGGAAGCTTACGAACTGTGGAAGGCTTCGTTCGGCACTCTATGGGAATCCCTGCGCGTCAGCTTCCCCTTCCTGGGACTCCTCAAGGCCGTGTCGAAAAGACGTCTTGAATACCTGCGCGAGAACGGCGCCGTGGAACTGGGCGAGACATCCATGATCCTGCACGATTTCATCAAGGACGACGACACTCCGTTCGTGTACGAGCGTCTCGGCACATTATTGAACCATCTGCTCATCGACGAGTTCCAGGACACATCCGAAATGCAGTGGGTCAATCTCAGGCCACTTGTGATGGAAAGTCTGTCCCGAGGCAACGACAACCTGATAATCGGCGACGCCAAACAGAGCATATACCGTTTCCGCAACGCAGAACCCGAACTGATCAATACGCGCGTGGAGGCGGAACTGAACGGAGCATTCGGCACCGACACCGTGGAGATCGCCGGCCACAAGCCTTCGGAGAACGCCAACTGGCGCTCGGATTCCCGAATCGTGGAATGGAACAACTCGCTGTTCAGCTTCATGATCCATCGCCTCGGCGAAATAGTGGCGCCCGAAGACCCGGAGCGTAGGAAAAGTGTGGCACGCAAATTTAAGGATCTATACGGGAATGTCTGCCAGATTCCACAGAAAAAAGGAGCGGGATATGTGGAGATTCGTCTTCTGGGACGCGGAATGAATCCCGAGGACGAAGCCCTGGCTCTGATTCTCGACACGCTGAAACGCGGTTACAGTCAGAAGGACATCTGCATATTGACACGCACCAACACCGACGGCACGGCCATGGTGGAACGGTTGCAGCAATACAACAGGGAGCGCGATCGGGAGAATCCCGACCAGCCGGAACTGGAATTCATCAGCGAGCAGTCGCTGCTCGTGGAGAGTTCCGTGGCTGTGCGCGACGTGGTGACCATCCTACAGGCCATCAACCGAAGCACCATACCGAAACGAAGGGATGATGAGGATAGCGAATACAAAGGTCCCGGCGACATCCGCGATCTGGAATGCCACATACTTCTTTACCGCCAGATGCATCCGGAGAAGTCGATCGACGAATGCCTGAAATGCATACAGGACGAGGCGCTTGACATCTCGCCCATCACCGACATGCTCAGCGACATGCAGACCACGGCCCTGCCTGCTCTGGTGGAAGCCATCATAGCCAATTTCATGGCGGGCGAATTCCGGCAGCTATGCGTGGACCAGGCCGCATTCTTGGCGGCATTCCAGGACGCTGTGCTCGAATACTGCGACGGTCATCCCGCCGACCTTCCCTCTTTCCTGACCTGGTGGGAGCGCAAGAAACGCACCCTGGCCATATCCTCACCCGAGGACGTGGAGGCAATCACCATAATGACCACCCACAAATCTAAGGGACTGGAGTTTCCGGTGGTGATAATAACCCATCCCCTGTCGGACAAGACTCGTCTTGGCGATTATGTCAGCGGAAAGGAATGGCGCTGGGTAGCCAAGGAAGACCTGCGACTCGCCGACCGGACCTTAAACGACAGATTTCCCCCTTATGTGCCCGTACAAGTTACGGAAAAGCTTAAGGACACTTCGTTGCGCGACAGGCTATACGACAATTACGACCTGGAAACGATGGACACGCTCAACCTGCTGTACGTGGCCCTGACACGCGCCAAGAACGAGCTCTACGTCTACGACAGGATGCCTGAGAAGGATTATGCCGACAAGCCCATGCGCAGTCTGGGTGGTTTCATCCTGGATTTTCTGGACAGCGAGACTTGCGACGGCGGCAAATGGCGCCGGGACGAATGGACGGATCCGGAATGCCTGTCATATCCTGACACATTCGATGCCGAAGAGGGCGTGACCGTGACATACGGCGAGAGGCCATCCGCCGAATCGGTATCTGCACGGAAGCTCAAGGACAGGGAAAAGAAAGAGACCGAGTCTCAGAAACGGCCCGAAGCGGAATCCGTCGGCGTACCGGGATACCTCTCTACTCCCACACCCGAGAGCATCAAATGCCGCGTGGACAATCTGACCCAGTATGTCGACAGCGAGGATTATGACGACGATGACAGTCTCGATCCCCGTTCCATGGGCAACGTATGTCACGGAATCATGGAACGAGTGGTGACACTTGACGACCTACCGCGAGAAATCAGGCGCGCCATCATCCTTGGACTGGTGCCGCAGGGAGCATCATACGTCGACAAGCTCTCCGAACGTCTGCACGATGCTCCGGCCGAGGTACGAAAATGGTTCGGCGGAGGATGCCGCGTAGTGACCGAACGCCCGCTGCTGAACCGGCACAACGACATGCGTCGTCCCGACCGCATCATGATATGGCCCGACGGCTCGGCCGACATCGTCGACTACAAGTTCGGCAAACGCATGGACCGGCGCCACGACGCCCAGGTGAAGCGTTATGTAGACTATCTGAAAGACACCACCCGCTACACCGCCGTCCGCGGCTGGCTCTACTACGTGTTCGAGGACGACCCCGCCTCGCAGCTGGTCCGTGTAGCGGATTGACGCGCCATCATGCTGTTTGATTTGTATATATCGAACTAAAGTTATAATTTTGTAGTCTTAACCAACAAATTTTAGATTTGGACCCAGATCCTTTGCCGGCCGATATGGCCGGAGTGTTATGCGGCATTATCGGCAGACTGCCGGGAATGCTGTGCGATTCAGCTATTACATTTCATGCTCCCGAACACAGTACTTGGGTAGCCTGGAGTTTCCTTATATTAATAGTGGTGATATGCCTCTTGCTTTCGGCATTCGTATCCGGAAGCGAGATAGCCTTTTTCGGCCTTAATCCGCAGGAGGTTGACGAGGTGGAGGAGTCGGGCGACCCCGCGCTGGTCCGTGTCTCCAAGCTGCTGAACAATTCCGAACGGCTGCTGGCCACCATCCTGATATCCAACAACCTGGTGAACATCACCATGGTAGTCATCCTGTCGTTCGCCATCTCGCAGGTGGTCACGTTCAACAGCGTGGTGGCCGAATTCCTGATACAGACGGTGTTCATGACCTTCCTGCTGCTGCTGTTCGGCGAGATATTCCCGAAACTCGTGGCACGCGGACGCACTATGTGGTGGGTGAAGATGTCGTCGGGCGGCGTCATGATTCTGTATAAGCTGTTCGCACCGCTCTCCAAGCTGATGGTGCGCTCCACCGTGATAGTCAACAAGGTTGTGACCAAAAAGCAGCAGAACGTCACCACCGACGAGCTTGAAAAGGCGCTGGAGATATCTGACGTCAAGGAAGGCGACGAGAAAGAGATGCTTGAAGGTATCCTGTCGTTCGGCGAAAAAGAGGCTCGCGAAATAATGATTAGCCGCGTTGATGTCACCGCCATCGAGGTGCACGACGACTGGGACGAGGTAATCAGAGTGATACTCGATTCCGGCTATTCGCGCATACCGGTGTACGACACCACGCAGGACACCATAATGGGCATCCTGTACAGCAAGGACCTTCTTCCCTACCTGGACACACCGGACCGGCCGCGCTGGCAGTCGCTGGTGCGCGACGCATACTTCGTGCCTGAGTCGCGAATGATAGACGACCTGCTGGAGGATTTCCGCAAGCGCAAGATACACATCGCCATCGTCATCGACGAATACGGCTGCACCCAGGGCATCGTGACCCTTGAGGACGTGATAGAGCAGATTGTGGGCGACATCGACGACGAATACGACGACAGGCAGGAGAAAATGTACCGCCAGATAGGACCCGACGCCTATATATTCGATGCCAAGATTCCATTAGAAGATTTCTGCGAGGCGCTGGACATCGAGAAGGAGTCATTGGGCGATATAGGCGATGCGGAGACATTGGCCGGGTTGCTACTCGAAATCAAGGGAGACTTCCCCACCACTAACGAGATAATACGGTGCGACAACCTGCGTTTCAATGTATTGAAAATGGAGCGTCACCGCATCGTGGAAGTCAAGGTGGTGAAGGAGACGCCCGAAGTTAAGGATTAATCGGGATTCATCGGGATTTATCGGGATTCATCGAGATAAATCGGGATAAATCGAGAAAAAAAATCAGGACAAAAACAATGGAAGACTTCGTGTATTGGCGGCATCCGACATTGCCGTGCATCAAGGTGGAGGAAATCACCGAGGGAGACGATTACAAGGGGCCTGCATGGATGGATATGGCACGCCAGATATATGGCGAGAACGGCAAGGACAACTATCGCGAGATACGGCACTTCGACAACGGTGCGCCATACGTAGCCGGCAGCACGGCGCGCATATCGCTGACCCATTGCTCCGGCCTGTTGGCCATCGCCACGCTGCCCGACACGCCCGAAGTGACTCTGGCGGAATATTCCGACCGTGCGGCCCTCGGCATCGACGCCGAACGCAATGACCGCGCCCAGGTGCTGAAGGTGCGCGAACGGTTCCTGTCGCCTGACGAACTGCAAGAGATTCCGGCCGATTCCGTTTTGGACAACATCCTTGCCTGGACCGTCAAGGAAGCGGCATATAAAGCCGCCCTTACGGCCGGGGTGGATTTGCGTGACAATATCGCGATATTGAAAATGCCAGTTCTCGGACCTGCAACTCCCGTATATGACAAAGCGGAATTTCCGGACTTTGACGAAAACTGTTACGGTCGCGTCCAGGTCACTGATACCGCTGGAAATGAGCGCGAGTTCATAATATATTCCTATAGAAGCGAAGACTTCATCATCTCATTGGCTTACTCGCCGCGGTCGGCACGTTTCAACAAAACGGCCCGATAGGCCGCAAGCCCTACAGAGCCGTCCCCTTATCAAAGCATGCTGCGTAACTGCAGCAACACTACGGCAAGACCTATGCAATATATGGCGATCAATCCTCGGTTCCGGTCGGCCCAGTCGGCTATGGTTTCTTTGTTTATAGGTTTCATAGATGTCGAGTTTTGGTTATAGTTAATGGTTTATGGTTTAGTTTTTGGTCAGGGGCAAAATTAGACACTGACACTGCCTAAAGTATGCACTCATTCTTAAATAAATCTTAAATTTTAAAAATCGACAAGTTTTATCGCGGTATTTTTGGAAATTCAAGATGATTTGATTAAATTCGCGATATTAAACAAAAACTAACTTAACAGCCTTGTGACAATTATATCCCAGGCTGCCTGGCAAACATTAGGATTAAGGAGACGGAGAGCCGCCTCTGAATATTAAGAAGACTACCAGTAATACCAAGCACTATGGACATTGGACAAGAAATCAGAAAGCGTCGGCAGGAATTGCGGCTAACGCAGCAGTCGCTTGCCGATATCTCCGGAGTTAGTGTTAGGATGATCAAGTCGATAGAAGGCAACTACGCCAACCCGTCGATACACACAGTTGAGAAACTGTTGAAATCATTGAACCTCAGCTTGGAGATTATGGAAACAAGACAGGTAATGGATGCCTGATTGTGAAAGCGGGGGCCTGTCGGCGACAGGTCCCCGATTTTTACATCTTTACTACTTAATGGCGCGACATGCGACGCGCAACACTTTTGTGTATTCGAATATTTTTCGTAATTTTGCTTTTTGAACAGGTCGCGGCATGACAATGACCGCGACGGCGCCCGGCGTCGGACGCGTTTTTAACAGACAAGCTAACAAATTAACATAGCATAATGGCAAAGCAAGAGGACGTTTTCAAGTCCATAATAGCACACGCTAAGGAATATGGATTCGTATTCCAGTCATCGGAAATATACGACGGTCTGTCGGCTGTGTACGACTACGGCCAGAACGGTGTGGAACTCAAGAACAACATCAAACGCTACTGGTGGGAGGCAATGACCATGCTTCACGACAACATCGTGGGCATCGACTCGGCCATCTTCATGCACCCTACCATCTGGAAGGCTTCGGGCCACGTGGACGCGTTCAACGATCCTCTTATCGACAACCGCGACAGCAAGAAGCGTTACCGCGCCGACGTGCTGATAGAGGACGAGATAGCCAAATTCGACGAGAAGATAAACAAGGAGGTAGCCAAGGCCGCCAAGCGTTTCGGCGAGTCGTTTGACGAGGCGATGTTCCGCCAGACCAACCCGCGCGTACTGGAGCATCAGGCCAAACGCGACGAGCTGCATAAACGTTACTCGGACGCCATGAACGCCAACGATCTCAACGAGCTGAAGCAGATAATCCTGGACTACGAGATAGTTGACCCCATCAGCGGCACGCGCAACTGGACCGACGTGCGCCAGTTCAACCTGATGTTCAAGACCGAGATGGGTTCCACGGCCGACGGCGCGATGGAAGTGTACCTGCGTCCCGAGACAGCCCAGGGCATATTCGTAAATTATCTGAACGTGCAGAAGACGGGCCGAATGCGCATTCCGTTCGGTATCGCGCAGATAGGCAAGGCGTTCCGCAACGAGATCGTGGCGCGTCAGTTCATATTCCGCATGCGCGAGTTCGAGCAGATGGAGATGCAGTTCTTCGTACGCCCCGGATCGGAGATGCAGTGGTTCGACTATTGGCGCAAGGTGCGCCTGCAGTGGCACAAAAACTTAGGACTGGGCGACGAGAAATACCGTTACCACGACCACGAGAAATTAGCTCACTACGCCAACGCCGCCACGGACATCGAGTTCATGATGCCTTTCGGTTTCAAGGAGGTGGAGGGTATACACTCCCGCACCAACTTCGACCTGTCGCAGCATGAGAAGTTCAGCGGCAAGAAGATACAGTACTTCGATCCGGAGCTGAACGAAAGCTATGTGCCATACGTCATCGAGACGTCAATCGGAGTTGACCGTATGTTCCTGAGCGTGATGTGCTCCTGCTACGAGAACCAGCCCTTGGAGGGCGGCGATTCACGCGTGGTGATGCATTTCCCGGCTCCGATCGCTCCCGTGAAGTGCGCCGTGATGCCGCTGGTAAAGAAGGATGGTCTGCCCGAGAAAGCCCGCGAGATTCAGCACAAGCTACGTTTCGACTTCACATGCCAATACGACGAGAAGGATTCCATCGGCAAACGTTACCGCCGTCAGGACGCTATCGGCACCCCGTTCTGCGTCACCGTCGATCATCAGACCTTAGAGGACAACACCGTAACCCTGCGTTACCGCGACTCCATGGAGCAGAAGCGCGTCAACGTCGATGACCTGGAGAAGATCTTGGCGGACGAGGTGAGCCTCAACAGCCTGCTGCGCCGTCTGGCCGACAAATAAAGTTGAAAAAGTTTAGAAAGTTGAAAAAGTTAAGATAATACCACTCCAACAGATTGGTCTATTATCTTACCTATTAAAACTCTATAAACTTCATAACCTATTAATTTTTAAGATTATGAAGAAATTAATGATGATATGTGTGGCTCTGTTCGCCCTGTGCGGACTTTCGAGCTGCAACTACAACTCGCTGGTGGAGAAACAGCAGGGTGTGGATCAGGCCTGGGCCGAGGTGGAGAACCAGTACCAGCGCCGTTCGGACCTTATCCCCAACCTGGTGAACACCGTGAAGGGATATTCCACCCATGAGGAAGCCACCCTGACCAAGGTGACCGAGGCGCGCGCCAAAGCCACTTCCATCACCATCGACCCCGCGAACCTGAACGAGGAGACCTTGGCAAAGTACCAGGCGGCTCAGAACGAGCTGTCGGGCGCGCTGAAGTCGCTGTTGGCCGTCACCGAGGCTTATCCCGACCTGAAGGCAAATCAGAACTTCCTCAACCTGCAGGCCCAGCTCGAAGGCACCGAGAACCGCGTGACCGTGGCGCGCAAGCGTTACACCGAATCGGTGCAGGTATACAACACCAGCATCAAGAAATTCCCCACCGTGATCTATGCCGGATGGTTCGGATTTAAGGAGAAGCCCCAGTTCAAGGCCGAGGCCGGTGCGGAGAAGGCTCCCGAAGTAAAGTTCTAAGAGTGTGTTTATTTTTAAATCAAATTAAGAGTGTGTTTACTTTTAACTTTCTTTCATTCAAATGGGATTTTTGAGGGATTATCGCAAGTCGAGAAGGGAGCATAGCGGGCT